>JBFLWZ010000114.1:0-6712 GCA_040757615.1 Thermoproteota archaeon | reverse complement strand
CTTCCAGGACAAGTATAACGAAGATCTTGAGAGGCTCCAGAGGTGCGACATACACTACCTGACGCCAGACCTCAGAATCATTCCATTCTGCGCATTCAACGTCATCCCGGAATGGTACCGCGACAGGATCCAAAAGAAGTACAGCATCCCGGTCGAAGAGTGGGAGAAGGCCCATGGTCAGACCCTTGAAGCAGGTCTCTACAGGGGCCTGATGAGAAGGGGCAAGCCAGAGGCACAGATGGGCTGTGCCATGTCAGAAATGCACAGGGCTGCGGCAGAAGCCTCTGAAGACCACCGAGGAGTAGAACTCCGCAACAACATGGCTGGCGCGTAAGCGCAACCCTCTTTTTCCTCTTTATCCTTATTTTCAAACGATCAAGAGCATTCTATGCTGCCTGGCCCCCACCTGTCAACCAGTTTCAGAGCGCGCCTTCCCTTCTGTGTGATGGAATAGATCTTGCAGGTGCCTACAGTAAGGGTCTCTTCAACGAGATTGAACTGTATCAGCTTTGCAATGTGGCAGTCCACCGCCTTCCAATCGATGTCAAGCTCGTGCGACAGCTGAAGCTTGTTCTTGGGCTCTTGCATGGACCTTAGCAGCGCCATCCTCGTGGCGCCTCCCTTCATCTTAACCAAGAGCTCGAACACGCCGCAGCACAGTCCACTTTCAGTCCATTTCGCTCTTGTCTCGCCCCTCCAGATGCCGCGCCTGTCTGACTTGCCTACATCAAGTACAAGTTCCGCTCCACCAAGCTTTCTAGCTTGGAGATACACCATCTGGTTTGCGGCTATCTTGCTGTCCTGCATGATCTTGAACTGCGGCTGGGTCTCGGCTGCGCCAGAGCGGTAATCGACAAAGGCTGCGTGCGTGAGGGTGAGAGCGGTGAACAGGAAGATTGCTAGGCTGAGGCTTTTTGTGCTCATTCTAGCAGAGAGAACCTCCTGCTTGGAGCAACAGTACAACATACGCTGATTCAAGATAAAAATCTTCGGCAACTAGGCTACATACCTCCCGTAGCCCACTATGCCGTTCTTGCGTGCGTCCCATATTGGTGGCAGTATCCATAGATCGCCATTTGCATCTGCCTCAAGGTCCAGCCTAGGCAAGGCGTTTGAAGGTGGACTCTGAAGTGCCGCCGGCCCCTGGTACGCCACGCCTGTCAGCGGGTCGTACATACTGCCGTGGCAGGGGCAGGCGCCCATTCCGCCAACGACTCTGGAGGGGTCTTCCTTATGAGGTTCTCGCGGGAAATATTTCCAGAGGCACCAGAGGTGAAGGCATATCATACTGTATAGCCGAAACGACGAAACGTCATCTACATCGCCATTGATCTCCTTCGGCAAGCGGATCAGCTGCCATGTTCTGAATGCCTCTTGGTTTAGAACGGGGTCGTCGGTCTTGGGATAGATTACGACTTCAGAGCTGTTTACGGGGAAGGTGTGGATGTTTACAGGCTGGCTGCCCCTGATCTCTATCTTGGTCTTCTCCAGAGTGCTTGTCCTATTGTTTGGAAGGAACTTGCCCCAGTCAACAAACGGTGCAAACGTCATGACCGTACAGGCGGCTGCCATCAGTTTTAGAAAGTCGCGCCTGGACATTCTTCTGCCCACAAGAGCTGGATAATGGGCGCTAGACATGAGTAAGGTTCATCGAAAATCGATATAACGCTTGATCCAAACGTTTGGACAAAATCTTAAATATCGACTCAACGAAGCGATCAAACTTAAATTGGATCGGATGCCACCGGCAGTGGCATGAATCTTGAGCAGTGGTGCCATCTTGACGAGCGGATCTATGTTGCAGAGAATGACGAGCGCTACAAGCAGCACGCCGGCCTACAATACAACGAAAAGGTGATAGAGCAGCTGGCCGAGATGAGATCAATCAGCGCGAAGATCTTTCTCGGCTCTTTCTCGCAACCAAGGGAGCTGTTCCTGAGCTCGCTTGAAAACATTGCAGATGCGTCAACGAAAAAGCTGGAGCTGAAATTATACAATTTGCGCAACCAAAAGATAGTTTCTTCGCGCCACCGCTTTGGAAGCGTTCCTGTCAACTGGAGCTCATGGCGACAGTTCAACAGCGCGCAAAAGGATCCTGCGAAGCGCAAACAGGTGTTTGACGAATTTGTTTCAAAGACAAGGCACATCTCGCCGGTCATCAAAGAGCGGTTCTCAGAAATGGGCAAGGTCTATGCGCAATACTCTGGGAAAAAGCTGGATCCCCTTGACGGTTATCTGGAAAATGAAAAAGTCTCTTACTCTCGACTGATAGATTTTGTAAAGTCGATGGGCAGGCAGGCGAAAAAGCCCTTTCAGGAAGCGCTTGCGACAATGTCAAAAAAAGTGCTAGAACGGGAAGCCGAATACTATGACGATTTTTACTTTTTCCGCAACAGAGTATATGCCGACATTGAAAAAGAGTTTGCAGGAGTAAACCCGCCGGAGCAGGTAAAGCGTACGCTTGATGCAATGCAGTTCAACCTGTCGTCAATCCGCTTTGACACCGAAAATAGAAAGAACAAGTATCCTTCGCCGATATGCTTTTTCGTGCAGATACCGGCTGACATACGCGTCCTGTACAAAAGTGAAAGCCCGTACTTTGACCTTCAGGGCTGCTACCACGAAATGGGGCATGCGGTGCACGCATCTTCAATAAACCCGCAGGCCGAATACTGGAACCGCTACGGCTTTTCCATGGGTATTGCGGAAATATTCTCGATATTTCTGGAGAGGCTAACAAAGAACATCAAGTACCTGTCATCGCTTGGAGTCAGCGACGAGCGAGTTCTGAAAGAAATCGAGGAAAGGAACAGGTTCATGGAGCTCTTTTTCGTCACCTTCTACACGGCCAATTCTCTCATGAAGGCAGAGTTCTGGCGTAAGAAACTATCGATGGAAAAGGCAAGCGACCTCTATGCTGAACTGATAAGGGAATACACTGGCCTTGAAATGCCCGGAGAATACTGGATGCTCCACCACATACTGCCTGACGCGATAATGTACGTACCGAGCTATATGCTGGCTGCAGTCCGTGCTGCCGAGCTTGACCACCATTTGCAGGGCCGATTTGGAGATATGTGGTGGCAGGAGGCAGCTGCCGGCAGCTATATCCGAGAAATAATGGAGCCGGGGGCAGGAATCGACCTGTCACGATTCTCAAAGCTTGACAGCAGCCTGTTCATGAAAGAGATAAATTATTAAGGATTGTAAAAACGGAAATAATGTGGGCAATAGCGGAGTAGCCTAAAAGACTACGCCCACCGCCGCTTTTTCTTCCTTTGACATCTCGCGGTAGCCATTCTTGTCAATGATTACCACATTGATGCTGTCACCGGTGCCGGCGTTGCGCCTGATTGCCGCAGCTATCGCCTGCATTGCAACTTTGTACGCGTCGTTCACGCTCATGTTGTCCCTGTACTCCGACTCTAGGTAGCCATATGCAACCGGCGAGCCGCTGCCAGTAGAGATGAACTTTTCCGTTGTAAGCGAGCCAAAGAGGTCGATGTTGTAGATGCGACTTCCCTCATCCTGAGTGTAGCCTGCCATGATTATCTGGACATAGTACGGGAAGTAACGCTGGTTGAACAGAATGTTTGAGCAAAGCCTGGCCGCAGATTTGACTGGCAAGAGCTCCTTGCTCTGGAAGCGGTAAAGGTTGGCGTTGTAGCGCATCGTGTCAACAAGGTTTTGCGCGTCAGCGACGCCGCCGGCGATCGTCATTGCAAGGTGCTGGTCCACCTTTTGGATCTTCATGACGTGCCTGTCGGCGATAAACAGCCCTGCACTTGCGCGCGTGTCGGCTGCGAGCACCACTCCGTCCTTGCATGTCAGGGCGCACGTAGTGGTTCCCTTCTTTATCTGATCGGCAATGTAATCAGGGTATCTTTTGTCCTGAGGGTGCATATACGGAAATGACTGAAGTCTTACCTGATTTAAAACTATCTGATATCGGTCAATCATGATTGACGAATGTTTTTTGACTGCGGCGCATCTGTGGAATAATTATTTGGGAAAATCACTTTCTGCAAGCGTTCTAATGCACCAAAACTGTTGCATAACTTGTTGCATAGTCGCGATATCTCAATATTCATTCAAAAAATCACCACCACTAAATATTTTCATGCATACAAATCAAGTTACACTAACAATTTTTCCGACTTTATTATCTATTATCTGGTATATCTATCCCCCTACTAGCCCACTGCTTCTGTCAGTTCTAGGTGTGACTGTAACCAAAGGGGAGGTAGATGGCTAGTGGCTCAAATCCTTGCAACTGACAAAGTACCTGCAAGAAAGAGCCGCTTAAGAGTCAAGGGTCTAAAAGTCAAGGATAAGGAAAAGATCAAAGAAGCAATTGCAATCAGCATCCAAAATGGAAATTATACAACCAGAGAAATAGGTGTTGACATTGGCAAAGACCACAGTACTGTATCAAGATACCTGACAGAAATGCAAAATGAAGGTAAATGGGGAATCAAGCGCGATGCCAATGGCAATGTCGTAATCTCACTGCAAAAACAACTAGCTCAACAGTACCAGAGATTAGATAGTGAACCGTTCAACGAGCTGCCATCTATTCAAAAATGGATAACCTACCTGAAGTCTGGCAAGATTCCAGCCAGAAGAATCAGGTACATGACAAACATAATCTACGAGATATCCAGCCAGCTAAAGATTATGCCTGAAACCATTGTTAGCTTTGGAGTGCCTATAGACATAGCTAAGCGCAAGGAAATCGCGATTGAATACTGGCAGAACTTTCTGGCTTGGTTCAACTCTGCGTACCCGCAGATGCAGAGGACAAGAAATATCACTACGTTCCGAAGCTTCCTCTCCGCACATAGCATCAACTTTGCACATGGCGAAGGCAGGCGCTACGGTCTGTCAACCACGCCGGAGAAGCTTGGTGAATACAAGGACATCATGCTCATGCCTGATCAGATAGACATGATAAACAAGAGACTGGAAAAAGAAGGCGACTGGCTATCTTGGAGCTTTATGAACATTGATCTCCATACTGGTGCCAGAGCCTTTGCTATGGCATCTATGAGCTGGAATAGGATTACAATGTCACCTGTCTTCAGGGTGGAGCAATTTGAACCAAAGATAAAGAAAGGCTCGTGGTACCTTGGAAGTGAGGGTAAATGGTGGGTCAAGTACCCGACTGAAGAATGCAGGGCAATCGTGGAAACAACATATGATAGGTTACCTAAAGATAGAAAATTCTTGTTCTTTGAAGATGCCAAAAGCGACAAGGCAAACGCTTTGCAAGTGGCATATTTTATGAGAAAGATCGCAATCAGGTTCAAGAAGATATTTTCAGAGCTCGACAGAAATAGTTGGCTAAATGAAAAGACAAGGATGTACGCGCTTGGTGATGGTTTGTACTTTACAGGACATCCATTACATTTGTTCAGACACACGATGGCTCAGTACTATTTGGCAGCTACTAACTGGTCGCTTGCTTATGTTGCAAGTTTGGGTGGATGGGAAAACACTGAAGTATTGAACAAATGCTATGGTGGAATTCCAGAGCATATCAAGGCGCAAATTGCAAAATCGATTCATGTAAGGTTTGACAGACTAGACCTTAATGTTGCAGCTAGTGCAAAGGACTATTCCTCCTTCATTCCTTCCATTCGATAGGAATTACTCCGACTTGGTTCACATAGGGCATCATCAAATCATTGTAGGTTCGTTTGATCATCAGCTAGCCTACGTTCCAGAACCAGTAAATTAATCTCTGCATCGAAAAAGTTAAAAATGTCCTATTACAGGCATACTTAAAACAAGTCTCCATAATTTAGAATCTTTTAATAGAAGTGTCAATATTAAGAGTTAGCTAGGTGATTAGTTGAGAAGCATCATCTATATCACCACAGCTACAGCAGGAGTCATCGCGTTTTTTGCCATGTTGATGATTTCTGGTGTGTTCAACAGCGTTCCATTTGCAACAGCAATCAACGGATCTGCAAAGAATCTGATTGCAAATGAAAACGCGCCCGTAAAGATAAAGAACATAGCAATAGCCGACGAATATTCAGAAAAGATTAGATTCGACACAAGGCCTGACACTGAACGACCATACGCAATCCAGATAATCGCAGTGAATGATGGATCCATCCCCATTCCTATAGACGCGGACAGCTGGTTCATACAGCTTTCAAATGAGGACGGAAGCCTGAAAACTACGAAGAAAGACATAACCAAAGGCATGCACGTCCGAGAAATTCCAGCCAAGAGCTCTGCAATATTGACTAAAGTTGACCTCAGTGAGCATGAAGACATTTTAGCACTCTTCCCGGGAACATACAATCTCGAAATAACTGGAATGAAGCACATGGTTATGCCTCTAAAGGAACCGCTGCCAACACCAAGTGGAGAGCCTGATGTTGTTGTGGATCTTACTGGTGAAGAGATGAATGCTATTGGAGTGGGCAGTGAAAACGGGGTTGACGGAAGGCAAGGCCTTTTCCCAGTCCATGTGGTGAAGGTAAGTTTCGAAGCGACGTATGATGTGGAGGATATCAAGGCTAGACAGAACAAGGTCTTGAAGGCGGAAGGCATGGCGGCTTCCATCCAAGGAGAAGGAAATCTACATGACATAACACCAGCCGAGCCTAAGAAAGTGGACTTCTATCTGGTCAATGACGGCGACGAACCGATCAGTGCCTTGATCAGATCGACCTCATTTGTCTTGTTTAATGCACAA
>JBFLWZ010000113.1:0-6752 GCA_040757615.1 Thermoproteota archaeon | reverse complement strand
GGTTTCGACGCACAGATGGTAGAGTCGTTTGCAAAGCAGTGGAAGCCGCTTGCCGACGATGGCTATGAAATGTATGCGATATATACTGGCGCAGACGGCTCTGCCCTTGAAGGCAAAAAGGGGTGCGTCATTTGCTCAAAGAACGATTTTGGCCTGCGGTGGGAAAAAGTGGTGACGCCGAGTCAGGACAGCGCGGCTATCTATGCGGTTTGCAAGGGGTGCGACGACCAGTACGTGGAAGCCGCCATCAGGCAAAAGGCCCTTGGGCGGCTGCTAAAAGAGCGCAACACACGCCCCACATGATCAGCCAAACTTCATGTGATATATTTTGGTCGGCTTGATCTTTAGCAGGACCCTCTTTTCTCCCGGCGCCCGGCCCGGATACCTGTCAAGACCTATGTACTTTTTCGCCATCTTGTCGATGTGCTCTTCGGCACCGTTTGTAGTATGTTCAACCACCTTGCCGCGTATTGATACCATGTCGTACGGATTGGTAGAATCAGAGACAGAGACTGCAACGCGAGGATCGCGAAGTATATTCTCATACTTTAGCCTGCCCAGCGCAGTGTTGATCAGGATGTGCTCGCCATCAGTGTCAACCCAGGTTGGCGTGACCTGTGGAGAGCCGTCAGGCATCAGAGTTGCGAGATAACCATAGTTCTTGTCTTGCAAGAATTTGAGTATAGATTCTGACTTGATCGTTTCTTGACCCATATGCGATTAAAGTAGTTTACCTATAATAAAAATGGCTAGCGCTTCTTGTAGTGGGAGGGGATCTTTTTCCAGTTGGCGATGAGCGCCTCGTCTCGTATGTGGAGGGGCTCCTTCTCTATCCTTGACTTGGCGAGGTTGACGTAATCTTTGACAAGGTCTATGCCAATGTACTTGCGGCCAAAGTGGTGCGCGACCTTTGTGGTCTGGCCGCTTCCATTGAACGGGTCAAGCACAACATCGTTCTCATAGGAATACAGCTTCATCAGGCGGTAAGGGATCTCTTCGGGGTATGGGCACGGGTGGTCGATGTACCCAGGCGGGACGGGGGCTATGTGCCACACTGAGTTTGCTATTTCCTTTGTCCATTCCTCGTGAGTCGCCGGCAGCGCGTTGCTTCTCCGCGTCCGGCCGCTGTTGACGTCGCCCTTGCGCAGTATCAGTATGAACTCGTGCATTATGTTTGCGCGATAGTATTTCGGGTATGGGTTTATCACAAACGACCCATAGCGGTTCGTGCCGCCGGTCACCTTGTGCCAGATTATCTCTTCGTGCAGGTTCCACCTGCCAAACGGCTGCACCAGCCTTGACAGCAGCATGTGCGGCAGTGGAAGTATCGTGCCGTTCACCACCTCGTTGGCAATGACGATGCAGCAGTAGCCGCCCTCCTTTGTCACTCGGTAGACCTTGTCGCCGAAAATGTTGGCCATATCCGCCAAGTAGTCGTTTGTATCGAGGTTTAGCTTGCCCCTGTAATAGCCGCCGTTGCCAGATGCGTGCATGTCATAGTCGATGGCGTTTCGATAAGGTGGCGATGTTATGGTCAGCTGCACGGAATTTTCAGGAAGCTTGCCCAGCACGTCCTTGCAATTTCCAAGGACTATTTGGTTTACGATTTCTTCTTGGGCAAGCATGACTGGATGTCGCCATGCTCGTCTAGTTCGTCCATATCCGGCTTACTTTAAAGTAATAAACAACAGGCTAAAAAGACGCTACATCATCAGCTCGTTTTTCCGAGCTGAAATTGAGGCGCCCCATCCAGTCTGTCACTTGTCTGACACAATAGTGATTAAATCAGCATTTGGCGGACGTAATCCTCTATTGTCCACCACAGTAGAGAATACCTGCTTCATATGTAAGGGGCTAAAGGTCACTACTGGAAGTATGGCAGAGTTTAACGGCAGACCGTGCTGCCCAACTTGCCTGAACAGAATATTCGTGGCGTTTGCAAGAGAAGATTAATTCTTTTAAATAGACTATATAAGAGATGACTATTCCTTCTGGACTGGAACCACTGGAAACGCGCACACGCGCCTATTTTTCCACGATGTATTCGTCCACTTCCATGCCAAAATGCCGCCCGGACGCAGGCTTGGCATAACCTAGCACTTCGTCCCCGACTTTAACTTCGGTCACGGATAGGAGCTTGCCATCCTTTGTCATCAGCCTTATAGTCTCGGCATTTTGCAGGATCACTGTGCCAGTCTCACCGTCTATTTCTGCCCGGATCATCCTCAGTGGGCGCGTCTCGATCTTTGATCTGCCGACTACTGCCTTTCTCGCAGAGCCTTCCCTGTTCACCACCCAGACCTCGCTTCCCGACTCGATCTCTGATAGGTAGCGGGTCTTGCCATCAGGCGCTATCGTGTAGCAGTATACTGCGCCGGCGTTAACCCGGAAGGGACGTGGTGATGTAAACGACGATCCGACCGACTCGTTGTGCACAAGAAGCATAAAGTTTGACCTGCTTCCGACCAGCATCCCCTCGCCCATCCCCATCATCGAGGCGGTGTCGACGCAAACGCGCTCGCCTGTGCCCACGTCCTTTACCTCTATTATTTTCGCGGGTTTGATTGGAAACTTTGTGCTGGAGAGTTGCTGCCTTGCCTTGTCCACTTCATCCTCGCTGTCTGTTGACAGTATCACGCCGTCGACTCCAAGCTCGAGCACTGCAAACATTGTGGTAACCTCTCCAGAGCTCTTTGCAGTGGTGTACACCTTTGTCTTTGACTTGTGGAGTTTTGCAATAATGTTCTCAAGCGGGATGATCTTCCAGTCTGACGCGTCGACAATGACAAATTCGGCGCCTGCCTGCGACGCCCTTTCAATCTCGTCCACGTCAGCGTTGCTCAGCACCTTCTTGAAGTAGCCGATACTCTTGCCCGATGACCGGAGCGACTTTAACTGGTCAAAGGTCTTGCAGACGACCATGTCGGCGTCTTCTGATTCGTGAACAGTGCGAAAGCCCTTCGCAGTCTTTGGATCGGCGTTGATCGTGGTGATCCCTTTTTCCTTCAGCTTTGCAAGAAAGCCGACAGATTTCGAAGTCGGCCTGACTATCAGGTCTTTTGGTTTTGCATCAGTCAAGTTCCTTCAGAGCCTCTTTTACCGGTTTGTTGTCGATTATCAGCTTGCGCAGTGCGCGCACCATCGCCGGCGGGTTTTTGTGTTGGAAGATGTTGCGGCCAAAAGTCACACCCTTTGCTCCCGCTGCCATTGCTCCGGCGCACATTTCCAAGATTTCGCGGTCGGTGTTGGCCTTGGGTCCGCCTGCTATCACTATCGGAACTGGGCAGCTCTTAACTACCCTCTTGAACGAGTCAACGTCGCCGGTGTATACTGCTTTTACAATGTCGGCCCCCGCCTCCGCACCGACCCTTGCGGCGTGCGCCACGATTTCTGGATCGTGTGGGTTCTTGATGTTCTCTCCGCGCGGATACATCATCGCAACGAGCGGAACACTCCATTCCGTGCACTTGTCGGCAACCATGCCGAGCTTCTGCAGCATCTCCGGTTCCTCCTTTGCACCGATGTTGATGTGAAGCGACACTGCGTCCGCGCCAAGCCTGATCGCTTCTTCGACGCTTCCCATCAGCATCTTTCTGTTGGGAGCGGGCCCAAGCGAAGTGCTACCGGAAAAGTGTGCAATAAGACCAATGTCAGGAGGCCTTGGCATCGTCTTGATTATACCCTTGTTGACAAGGACGCAGCTCAGGCCTGCAGCGGCACACTGGTAGATCATGCCGTTGATGTCCTCCAACCCCTTGATAGGACCGTTGCTGATGCCGTGGTCCATCGGGATGCACAGCATCTTGCCGTCCTTTAATATCCTTGAAAGCCTGATGTCCCTGCCAAAGACCATATGTATCAAGACATTCTTGCTACCCTACTTATAACTTGTTTTGAGCCGCTAGTTTCTTGGAGCGTCAGGCCTCTTGCTCAGCCCCAGCAGTCCGTCTCTCATGTCCTTTAGCTGCTGATCGGTCGGGTGGTAACTAAGAATCTGGTTCACTTTCACTCCCAGCCGCCTCAGGTCTGCAATTATCGATTCCCGGTTCTCCATCCAGAACATCATTACCGCATTGCTCTTCATATAAGCAGGTACATGTTTGATGCCCGACATTGGTCGTATTTCAGGAACGAGATGCCGGCGAATGTCCAAACACGGACATATCGATATTCTTATATTGACAGTCAGATAATTAAGTGAGCTATCTTGCTGACGGAGCATGAACGTAACCCGTTCTGTTATATCTGCAACCTATTCTTCACTCCGGATTACTTGCCGATCCACCTCAAGACAGACCACACAAAGGAGGAGCTCGCATCCCACCTCTTGCTGACCTATTTTGACGAGTGGCTCGATCAGGAAGAAGCGATCGAGAAGGCAGTGGAATCCACCAGATAATATCAAAGTTTTTTACAAGTGCTTTTGATGTATTATCGTGGGCTATGCTTCTGATTCGTCAGAATTTGAAAGGATGTCAACCAAAAAGTTGGCAATCCTCTTTGGCCTCGCGTTCTTTGGCGCGTTCATGGTCATACAGATGATACAAGGCTTTCCCCTCTTCGAGCTGTTCACGAGGCAGACTGTCACAGGCGAGGTGCCAGTCATGTTCAAGCAGGGAGACGTGTGCGTAGTCGAGCCGCCAGACGGCCAGCCAAAAGAGATTCGGGGTTGCACATACAACGAAGGAGACGTGCTGATTGTGACATATTATGAAGGTTCAACAAATGTAGAGTCTCACCGGCTGAAATAATCACTTTACCATTTCAAGGACGGCCTTCAGGTTCTGCCGGTCTCCTCTCTTTTCGTCAATCGGAGTCTCCATGATCACCGGCAGGTCGCGTATGGCGCGGTGGGTGAGAAATGCTGCCAGCCCTTCTTCCCCGATCATCCCAAGGCCGATATGTTCGTGCCTGTCGAGGTTGGAACCGAGTGGACCCTTTGAGTCGTTGAGGTGGATGAATCTTAAATTCTTCAAGCCCACTGTGTTGTCGAATGCTTCAAGCGTCCCATCCACATCAGATTTTTTCCGGAGGTCGTAGCCAGATGCAAACAGGTGGCATGTGTCAATGCAGACACCGAATCGCTTTGGATCGTTCAGTTTATCAAGAATCATGCGTAGCTCCTCGAAGTTTCCACCGATGCTGTTTTTCTGGCCGGCATTGTTCTCCAGCAGCACTACAGGACCGTCTTTTGTCTTGGTGCGAGCGGTTTCAATTGCCTTTACCAGCTGGCCTATACCGCTTGCCTGGCCCTTGCCCATGTGGCTCCCAAGGTGTATCACGAGGTAAGGGATTTCAAGCGCGCTGCATCTCTGCATTTCTCCTGCCAAGGTTTCGACAGATTTTTTGTAAAACTCGCCATCTGGCCCCGACAGGTTTGGCAGGTAAGGCATGTGTACAATGACATCCCTTCTATCTATTCCGCTTGACACAATCTTGCTCTTGAACAGTTGCACGTCGTCCGGCGCAAGCGGCTTGGCGGTCCAGCCGCGCGGGTTCCTGCTGAATATCTGAAAAGCGGTGCACCCTATCTTTTTTGCATTGTCCACCGAATTTGCTATGCCGCCGGCGATAGATACGTGAAATCCTACCCTGATGCTCATCGCTCGAATAGACAGATGTTGCTTACTTTAACTTATTGGGAATGGCGTTTTTATTGCAGTTCAGCTATCATAGCTCAAAGTTGTCGTCCATAAGGATGGGTACCGGAGACCTTGCCAAGTATCCCTTCTTGAACGAAGCGGGAGAATTCCTGCGCGAATCCGGTTTTGGATGGGACGAGCTTGAAAGGCCCGACATGAAGGATGTTATTGACAGAGCTGCCGAGCGTATCGAGATCGAAGTGGGCGGCAGCGTCTATGAAAAATTAGACAGGTACGAAATAGAGATACTCACTTTCCTTGTGTCGCTCATCATGGTCAAGTCAATAAGCCTAGAGCCTGTGCTCAGAAAGTTTGCTCTGGCAGAGGCCCGTCGCGCAGAAAAGTTCCTGACAGAGGACCTGAAGCGCCAGAACGATGTACAGAGGCAGTCGCTATTTGCCAAGATCTTTGATGATTTGTTCAAACTGAAAATCGATGTTGCAGAAGGCGGCCGGCTTTTCAAGGTCAGGGTCGCGGATTACCTTTCTAGATCTTCGCACTTCCATGAGCAAGAATGGAAGCTCATAAACAGGCTGGTCGACAACGGGCAGGTCTATCTGGATGCGGACGAAACTGTCAGGCTCATCCGGAATGAGCTGTCGATCCTCATCTACGAAAAAATAAAGGCGATGACGCTTCCGACGTTGCCCCGGCCGATCAAGATAAAAGCCGATGAGCTGCGCGCAAAACTTGCGCCCCGCTACGAATACCGCGCGATGGCAGTCACCGATTATCCGCCTTGCGTGAAGCATGCGCTTGAAGTCATGGGCAAGGGAGAGAACCTGCCCCACTCTGCGAGGGTGATGCTTGCGACATACATGCTTGCGATAGGCAAGCCAGTCGATGAAATCGTGATGATGTACGAGAATGCGCCCGACTTTAACGAAAAAATAACGCGCTATCAGGTAGAACACCTTGCGGGCATAAAGGGCAGCCGCACAAAATATTCCGTTCCTTCGTGCGACAAGCTCCGCAACGAGAACCTCTGCTTTGCCACAGCAGAATGCGATGGCATAATCAACCCAGTACAGTTCGGGAGGAAGAGGAAATGACAGAAAGTGTAGCCGCCAAGACAGCTAGCGTTGTCCGAAGCGCGTTCAGGGGATATTA
>JBFLWZ010000112.1:0-6808 GCA_040757615.1 Thermoproteota archaeon | reverse complement strand
TTCGATAAACACTGCTGCGGTCAAGAACCCAGAGCTGATAACGCAGCTGATGTCGATTTTTGGCAAGCAGTGCGTTGTGGTAGCCATCGATGCAAAGAGGAACTTCAATATTGAAAAGGGCAAGACGATATTCAGAGAGAAGGGCAAAAAGTTCTGGTTTGAGGTGAGGATTTATGGAGGAAAGGAAGGCACCAGCCTTGACGCGATCAAGTGGGCGAAGGAAGTCGAGAAACGCGGAGCCGGCGAGATACTGCTGACCAGCATCGACGCCGATGGCACCGAGAACGGCTACGACATTGCGCTTACAAAGGCGATATGCAAGTCAGTCAGGGTGCCGGTGATAGCCTCCGGCGGCTGTGGAAGCGCCCGACACATGCTCGATGTATTTGACAGGGCAGACGTTGATGCTGCGCTCGCCGCATCAATATTCCATTACGAAAAGTCAACGGTCGACAAGGTAAAGAAGTATTTGAAAAGAAGCGGCGTCAAGATCAGGACCTAACTCCCTTCATCCGAGCCCCTATCCTTGTCAAAATCTAGCCTTTCGTCCAGCCTTCTCTGAAGCTCCTTGTACAACTGGTACTTTTGCGTCCATTTTGAGAAAACTATCCACTGCCGGATTCCGACTCCGAGCCACACTGCAAAAACTGCGACTGCAATTACGGGCAGTGCAACTCCGGGTTGGCCTCTTGTCAGCACGCCGATAATTATGGCGGATATGGGTATTATAATAATGAATGAAAGAACCATGATGATTATCATCTTCTTGGTAAAGTCCAGCTGGCGAATGACATTGTCCAGTATCTCAAGCAGGTTTTCATGGGCGGTGTCCTTTTTGCCGTTATCAGTCATGTCACTCATTAGACAATCCCCTTCTCCCCATTATAAAGAGGACAGTAACAGTGTTACCTGTGGCGTTCATTCTTTTCCTCGCTCCTTGGAAACAGCAGTTCATAGGGTTCCAGTATCGACGCAACGATTTCCTTGCCCTTCTCCGAAACCCGGTACTTGATTATCCTGTTCTGCTCACCCCACGGCTCCTCGAATCTGATTATCAGCCCCTTTTCTACCAGCTCGTCGATAATCGGCTTGTGCTTGACGTTGTTCAGCCCACAATAGCTCATAAGCTGACTCTGGTTGAGCTCGCCATAATCGTTAAGCTTCAATATAATGTCCTTCCTGATGTAAATTCTTTCTCGATGTGCATGTACCAATTTGACTCAATTGCTATGGACATTACTGTCTGGCCAGAACGATCGCAGTTAGCATTATCGTTTTTCCGGCCAGTAGTTAGATATCGGGTGGACAAATAAGCATTCAGGTAACTCAGTTACCTAGGACAGCCCGGGGAATTTGAACCATTTCTATATGCCATATTCAGGCACTGGTCTCAATACGCATCTTTCCGATTAAGTTCATACAATGCATAGCATGTCACGGCAATGCCACCAGTGATGCTTATAGTAAGAAGCAAAGGGAGCGGCCATCCAGAATAGATATATTCAGACACACTGGATGTGGTGACGCTTAGCATTCTGTGGACATCCAACGGATACGTCCAAGGTGAGAATTTCTGGAGAAAAGACGAGCTCAGCGCAATAAGGTTCAGGAACCCGCCGGCAAAGCCAATGGCCACTGGCGCAAGGAAATTTCTAGTCCGCATGCTCATCCATGTCTGGAATGCGATAGCAAAGAATGCGGCAACAGTCACAACCAAGAGTACACAAAAGAAATAGGTTATATCGACTCCGGCAAGTGATATCCCGAGTTCGGGAGCAGCAACACTCAATACAAATATGGCAATTGTGGTCTCGATAAGAAGGAGTATGTTGCTAAAGAGGATCAGGATTACTCCAGCAAATAATTTTGCCAAATAAATTGTAGTTCTTGAAACAGGCAATGCAAACAAGTGCTTCCACTGGCTAGACACATGATCAATGTTCATGAGAAGAGCTATCTGGAGAACAAGATACAGAATAAACACGATGATAATCCACATATTGAAGATAGTATCGAAAACCTGTTCTCCTAACGACAGGCTGGGAACATTGGGATTCAAGTATGTCGTTCCACTTGACACCTGAATAGCGACAACGAACGTTGGTGCAACGATAGCAAGCATGAGTGCCCGTGTGCGTTTCAACTTTAATCCTTCGGCTGCGAGTGCTCGTACGACTTCCGCCATGCCTAGCTACCGTCCGTAAGATTCATGAATGCATCTTCAAGCCTCTTTGTTTTGTAGGTCTCTTTTAGTGTGCTCAAATCTCCTTGAAAGACCAACTTTCCTTTATTCAGAATGCCGATTTGCGTTGCGACCTGTTCAACTTCATGCAACAAATGGCTCGACAACATGACCGTTATGCCAAATTGCTCAGGCAATTTCATGATAAAATTGCGTGTGTTACGTACACCTGCAGGATCGAGGCCGTTGGTTGGTTCGTCAAGAATAAGAAGTTTAGGATCGTTTATGAGTGCGAGTGCCAATCCAAGACGCTGCTTCATTCCAAGAGAATACTGTTCAACTTTCCTATCTGCAGCGTACTGCAAGTCAACGGCCTCTAATACATCATTTATCTTGTTTGCATCTATTCCCAGAAGCGTAGTGGTTACAAGAAGATTCTCGCGGCCGGTAAGGTGAGGATAGAGTGATGGTGTTTCAACCAACGCGCCTATCTGTGCTAGGATCTCCTTCCGTGCTGCCTGTAATTCCTTGTTAAAAATCCGCACGCTTCCATGTGATGGCCGTATCAACCCTAGCAATATCCGGATTATTGTCGTCTTGCCAGCACCATTTGGCCCAAGCAGCCCATAAATGCTATTCGGGGGAACAGAAATGTTTACATCATCTATAATGCGTATTGCACCAAGCTCTTTTGTCAAATGTTCCGTTTTGATAACCGAAATATCCTGCATAGATTTCGGTTTTTAGATAATAAGTATTAAGTATGCAGGTAACTCGGTTACGTAGGAAAGGTAAACAAGGGTTAAAACAAAAAATCAGGTTATCATTGCTGTGGTTTGGAAAATCGTAATACTCTCAATAGCCATAGTGATCGCGTCATTCATCATAGCTGGTGCCATTGTGGCTACGCAGGTTCTGTCAGGCAACTTGAATGTTGACTATATTGAAGGTCAAGGACCCGGAAATTCAGAACAAGAACCGGTGCCTACAATCGAAGGAGAAAAGATAAGCATAGTCGAGAATGATGGAAGCAGTTCATACAACCCAAATCCGATTGAGATCAGAACAGGGGATACTATTACATGGGTAAACGACGATTCCGCCATACACACTGCAACAGCTAGCGATGGCACATTTGACTCAGACATATTGAGGAGAGGCGAAACGTTCAGCTTTACATTTGACAATGAAGGCGAATATCCGTACTATTGCGATGTCCATCCAAACATGGTAGGCACAGTGGTTGTGATGCAAGATGGCGAGTCAGGGGCTTAAGGTAGCGCAGGGTTTAGCAGTAGCCGCGCTTGCCCTCATCCTTGTCTATGTCTTTGGCGAAGGGATTATGCCAAGGCAGGAGACGAGGGCCTTTATTTTCGCAACAAGCGGGATGATACTTTCGATGGCAGCGTTTGCAGTTGTGCCAAGGCAAAAGTCAATCCTGCTGTCTGTGCTGCTTGTAGTCAACGGGGCAATCCTGACGATAGACGGTCTGATAGTTACAAGGAACCTAACAGTCGTCTATTTTCCCGGCCCGGCAATCGGCTTTGTCTTTGCCTTGATAGTGCTTGCGCTTGGAATTGCAAAAAGCGCGATTACGGCAATGGCGTCAAATAGTTTGAAATAACCCTCCGCGCGATCAAGTGACGATGTTCAGTGCCCCCAACAACATCCCGTTTGAAAGCCACCTCGAAGGGCTGAAAGAACCGGCAAAAACAATAATGCTCGACCTCCGCAGCTTTGTCAAGTCGCTTGGCAGCAACGTGATCGAAGAGGTGAGGCCGCACAGGGTCGCTTATGCAAAGACTATGAACTTTCGCACGTTCCTTGACATCATGCCGGCAGGCGACTCGCTCGTGCTGTCGATAAGGTATGGCAGAGCTGCCCCTCCGGCGAATGTAACCGTCAAGGCAGCTCAAGATGCCGAGAACGCAAAAAAGCAGATAGCTGAAGCGTACCAGAAAATTCAATAGTTCACGGCAAAGTCAGCAAATTCGCCGGTGTACTTCTCGAACTTCACTTTCACGTCGTTCACTTTGGCCTTTGGCGGCCCGATGTGGCACCATTCGATCACCTCGTTGACATCCATCTCGTTTCCTTCAAAAACAGCCTCAACTCTGCCGTCTGGCAGGTTGCGCACCCAGCCGGTGACGTTGTGCCTTGTCGCCACCTGCTTTGTGTTCTGTCTGAAATAAACGCCCTGAACAACACCGCTGACAAAGACATGGGCGTGTGTCTTTTTGCTGTCGCTCACTTTCCAGTATTGCTGTCGTTGATTTAAAAAATGTTCCCGCCGTAAAAATGGCGGTTAGACTAGGTCGCCGCCCTCTTCTTTGAAGAGGTGCTCGTACGTCGTTTCCTTCCTGACCAAGCGAAACTTGCCGTCGCTGTCCTTCATGACTATCGGCGGCTTGATCTGGCAGTGGAATGGCATGTTGAACACGACCGAATAGGCGCCCACGTTATAGAACGACACATACCTGCCGACTTCTGACTCGGTCAGGTCGGACGCCTTTGAAAGCGGGAAGACGTCGTAGGTATCGCACAGCCTTCCTGCAAGATGCGTGTTCTTTACCGGCGCAAGCGCGGTGGTTCTGTCCTTGCTGTCCACCACCGGCACTACCTCCTGAGGATATTCCTGCTTGAGCAAGGCCGCGTCGAGAAGTATGTGGTAGCCTGCGTCGACTATCACTATCTTGTGCTCGTTGTATTCCTTTGTGTTGACAATCCTCGATATCAATATTGACGACTCGGCGACTAGGAAGCGGCCGCTCTCGATCATGAGAGTGAACGTGCCGTGCGTCTCTGCGAGCTGGTTGAGCTTGTTCACATGATTTTCTGCCATCTGCGCAGGAGTCGGGACCGGGTCGTTGTAGAACACAGGAGTTCCTCCACCAATGTCAAACGTGTTGACGTGGAATCCAGGGTTCTCCTTCTTCATCTTGGTCATGAACGCGTCCATCTTGTCCAGTGCATGCGTATAGCATGAAAAGTCGGTGATCTGCGATCCCAGGTGGAAGTGGAAGCCCTCGAATTTCAGCAGGTCGCTGCCCATGATATGCTTGACGATCTTGGCAGCGCTGTCAATTGTGCCCCCATTGAATGGGACTCCAAACTTGCCGTTCCTGTATGACGCGCGAACTTCAGCCTTGACGCCTACTTCAGGATTCACGCGTATCATTGTGAGTGGCTTTGCTCCAAGCTTGCTTGCAGCCTTGGCCAGGTTTGTCATGCCGTTGAAAGAGCTGACAACAACCCTTCTGACGCCGCTCTGGAGCACTTCGATGTATTCTTCGGGCTCCTCTGTCACGCTAGTGTAAATGACGTTCTCAGGGTCTGCCTTGCATCGCTTGATAAAGTGGAGCTCGCCAAGCGAAGTCAGGTCGAACGTCAACCCGTCCTTCATGAACGTCTTAATCACTGCTGGCGTAAAGTTGGCCTTGATCGAGTATGCTACCTTGACTGGACCCCTGTACTTTGAATAGGCACTATGCAGTTCCTTGGCCTTTGTGTGCAGCGTGTCTTCATCTACCAAATAAAGCGGTGTCCCGTACTGTGCAACTAATTTGTTGATGTCAACGGGCTTGACAAAGCGGTTTAGAGCGGCTGCAGTTGGTTTTTCTACGAGTTGAACCTGTGAATTTTCAACCAATTTCTTTTAGTTAGGTCTATCATAAAACCAATTGCTTAAAAACATTTGCTTTGACAGTGTGTCTGAAAAATTTCAGACAAAAAGAAGGAAAAAGAGTTTAGCGGTAGTACGGGACCGCTTTCTCTGTCGGCTTGCCTTCTCTCTGCGTCTTGATCTTCCTTACTGCTTCTTCAAAGTGGCGCAGCATCACGTGCGCTTCTGCCGCGTGCTTTGCTGCTTCTTCTGGCGTAGGATATTTCGCAAGGTACTCGTGCAGCACAAGTGACACCGCCGTGTTGGCTACCGCGCTTGTGTCCGCGCCGCTGAAGCCTTCTGTAAGTTCGGCGACCTTGGCAAAGTCCACGTCTGGGCCCATCGGCTTGCCCTTTGCGTGGATTTCCAGGATTCTCTGCCGCGCAGCCTTGTCCGGCATCGGGACGAACACAATCTTGTCGAACCTTCCGGGGCGCAAGAGCGCCGGGTCGATCATGTCTGCCCTGTTTGTTGCGGCGATTACCACCACGCCTGAAAGCGCCTGAATGCCGTCGAGCTCTGTCAGCAACTGCGACACGACGCGCTCGGTGACCATGCTGTCGCCTCCCATGCCTCTTGTCGGGGCAATTGAGTCGATTTCGTCAAAGAACACGACGCAAGGAGCTGCCTGTCTGGCTCTGCGAAAGATTTCGCGGATGCCGCGCTCGGATTCGCCGACCCACTTGCTCAGCAGTTCAGGACCTCTGACGCTGATAAAGTTGGCCTCCGACTCGGTCGCGACTGCCTTTGCAAGCAGAGTCTTGCCTGTTCCTGACGGTCCGTGCATCAGCACGCCTTTTGGCATCGTGTGCCCTAGCTTTGTGTAAAGATCTGGATATCTCAATGGCCACTCGACTGCTTCCTGTAGCTCGCGCTTGACTTCTTCCAGCCCGCCTATGGCAGACCATGGGATGTCCGGTGACTCCAAGTAGACTTCTCTCATAGCGGATGGCATTACTTCCTTG
>JBFLWZ010000111.1:0-6836 GCA_040757615.1 Thermoproteota archaeon | reverse complement strand
CGAGATTCTCATGGTTCCAGCCATGGTTTGCAACTTCGAGTAAAGGGTCGCCGGTCCTGCTCTTCATATAGTTGACGATCATTGGATCCTCTCCAAAATAGTTGCCAATGACTCCAACAGTCAGGCTTGTGTTTCTCTTGTCAAATGCCTCCATGACCTCCAGCTGTACGTGATTAAGGAAGTAATCCTGGATGTCGTCAAGTCGAAATGCCACGCAATTGCAAGTGTGAGCTTTGGCTTTGGTTACGCTAGGTATCGCGCCTAGCGATATTGCAAGCAAAAGTACTGCGCATCCTGCAGCGGCAAATGCGAACCTTTTCAAACTCTTGAAAATGCCCTTGAACAGCAAGTAATCTCTTGTGATTAGTCACTCTAGAATTGGCCTCTATTCTCAATGCAATATTTTCAACAAACAAGACAATTTCTTCCATTTGAGCGTGAACCATCGATAGAATTATTAGCCTGAAAGCGTATTTCGGCTCTAATGTACAGCGGTGAACTGGAAGTCCAGGCCAAGAGAAAGGCTCTGGCTGTTTTGCAGGACGAAATTACCCGAATTTTGAACTCCTCAAGGGATTTATCGACACTTACGACCTCCCTCATAAAGGGCGACGATAAGGACATCCAGCACTGTCTGGAGCGCATGAGAAACACAGAAGAAGAAGTCGAGAATCTTCGCAGAAAGATCACACGCGAAGTAGCCGAGATCGGGAGCCTCATGGCAAACAGAGAGGACATTCTTAGAACTGCGTACGTAATTGACGATATCGCTGGCTATATCAGCGGAGTCGCATTTAGGCTTGCAAATATGAAGCCATCGACTCTTAAAAAGGCGTCATTTGATGACGACTTGAAGCAGCTGGTCGGCATGGTCGTTGACACGATTTTCAAGCTGAACGAAATGGGACGCGCCCTGTCAATCAACCCGGCAAGTGCAATAGACCTTGCGCAGGATGTACAAAAACTAGAGCGTCAGGTTGACGCAAAATACCGTGCAGTCATTGTCAAGGCGCTCAACGAAATTTCCTCAACGAAAGATCTTCTGCTTCTAAAGGATGCAATTGAAGGTATCGAAGGAATGGTCGACAAGTGCCAAGAAGCATCCGATTCGTTCACGATTCTGGCACTGAGCATGTAAATGATCAGTGGCAGGCTGGTAGAAAACAGAATAGTAATATGGGACGTACAGGATTCAAGGACGATTTTTGGCAGCGGCTATTACGGCAAGCCACTCGGAATCCCAAAGCCAAAAGGGACAGATTTTGACGCGCCACTTGTACTTGACCTCATAGAAGGGTGCTATCTTGTTGAAAAAAGCAGACTAAAAGTATCACAGATTGACGGCAAAGCTGTGTCGCTTATTGAAATAAAAAAGATATGCAAAAAACAGTATGTGGACTTTGAAACCCAGTATTTTGTATTCCAGAACCTTCGGGATAAGGGCTACATTGTGACGCCCGGTATAAAATTTGGCTGCGACTTTGCAGTGTACGAAAAGGGGCCGGGCATTGATCATGCACCGTATCTTGTACAGGTATACCGACCTGCAGACGACCTTACAGCAACTGGCGTGGTGCTTGCAGGCCGGCTTGCTACTACGGTGAAGAAACAATTCATCCTTGCAATCCCGAAAATGAAGGAGAGAAAAGTGGATTATGTTGGTTTTGATTGGTGGCGCGCCTAGCCGATCGTGGCCTGTGCGACTTTTTCGCTTTTAGCAGGCAGGTCGAACTTGACAAAGTTCTCTCCCGAGATCGTCAGGCGAACAGCGTATTTCTCTGAACCCTGCTCAAGCCACCCCTTGTAGCGGATCGAGTTCTTTACGATGTCGATAATGCTCGGCTTTTTCTCATTCACTTCTTCATAACATGACAGGATCTCGCCGAATTTTATTTCCTGTTGCTTGTTGAACTTGGTCAAGTAATAGACAAAGATTGCAGCCTTTTCATAGTGGTTCGACGGCTTTTTCTCTGCATAAAACTCGCGCAGACCAATCTTGCTTTCGTTTGCTTTCAGGTCAACCGGGATTGGATGTATCGTGACTGTCGGCCTCGAAGAATGTTTGCCGTTGCTCGGCTTTTGCTGAGGCGCTTCCTCCGTTACAAGTGAAATTTCTTGCTGTAACTGTTGTGGCAATGCAGCTTGCGCAGGTTGTGCCTTGAGCGCGATGTTTTGTTCAAGACCGCGGGCTATGGCCTCTTTTACTGCCATTTTGAAGATTTCTTCAAATTTTTCAAGGTGCTTGTCGACAAAGCTCTCTTTGCCTTCAAGCTCGACGATGCCTTCTCTAACATTTATTGTAAATCTTGCTTCCGAATCGCTCACTTGCAATATGGCAATAGAGGTTTTTAATTAAGTTGCCGGTAAGACGCATTTTCAACAATTGCAATTAGAGCATAATCGGCTGTCTTAAATATCTCGGATGCAGTAGCATAGCGCGATGTTTGTCGTAAAGAGACTTGGCAAGAATGGCATGTGGAGCGCTGTGAGCCTCATTGACGAGAATGGTTCTTTTCGAGGCGAAGCCAAGTTTGAGACGCGTGAAGAGGCTGAACAATACATGGCAGACTATATTGAGAGGATGAAAAACCGCCAGAGAACTGGGCCCAATGGATACGGCGAAGTCAAGGTTTTTGACGAGAGCAAGCAAGAAGAGGTCAAGAAGAAAAAGAAACCCGCATCCAAGACAAAAAAAGCTCGTTGATCGCTTGAGGTTTCCAATAAATCCAAGAAATACAAAGTTTATTGAAATTTTCTCAATATTTAACTCAGGAATACTATAGTGGAATTATATAACATCTTTTCATGAACCAAAAGAGCTTTATGTTAGGAGCGTCATGATATTACTGTGATTTAGAGATGTTTGTTTGCCACACCTGCAAAGGAACGGCACTGATTTTGGCGGTTGAAAACGACGGTAGACTGTGCTTTGAGGAATGCCCCGAATGCAATCCGCACCCCGATTCATGCATTCCGGTTCTTGAAAAATAGCTGTATCAACGATCAAGCACTGGCCGTCCGTTTCTATCTCTCACCCACTTCTCTGATTGCACGATCTCGTCTAACTTTTTCTCCAGGTTGTAAAGATCTTCTGGTGCCCGGGAAGGATGGCAGTTAATTACTTGCTTGTATCTGCCGTCTACTCTGATTGATGTCTTTGTTATTGCGCCGTCATTAGCAACAGCATTGTATATATCATCGAGAGAAAAGTAGTTGATCCTGTAAAATTCCATAATCATCTCTTTTACTTGAGCAATCGAAATCCATCTCTGTCGCCGACCCTTAATGGCTACGTAATGCCTGCCTTCATATTCGACCTTACCATCGCCATGGATAATTAGAGAGTAATCCGGACATGCTCCGGGGCACATCATGCGCTCCAGCTTTATTACAAGATCTTTCGGTACTGAAATTTTTGAATCGGTCATGATTATTTTGAAGGCAAAGTGATTTGCTGTTTGATCCGGTTGGCTATCTTGGTCAGTTCTTCCTGCGAAGCCACTCTTCGTGCTGGCCACTTGCCATCCGGACTGTCGTCATGAAAACGCGGCACAATGTGGATGTGCACATGCGGCACTATCTGGTTGGCCGCTATCCCGTTGTTCTGTCCTACGTTAAAGCCGTCCGCCTTGACTGCCGAGACAACGGCTTTGGCAACTGGAGGCACCAGCGAATACAGCCTGCCAACTTCGGCAGGAGGCATCTGTAGCAAGTTCTCGTAGTGCTTGGTCGGCATCACCAGCGTATGACCGGAGTTTATGGGATACTTGTCCATTATGACCATAAAGTCCGAGTCGCGGTAAACCTGCGCGCCAGGTTCTCGGCCCGCTATTATGGAACAGAATATGCAGGATTTTGACATGTAATGTGCCTGCTTGGATTGATTGCATCTTTATTTTTTGCTATCGGCTAGGTACGAATTTTTAAATACATCAGAGTTCCGACTTTACATGTACATGGCCGAAACACTTGAGCTTGAAACCTTTGACATCAGTTTCTCTTTCCGCTGCCCAAAATGCGACTACTTGAACGAAGAAGTGCCGGCCAAGGACCTTTCTAGCGGCAATGCAGAATGCGGCATGTGCGAAACAATTTTCAAGGTAGAAGGACTTGACGCAGTCAAGATAACCGCTACTCTAGATGAATAGCTTCCAAATATCTTAAAATATGCATCAATAGCCTCGATAATCATATGGAACTTCAAAGCAGAAAGGCGATAGAGGGACCATCTAGGGCACCTCACAGGGCCATGTACAAGGCAATGGGTCTGACAAATGAGGACCTTGACAGGCCACTCATAGGCGTGTCTTCCACGTGTAACGAAGCTACCCCGTGCAACATACACCTAGGTCAGTTGGCGCAGAGCGCAAAGCGCGGCGTAAAAGACGCGGGCTGCACTCCAAGAGAGTTCACCACCATCGCAGTTTCTGACGGCATCGCCATGGGGCACGAAGGCATGAAGGCTTCCCTCGTAAGCAGGGAAGTGATCGCTGATTCTATTGAAATCATGGTGCGAGCCCACCAATATGATGGCGTAGTCGGGATATCTGGCTGTGACAAGAGCCTGCCGGGCACGCTAATGGGCATGGGCCGGCTCAACCTTCCAGCTGTATTCGTTTACGGCGGAACCATAATGCCAGGCGTATGGAACGGCAAGCAGGTGACGGTTCAGGACGTCTATGAAGCAGTAGGCTCATACGACGCCGGCAAGATGACTCTGCAGGAGCTCCTTAGCCTAGAAGATGCAGCGTGTCCTGCTGCGGGCTCGTGCGCTGGCATGTACACTGCAAACACGATGGCTTCGATAAGCGAAGCAATTGGCATGTCGCTTCCAGGTAGCGCGTCTCCCCCTGCAGAAAGTGAAAAGAGACACGAGATCTGCTATAACACTGGCAAGGCGATAATGAACCTGCTTGAAAATAACATCCGTCCACGCGACATCATGACATTTGAAGCGTTTGAAAATGCAATAATGATGGCAAACGCCATCGGCGGTTCCACAAACGCTGTTCTGCACCTGCTTGCAATAGCAAGGGAAATCGGCGTCAAGCTTACGCTATCTGACTTTGAAAGGATCCGAAAGCGCACGCCCCACATAGCTGACATGAGACCTGGTGGCATGTACGTCATGCTTGACCTTGACAAGGTAGGAGGAGTGCCTGTCATACTGAACAGCCTGCTCAAAAAGGGGCTTTTGCACGGCGACGTGATGACTGTCACGGGAAAAACGATGAAGCAAAACCTTGAATCCATGTCGTTCAACTATGCGCCGGACGCAAAGGTGGTAAAACACCTTGAAAACCCGATCAAGAGCGAAGGGACGCTCAAGATACTAAAGGGCACGCTTGCACCCGATGGAGCAGTAGTCAAGCTGGCAGGCGTCCTGAGTAAGAAATTCGTAGGCAGAGCACGTGTATTTGATGCTGAAGAAAAGGCGTTTGAAGCGATATCAAAGCGCAAGATAGTAGAAGGCGATGTAGTGGTGATACGGTACGAAGGTCCAAAGGGCGGACCCGGCATGCGCGAAATGCTGGCAGTTACCGCTGCGCTTGTCGGGCAGGGCCTTGGGGAAAAAGTTGCAATGGTCACCGACGGCAGGTTCTCTGGTGCCACAAGAGGTTTCATGATTGGACATGTTGCGCCTGAAGCCATGGTCGGAGGCCCAATAGCACTTGTAAAGGAAGGTGACGAGATAGTGATAGACACGAGCCGCAGCAAAATCGACCTGATGGTGTCAAAGGCGGAGCTGAAAAAGAGGGCCAAAAAGTGGAAGCCAATCAAGCCGCACTATACAACCGGTGCACTTGCAAAGTACGCATCGCTTGTCAGGTCCGCATCAGAGGGCGCAGTGACGCTGCCAGTAAAGGTTTAAATGATATCTGCAGCGCACATAGCCCGATAGGCTAGGAGAACATGAGCAAAGGTGGTTGCTTTTGGTCAGCTTGCTGACAGCTCGATCCTAATACAGAAACTAGCCACGTCTGAAGACCAGTTTGAACTTTTCAAAAAGCTCTATTCACTGTACGACAAGGTATTCATCTTAGAATCATTAATCGGGCCGAAAGAGCTAGCAGAAATGTCCGTCATTGGTTTTGACCCCGAAGTCACTGTGACTTGCGATGAAAAGAAATTTGTTGTCAAGGACAGGAAAGGGAGAGTCGTCCAAAGTTCGCCAGTTACAGAGCCTCTTGCACAGTTGCGAGAATTGATGCCAAAGGTGAACGATGATCGCTTTCGCTATGTAGGGGGCGCAGTAGGATACATCAATTACGACGCTGTGCGGTTCTGGGAGAACCTGCCTATAAAAGGAAAGAAAAACAGTACATTTCCTTTGCTAGAGTTCGGAGTCTACCAAGACGGCATACTGTACAACCACAAGGAAAACCAAGCATACTACTTTTTCTTGGGCAAGTCGCGCCTTGCAGAAATAGAGAGAAAGATTGCAAAAGTCAAGAACGAAAAGCAGGGCTTTTCATACTCTACCCCCCGCAGAAATATGACAAAACAGCGTTTTGTAAAAATGGTAAAGAAGGCAAAGCGCTATGTCTATGATGGCGATGTTTTTCAAGTCGTCCTTGCAAAAAGCATAAACTTTAAGATCAGCGGCAGCATGATCAACCTCTACGAAAGCTTACGAGAAGTGAACCCCTCGCCTTACATGTACTTGCTAAAAATGTCCAATCGCTGCATAATTGGCTCAAGCCCAGAAATGCTGATTCGCGTTACAAATGACTATGTTGAGACATTCCCGATAGCAGGCACGCGGCCGATAGTAGAAGATGAAAAAAGAAACGAAGAACTGCGCCAAGACTTGCTCAAGGATGAAAAAGAGCTGG
>JBFLWZ010000110.1:0-6965 GCA_040757615.1 Thermoproteota archaeon | reverse complement strand
ATGTCTATCTGACTCACAGTCACCACATCATTTCCCAATCCAAGAACAATGTATTGGTCATTGCCGGAACACTCCCAGTAGGTATCCATGTTTCCGTCAACTGCATTTGCCGGGCTGATTTTCCATCCGCTGGCGCAGGCAAACTTTGTGAACAATGGAAGGGCCGGGTCTTTTGGTAAAGTGGCAGCTTCGGGTGGAGTACTGGCTGCAATTGTAACCTCTTCTTTCTCAGCTGTGGCAACATAGGCTATCTCTGCCAGTTGTTGCATTTGCACTGTCATGGCAAGCACAGCAAGAAAAGCCAAAGAGTGGGGCAGCAGAGACAATGAATTTGGAGAGAGTGGGCGACACCTAAAGCTGTTACCTTGGATAAGAAGCAGGAGTACAGAGACAGACTCGCAATCTCTAAAGCCTCAATGACTGACAGAATTAATTCTACAAAGGTTTCTCTTGCTTGAAATCTGAATCAAGAGCCTCTACCACCAGCACTGCGTCTTGCTTTTCTACAATGCGCACCTTCTGCCCTTTGCTAAGGGTCTCGCCTCTTGTCCTTGCCTCCCAGTATTCCCCTCCAACTAGGACATACCCGGTTTTGTAGGCAGACACGGGATCCATTAGCACTCCCTCCTTTTCCATAAAGACAAAATCGACCTTTGGCCTGTTCTTTGCCTGCCACGCCTTGTACGTGATTATCCCCAAGAGGACGGCAAAGGGCGCAATGATGGCAAGAGACAACAGGATCAGGTCTCCGAGGTGCTCTTCTGTAACTAACAGAGGATCAACTGGCTGGGTTATCATCAGTATCGATCCTATTGCAAGGATGGCGATTCCCCCTATGCCCAGCGCCCCAAACCCGGGGCTGAACAGCTCGTACCCGAGCAGTCCGATTCCAATGGCGAGCATGGCAAATGCCCCCCAGTTTACGTCAAACCCCTGACCCAGCAGGCTCAGGATTATGAGCACAGCGCCGGCGATCTCGCCTCCAAACCCTGGCGAAGTGAGCCCGTATATCATGGCAAATAACCCGATTGTCAGAAAGGTGGTAAAGATGAGCGGGTTGGCAAGGAAGTTTATGAACATCACCCTTGGGCTTGGCTGGTGCGTGACTATCTGCGCATCTGCAGTATCAAGGAACTCCTCCTCACCAGCAACTACCACTGATGCATTGTGGGCAGTATCGAGCAGCTCTCGAGGGCTGGCCGCAACCGCCTCTATTATGTTGTTCTCAAGTGCGGCCTCCGGTGTCAGGTTGTCGTTGTGGGTGATAAAGCGAGCAGCCTGGGTCTCGTTCCTTCCATGCACCTGGGCAAGTGACACTGCCTTTTCTACAAGCGCGTTTATCGTCTTGGTGTCGTTGATTGGCTGGCCGCCTGCAACCGGCTGCGCCGACCCAATCGTGGTTACAGGGGCCATCGCCGCATAGCTGGTGCCAAGGAGTATTATCGTGCCGGCAGACCATGCGCTCCTGCCCTGTGGGTACACGTATCCAATGACAGGAACTTCAGATCGCTGGATACTTTCAATGATGTCCAGAGTGGCGTCGACTGACCCACCAGGAGTGTCAAGGCCAAGAATAACTGCAGTATAGCTGCTATCCTGGGATGCGGCAGACATCGCACTTGCAATGTCTTCAGCTGTCGCAGATGAAATGAAATCCTTGACATCGATCCACAGGACCTTTTTGCTCTTTGATTCCTGTGCATAAGCTGCTGACGCTGCAAAAAACATCAGGCCAAACACAACCAGCAAGGAAAAGCAAGCCTTCATGGCGCCCAACAGTTTCTATAGATGCTTAGATCAAACGCCCTCAGCAATTCCGCCCTCGTGCCTGCTTCCACGGGTTTCCCTGTCCTGCCCCTGCGCAAGCCGCATCAGCTCCTGTCTTATCATCGTCCTCAGGTCTACGTCGGATGGCGGGGGACCTGAAGGCTGGGCTGGCATATACCTTTTCAATAACCCAAACATGGTCCCCAAGTCTTCCGAATCCCTTCCGCCTGTCACCACAACCATGTTTCTTTCTCTTGCTATCTCCGTCCAGGTCTGCAGCTCCCTCAGGCGCATGGCGGCCATGTTTTGCGTATAATAGTTGGCGGCCTGGGACATTTTTTCTGCCGCTTTGAGCTCGCCCTCGGCTATAATGATCCTTCCCCTCTTTTCCCTCTCAGCCTCTGCCTGCTTTGCTATGGCCCTGTGCATGTTCTCCGGCAGGGAGACGTCTCGTATGGCCACCGAAGTCACTTTGACACCCCATGGGTCAGTTGCCGCATCCAGCACCAGCTGCATCCTCTTATTCAGCTCCTCCCTCTTTGAGAGGATATCGTCAAACGTCACTTGGCCTATTAGGTCCCGAAGCGTCGTCTGGGCAAGCAGGCTCGAAGCAAGCAGATAGTCGTTCACCCTGATTACTGCGTTGTTGGCTTCATTCACCCGCAGGTAGATCACCGCGTCAACATCGACAGTCACGTTGTCCATCGTGATGATCTTTTGCTTTGGGACATCCAGCGTGACTACGCGCAGGTCTACCTTTACTGCCTTGTCTACGATTGGAACGAGTATTATCAGGCCGGGGCCTTTTGCGCCTATCAGCCTTCCGAGGCGGAAGACGACTGCCCTTTCGTACTCTCTTACTATCCTGATGGCTGAGGCAAGAATTATTATCATAATGACTACCGCGATCCCTATGCCTATTAGCTCGCTAAACGCTACCTGAAGTAGCAGCACACAGTATAATGCATTGTAAAGGATTTTAATCTTGGTTACTTGTCTGCTGGATGCATACCTGAATCCTGCATCAAATTGAGTGCAAATGCCATCAGCAGTTGGATAGCAACCAACCTTGCATGAATCTAACTCATATAAACAATAACGACTCTAAAACACAAGCATGCAAGCGGTATAAAAAAACGCGTAATAATACTGGGTGCAGGTTACGGGGGAATATTTGCCGCAGCGAACCTCTGCAAAAAAGAGCTCTTTGATGTCACTATAATTGACAGGAACTCTTACCATCAGCTCTTGCAGCAAATACATCACCTACTCTCTGGGTCAAAAAAGGCTGAAGATGTTACGACTGCAGTTGAGGATCTATTCAACGATCAAAGTGGAGGCATATCCATAATCAAGGAGGCATTGGAGGGCATTGATCTTGGTGTAAAATCCGTGAACATCCAGAAAGATGGCGGGGCAGACGCCCTGAGCTATGACTATGTTATCATTGCGCTTGGAGCAGAAACCCAGTATTTTGGAGTGGATGGGGCGCAGCAACACTGCCTGCCCTTCAGATCGGTGCAGGATGCGCTGAAAATAATGGAAATAGTTGAAAGGCTCTCTGCAGGTTCCTCTGTAGTCATAGCTGGAGGAGGTCAAACTGGGGTGAACCTTGCAGCCGCCCTGTTTGAATTGCCAGCCGTAAAGAACAACAAAATAAGGATCACAACAGTTGATGCGGCTGATGGCCTGCTTCCAGGATGGGATGAAAGGCTGTCAGCTACATCACAAGCAGCACTTGTGGCAAGGGGCATAAAGATCGTTACTGGAAAAAGGATTGTCAAGGTGAACCATGATTCAGTTGGCGCTGATTCCTGCGAAAAATTGCGCTCTGACTGCACGATATGGACCGCCGGCGTCAAGGGCCGCAGCATAAAGACGGTACCAGAAGTCGATAAAAGACCAAGTCAGGCAGAATATTAGTAGACCGGTTTTCTCGGCTACCGGGATTTGAAGATGCGTTTGCCATTGGTGACATATCTGCATTCGAGCTTGCAGATTCTGGTGACAGAACCGTTGCGCCACAGCTAGCCCAGTTTGCAGTAAGACAGGCGCACTTTGTAGCAGGCAACATTGCTAGGAAGGAAAAGAGGGAACAGCTGAACAAGACGCTTAGCATCTGCATAAAATACCACCAACCCTACTATTGGTCTTGAAAACATCACGTACAACATAATATCATCTCTTGACAGAGAAGCTAAATTCTTGTGCAAAACATTAGACACTTACATAGAAGATGCAAGGAGGGAAAACAGACAAGATATAGAAGATGTGTGGAAGACCATCAAAGAGGACAAGAAAAAGCATATCAAGATGCTCAGAGAAGCGCTTTCAAAGGATGCAAAAGAAGAAAAGCTGAATCGCTAGCCACAAATAAAAAACAGGCAGCAGCCACTCTTATGGAGGGAGCGAAGGACCCTTGAGTATCTAGACGGCAACGAACCTAAACAGCTATCGATGAATGTGCCTTAAAGTTGTGAAATCCAATTATGCCATCTGGGGCATATACCAAGTCGATGTCATCCTCATTCTCTTATGCTTCTGCCAAAGAGATCTGCACGCAAGTATTGCAGCTTGATCGTTCGATCAGGTTTGCAGCCATTGCCAACGACATGGGCACGTTGATTGCGTACGAGCTGCGAAAGGGCGTAGAGCCCCTGCTTAATGAAGAAGAGCTACGCGACAACATAATGAAGTCTGTGCTTAGGATGAAGACAAGGGAAGACTATGAATCAAAGCTTGGGGAGGTGATCTACACTTTTGCGCTGTACAAGAAGGTCAAGAGGGCCACAATCCCGCTTGAACATCCCTTTCTCGCAGTGCTGACAGTGTCTTTTGACATGGCCGCAGACCACGAGATCATCATTTTAGACAAAATCCTGCCAATGATGAGGCGGCACAAGCCGAGTGCAGTTGAAGCTTGAATAGAGCCGGCAGATATAAGGAAGGAGTTCGAATAAAGGCCAGCGATGGATGAAAGCACCAAGCGCTTCCTCCGCACTCAGCTCATGTGGATGGGAATCTATTTCGGCATAGCGATCGCGATATCCTTGCTGCTTCCCTTCCCGTATTCCTTCATTGTGCTTATCGGGGTAATCATAGGCCTTGCCTTCTGGAGGAGACGGAGGATGTTTCGGCAAATGGGAGCCGGTTCGGGCTCGTTCTTTGGAGGCGGCATATTTGGGCAGGATAAGGGGATCAGCTACTACTGCATGAACTGTGGGACAAAGCACAACCAGATCTCTTGCCCCAACTGTGGGTCGAAGCTGAAAAAGGCCGGCTTTTAATACGATATTGTGGTCAGTTTGACATGGACAAGGTCAAGGTCCTCGGAATTGCTGGCAGCCTCAGAAAGGGCTCGTACAACAGGGCTGCCCTCAGAGCAGCCCAAAGGCTCGCACCCAAGAATGCCGAAATAGAGATTTTCGAGCTGGACGGCATCCGCCATACAATCAAGATCATGAGATGAATCCGCCGGAGGCAGTGAGCAGGCTGAAAGAAAAGGTCCGCACAGCCGACGCCATCCTGTTTGTCACGCCGGAATACAACTACTCAATTCCCGGAGTGCTAAAGAACGCGATCGACTGGGCGTCAAGGCCGCATGGCGACAGCGCGTGGGAGGACAAGCCCGTGGCTGTGATGGGCGCGTCGATAGGTGCGATAGGGAGCGCACGTGCACAGTACCACCTGCGACAGACGTTTGTGTACCTGAACATGCATGCTCTTAACCGTCCAGAAGTGATGATACCACGCGCCGTCGACAAGTTCGACCCGCAGGGCAACCTGACCGACGAAAATACTGCAGGCAGAATAAAGGAACTAGTCGAAGCGCTGGCTATCTGGGCAATCAAACACAAGCGGCTGAACCAGATGGTGGAAGTGTAACTACGCAAGCTCTTCTATTTCAAAATGCAAATCGCACTGCCAGCATAGACCACTGCTGAACTTGTTTATCTCGTTGCAACGGGGGCATCGTATGATTTCGGAGAGCGCGTCCTCTTCCTCCTCATCCAAGAGCTCGTGCAAATCAGCTTCCTCCCGGTGCTTTTTGCGCTTACTGTGAGGGTCGAACACGCTTCCACATACAGAGCAGACAAACATGCCCGAGTTGCTGACAAAGTTGCACCTGACGCACTTGCCAAACACACGGGTAGGCTCTTGTTCCTCCTCGCTTATCTCTTCGTCCTCATTTTCCGCATAGCGGTCAAAAAACTCCTGCGCCGCCTGTCCTTTCTCCGCGATATTGTTTTCAATATCGTATTCTTTTCGCCTCTGGACGTCCCGCAGCGTTTCATACGCAAGGTTGATCTCGGCCATCCTAATTGTGGCGTCAGGCGAGCTGTTCTTGTCGGGATGATACATCTTGGCTAGCCTGACGTACGCCTGCCTTATCTCCCCCGCTGTGGCGTCAGGCGCTATCCCGAGCAAGACGTAATAGTTCAGGCGCCGCCCCTCCCTTCAAACGAGATCTTGATCACTGCTTCTAGCAACAGCCGCATAAGCTTGCCGGAGAGAGGATGGCTGTATTCCCTGTCGTGCACCTTCAATGGAATGATTACCCTGTCTGCGCCTTCAAAGCGGATGCTTTGCGCGCCGCTTCTTGTGGTAATTGACATTCCGTTCTGCGAGTGGCTTATCGATTCAATCGCGCCAAATCCCACTCCGATGTGACGGAACTTGCCGGCAAACGTGATGCCGTCTACTGTTATGGTCATGATGCCCCTGTCCAATTCAACAAGCTCTTCAACAGGCTCTGCCGTCTGCTGCTGGGCAACGTAAAAGTACAGGCCCCTTGCAATCTTTTCCTTGATGCCTCCCTCCACACGCGCCGCGCGGAGTTCCACAAGGGAAATGTTGTGCAGAGTCAGCGCGATTGAACTGTCAGCGCTGCAGCCTGCAACGAGCGACAGGTCACCCTCTGCAAGCTGTCTTGCCACATACCACAGGTCCACCTGCCTTTGCCTATCTATCGTAGGCTGAGCCTTTCTTCTACCAAGGCCAAATGGCATTGCTATCGTACAAGAAATATCGGATGGGTGTCCTAGATAGCGAGTTGTATGTAATTGGAAATTTAAACAGCATCATGAGAGCATTTACTTGGCGTGGAGTTAGAACATTATATCATAGCACCCTTTAAGCAGGCGCACGGAGGTACAATGTGGGCAGAGAACAATAAAGATGGAAAGGGGGCGATGTTT
>JBFLWZ010000109.1:0-7057 GCA_040757615.1 Thermoproteota archaeon | reverse complement strand
TATCCTTTCACTGACTACAAATCCACAGTTACCGCAAAACATTTCTCCACTAGAGTTGTCTGTCACCATAGAACCCTTGCCGCAACGTGGGCAACGGTCGCCAAACATGGAAATATCTTTGACCACTTTTTTCACCAAAATTTTCTGGCTGTCTTCGACAGCCTATATTTATGTTTTATTCTAGTATATAAAGTTTTATCTAATAGACATCAAGACACCTCTCAACTTATAGGTTCAGAGTTCCGGAAATGATGTTTTGAATCGGATTACATAAAGTTGTATCAGTCTGATCCTCAGGTAGTCATCTACATACAGCTATAGTCCAACTCCTCAAAGGATAAAAGTTCGTCAACTGTAGGTTGGACATGACCAAAGTGCAGATAGATGCAGAAACACGGGTTTTTCAGAACGAGATCATAAGGCTGCTGACCGAAAATAACGCCATAATGAAGTCAAATTACACCATACTTCAAAGCCTGAATGAAAATGTCAGAAAGATCTTGGTCAACACGAACTAGTACTTGCCAATATTCCCCTAACAGGATTTGCCAAGAAAATTTACCTAGGCTTGTGGCGCTTGCGCCTGTCAGCCTTGGCGTACTTTTTGCTGCCCGACCTCTGGGCGCTATGTGCATGAGTCTTTCTGATGTCGCGTTTCCGTGGCATACTAGCAGGCTAGCATCATGCGTATTATATATCCTACCTTGGCTCTTCCTTTAACTTGGACATCCTTCTTTCGATCTCGCCGACTATCTGGCGATGGTTGGAGTAGCCGGTGTTCTTGTAAAGGTCAAGGTTCTTTTTCAGTGTCTTTAGCAGCCACTTCCTGTCCTTGAACTCGTAAAAGACGTTCTCCCATTCCTGCGAAAAGGCGGTTATCACTTTCACGACCTTCCCAATGATGGTGTGTTTTGCGACGCTGTAGATCGATCCCGAAAGCGGGTCTTCGACGTTCACCGCGCCATCGATTATGCTGATCTTTGTGACCTTGACGTGCTCGACTGACAGATCCTTGACGTCAGTCATCTGGAGAACTTGGATATAATCGCCCGTCCTGAGCATGTCTACGACCGTATAGACGATGATGTCGCCAGGGAACATCAGGTTCGGTATGTACCTGTCAGAGATCCCGACGTGACCCGAGTCTGCTATCAGGAGCCCATAGTTGTCCTGCAAGTATTTCTTGCATGTCCAGTAGACGTGCGGCCTGTCAGATGCTGCTACCCTCTTTAGCACTTCTGCAAGCGTGGCTCCGACGTTCTTGTCAAGCGATATTATTTCGTCTGCAACCGCTGCAATCTTGTCTTTTTTTGTTATGAGTGGGGGAGAAGTCGACTGCGAATTGTCTGACGGTGTCGATGACAATCGGAAATCTACTAGAAGATTCTTTCTAATAACATTATCCAAATTAGAAACTGGCAGGGTGAAACAAAAACAATAAATTAACATAAAATGCTGCTATTCCTGATGCAGAACAATAACAGGATTCCAAGATGGTTAGTAGAGAACGACCCGTCATGGGAGAAATCAATAGATTCACACCTTGGAATGTTAAAGTGGACTAAGAAGGGAACGGGCATCCAGGCGACATGCCACCCGACCAGCATGTTCTGCGATATTGTAGGCCAGACCGATCAGGCAGGGATCTCGGATATCTTTTCTATTATGAGGATGGACAGGCAGGCCTCGCAGGCGTCAGGTGCCAGTGACATCACGAAATACCTATCCAGCAGGTACCTGAACCCGGATGTAAACGGGCCGCGTTTTGACCTGAGGAAGACCCGCAAGTTCTAAAACTTTTTTCTGATACTTCCCTTTCAAGAAATTCTGTAGATCAAGACACCACAATGACTTAAAGCTTATCCATGCATCAAGCCATGTAACGTCTATCAAACCTACCGACCCCATAATTGTTGCAGGCCGATCCCCCTTGCTCCCCGCGCCTGCAACAATTATTTTATATATAAAACCCCGCAACTGTTGACTGTCTATTGTCGTTGCAGGATGCGGTGCAAAAGCTGGCCAAAGATGCGGTCAAGCTGGCCAAGGGCGCAAAGGTTGTTGGACTTGGCAGTGGCAGCACCGCAGCATACATTGTACAAGAGATGGCAACGCTGCCGGGCAAGGAACTGGTGGAGTTTATCCCTACTTCTCTCCAGATAAAGATCGAAGCAGAAAAGAGCGGGCTCAGGCTCGCGGACGAAGGCAGAATACCATATATTGATATCGTCTTTGACGGAGCCGATCAGATAGACAGCAAGGGAAACATGATAAAGGGAGGAGGAGGCGCGCTCTTGCGCGAAAAAATCCTTATCTCTTCTGCAAAGCAGGTGGTCATTGTCGCAGATGCGACCAAGTTCGTCCAGTCTTTCAGCAGGTCAGTTCCGATAGAGGTCCACCCAATGGCGCGGTCAGCAGTGACAAAAAAGCTGTCGGAGATCGGAGGCAGGCCAGTGCTGCGTGTGCTTGACAAAGGGTACCCGTTTGTAACAGAAAATGGCAACATCATATTGGACACGACGTTTCCTTCAATACCCGACCCAAAAAAGAAAGAGATCGAATTAAAGAATATGGCTGGCGTGCTCGAGGTCGGGCTCTTTACACGGCGGGCCGACGTTTACTACAAGGCAAAGGATGATGGAACCTTTGAAACAATTGTATTTTAGGAAAGTAATCGTACTTTAATATCGGCGTTTTTTGCAGACACAGAGCAGTATAAACTATCATAACCATTATCGTCAACCCTTAATTACTGAGTCAATCCGGGGGATGCGTTGAACCAAGAAATTATCAAGGCGATAGCCGGTCTTGTTACAGCAGCTTTTGGTCTTGTCGCAGCCCTTGCCTGGAACACTGCCATACAAGAAATATTCAGGGTAGCCTTTGGAGAGCAGGGCGGCGTGCTGCCAATGATAATCTATGCAGTAGTTGTTACCATCATAGCAGTCATCGCGACGATAGCTATCGGAAGGGTTGCGTCTAAAGCAGGAGTGAAAGATGAAAAGCCTGCTGAAGTGCAGGAATCGGAGGCACTAAGGTCGGAGCTTCAGTCCTTGAGAGAAGAGCTGAGAAGGGTAAGGGAGTCACGAGCAGCATAGCTAATTTGACCAAAGGTCGACAATATCAGCTTCTGTAACCACAGTCTCGCAAGCTGTATTAATGGGCGATAGAGACACGAGAGGCCATGACTGATAGCCTTCCTGCTGCAGAAAAAAAGAGCATAATTCAGGAATTCATGGATTTTTTTGAAGACATTTGGAGTAATTGGACTTGCAATCGCATTCATTATTGGAGCCGCTTCGTCTTCACTTGTCACATCGCTAGTGCAAGATATAGTCAACCCGTTTGTAGGGTTATTCCTGCCCTCTGGCGACCTTGAACAACTGCATGTAAATGCAACAGGCGTTTCAGACACTCCCTCGCAGTTCAGGTATGGGCACCTGATTTCAGAAATAATCGACTTTCTGATAATCGCGTTTATTGTGTTCCTTGCTTATAGGTGGCTATCAAAATACAAGCTGGTGGAAGACAAGAGCAAGCCGGCACCTAAGTAGCAATAACAGGTCTTGGCACAAACTCGCCGTGTCCAAGAGCTTTGCTGTCCACTTGGCCATTTTCCATCACGACTCTGCCCCTCACGATCGTCATGACTGGCCAGCCAGTGATCCTGTGCCCGTCATAGATGGTATAGTCAGAGTACGACTGCAACAGATCGGGCGTCACCTTTTGTTCCAGATCAAGGTCGACTATTGTCAGATCTGCATCTGAGCCGGGCTGGATGGTACCTTTCTTAGGGTACATGCCAAATATCCGAGCGGTGTTGTAGCTCGTGACCTCTGTGACCCTTTCGATGCTTATCCGGTTTTGATTCACGCCATGACTCAGCAGCACCGGTAGCATCGTGGCTATACCCGGAAAGCCGGCAAGCGCAGTCCAGATGTCTCCCTTGCCCATCTTTATGTCAAGCCTGTTTGCCACATGGTCAGTCCCTATTGTGTCGACTATACCGTTTCTCAGAGCAGACCACATGCTTTGCAGGTCGTTTTTTGACCGGATGGGCGGCACTACCTTGCCTTTGATGTTGTCAAAATCCACCGTGTGTGTCAAATAATGCGGGCAGGTTTCGATGTAATAGTTTGATCCCCCTTTCTCCCTCTCTGACAATATCGCATCAAGAGCCGCGGTCGATCCGACATGCACAAAGTACAGGTTGGCTCTAAATTTCCTCCCAAGCTCGGACACCTTGGCCACGCTTGTCGCTTCTGAAGAAGACGGCCTACAGTCAGACCAAGCCTTGAGCCCGCTCATCTGCTTTTCCTTCCCAATGCGCATGTGCTCCGAGCATATTGCAGGGTTTTCCGCATGCACGAGCACCATAGAGTGCGCCCTTGTGGCCTCCTTTACTATTGAAACGAGGAGTTCGTCCGTCATGTTCACCTCGCCATCCTTAATTTTATGCGCGCCAGGCTCCTGGTCCATGTAGATATGGTTGAGGTCTGCGCCAAGATTCATGTAGATTTTGAACGAGTTTATGCCGAGCTCTTTCAGATAAGAGACATCCTTGACCTGTTCTGGACGGAGTATCGAAGCATGAATCGAATAGTCAATAAAGTGGTTGCCCTTGCTTGCCTGCAGCTGCCTTGTAACCGTTCGGTAGCTGTCGTTGAGCCGGAGCATTCTGATCATCGTAGTCACGCCCCCAACTGCAGCAGATCTTGATTCTGTCCTTGCGGCCTCGTCTATTGCTGTGTAGACTCCATAGTGGACGTGTGGGTCTATTGCGCCAGGCAGCACGTACCTGCCACGCGCGTCTATTTTTACTGATGCGGAAATGTTGTTGGTTGAATTTGAGAGAGCCTTTATCCGGCCATCCTCAATCATTATGTTCGTTTCAACTATTCCCACCTTTGGGATGACGGCAGAAGCGTTTGTAATCAGGACATCACATGAGTTCTGCATGTAGCCTTGGCTAGATTGTATAGTACTCGTAATATGTTTATGCCCAGTTCTGCACATTGGCAAATTTAGCAGACGGCTTTGGCCAGCTGTTTTCGCATATCACAAATGCAACTCATTGTGCAAAACCCACTATTGGGATGCCCTCAAATGGTTTGATTGCATCCATGTCTTCGCCAAACCCGATGACAAGTGTGTCTTCTTGGATTATTATAGTAATAGGAATTACTTGAGTTGTGGATGTGTTGTTAGAGACTATTTCTATTGTGCCATGCATTGCAAGGCTATCATTTATCTCTTGTATTGAATGCAGTTGCGAATCAATTAGTCTGTATTGAACAGCGTCATTGCCATTGATCGGGGTCTGGGTAAAGTTGGCTGCAAAGCCCGCGCTAGAAATATTCCAATTGCCAAATAGAACAGCTTCGACAGCTCCACTAGTGGTATTGACAATTGAGCTAGCAATCTTGCCTGACAACTCTAGATCTAATTGCAGATTATCCGAGCTGCTTTGTATTCTGTTTGAGATACTGCTGTTGCTGACTTGGGAGGCACTGACAGAGCTTGATGACGATTGACGCACAATCATATTGTTATTAGAGCTGCTGTGAATTGTTGATTCTTGCTCCTGTAAGGTTGAAGAGGCCAAGACACTGCTGCTTGTCAGCAGGCCAATTGCAAATATCGTAGCTGCAATATATGGTGCATAACTCGTCATACACTAAGGGCGAAAAATGACTGTATAGGCATTACGTCAATTTTACATAGAACAACATAGCAGTATAAAAATGACTAGCCGATATACTCTATCGGCTATGTTTTATTGTGGAGTAACGTCTAGGCATACCGCGTTAGCCGTGATTGTTAATTGCGTGGTTCCCATGTTAGCAAGTGCGGCTATCCAACCTTCATGTGTAGAGGTTGCATTTTCTATACGGAACGCCGTGTTGGAGTATAGATAGGTATTGAAGACTTGGTCTGGAGAGTCAAATCCCCCTATCACATATCCGCCTGTCAGCAGAACATCTCCAAATTGGCAGAGGGCTTGAGCGCTGGCATTGCTGTTAACGGGCACGGGTGCAGTTTCCGTAGTGAGATAAGTCAAAGATCTCCTTATTTGGTTTGCTTGTTGTGCCGCATCGTCACTATCTTCGGACTGCGCCATTGCGTTCTGGTTCAGTGATGGTAGTCTTCCCATCATTGCAACCGTCATCATTACAGCTACACTTGCTGCAATTGCTACTGTTGCAATCATTTTTCGCGAATTTGTTGTCATTTGTAAACAAAAACCATCTGAAACAAGATAAGTGGAACGAAGGAAAATCAGGTAAGAGATATCAGAAAGATGTTTTAGAAGAAAAAAGAAAGAAGACTTTGGCTCTTCCCTAAAAGGCAGAACCAGTTCTTTCCTCTTATTCAGGTAGTTGGTCTTCGTCGTCGCTGACATCGCATACTAGGGCCAGGAGGATCGCGCCAAGGATGCTGTCAGATGCTATACTGCACTGCGACGCATCTACTTCGTCATAGTCCTCACCATAGTTTGACGAGAACTGCGACTGGAGCTGGATCTGTGGGTTGATAGTAGCTTCGATTTGGCTGTTCGACTGGCTTGAGCCTACGCTGGCAGTGTTGTCTCCGTCGCCGGATTCGTCAGCCGCGGAGTTGAGATAGTTTGACGCATCGGTATCGATCGAATTATCGCTGTAGATCTTGGCCTCCTGGGATTGTTCTTGCAAGTTAAGCTGGTCTACTTCATCGTTATCCGCTAGGCTGGCGTCGTTTGCTGCACTCGCATCAGAATCATCTTCCGTTGCGACCGAGCCGGCGAGCTGGAACAGGCCAAAGAAGTCATCGTCGTAGTTTTGGTTTGACGCAGACTGTGACGAAGCCTGTACCTGAGCATTAATTACAGCTTCTATCTGTGTGTTGGATTGTGACCCGCCTACGCTGGCAGTGTTGTCTCCGTCGCCGGATTCATCGGCAGAAGCATCAAGCTCATTGGATGCGTCAGCGTCTAGGTTGTTGTCGCTTTCGGTTTTCCCATCCTGTGTGCTTCCCTGAAGGTTGTTCTGCACTACATCATCATTGTCTTCTATATTCA
>JBFLWZ010000108.1:0-7079 GCA_040757615.1 Thermoproteota archaeon | reverse complement strand
CGTGTCAGTATGCCATAACTACTGAAGCGGGGAAGTTCTGATGAGATACCAGTCGCCTTGCGTTTCTCCAATTGAAATCAGGCAGACTTCCATTAACTTCATTCCGCTCTTATTGTCAATTTGCCTAATTGCGTCTGACGGGACTATTATTGGAATGGTTACCAGATGCTAGCCTATTCCTGGGCCGAATTTCGACGGCTCTTTCTTGCTCTGGATCTCTTCAAGGATCGATTCGTACTGCCTGTCAAGGGGCTTGGTGTCTATCGAAATGTTCTCCAGTTTTGAAAATGCGGAAATGATCGTCTTTGCCGCAAGGGGCTGGGGCATGTTCGTCTCGGCTATCTCACCAAACAACCCTATGGCGTCGATCCCCCTTTCCGCCGCAAGCCCGAGTACAAGCCCATTGAACCACGTGATGGTAGTTATCTCTCTTCCAACCAGCTCGATGCCTGCCTTTGATAGCACCTTCTTTAATTCAGGCCTGTTGACAACCCCGCAAGCCCGCGGTGCGCCCGTCACCTGTTCCCGCAGGTATCCGCCGGCGCCATAGAGTCTTGTAACCTTGCCTATCGACTGGGCATAGTCGAGCAGCGTGCTACACAGTCTGTGGAGCTCGCCGGGGTCCTGCGGCTGCGATTCGCCGGTAAATATCATCAGCTTGTGGCGCCTGTCATAGCTTATCCTGTAGATGTCGCTTGCACTTTTTACCACGCCGTCGGCGTAGCTGACCCATGGCTTGTCACTTGAAACAACTTCGGCCATCTGTTCTGTCTTTAGGTGCTGCGACAGGAACGACGACACCAACCCTCCAACCCTGCCCATGTCGGGAAGCGAGGCAAACAGGGTGAATTCAGAAGCCATGATGTCCTTTAGCTTATTTACCTTGATCATTTTCCCATCCCGTTTATCTTTGCCAAAAAGCCACAGATGGAAGTATAGTCCTGTTCTGAAAAGCCGCTGTTGTTTGCAGCGCGGAATATCTGCTCTGCCAGCGCGGTCTGCGGCAAAGTGACACCCGCGACCCGGGCCGTGTCTGTAGCAAGTTCCAAGTCCTTTAGCATGTTCTTTAAGTGGAACGACGGTGTAAAGTCGCCCTTGACCATCTTGGGGCCCTTCTTTTCAGACAGGCCGGTCTTGAAGTAGGTCGAGTTCAGTATCTGTACAAATATCGATGGGTCTATGCCGGCGCCCTTGGCAAGAGTTATGCCTTCCGACACGGCGCTTGCTACGAGCGCGATGTTCAGGTTCAGGGCGAGCTTGATCGCGTTTGCAGACCCGTCCCTTTCGCCAATGTAGAACGTCCTGCCTAGCTTTTCGATCACCTGCCTTGCCTTTTCAAAAGCCTGCCTGTTACCTGCCACCATTGGGACTAGGTCGCCTGTCTCTGCAGCTGCCGGCCCTCCCATCACGGGCATTCCGAGCATCTCGATCCCGGCCTTGCGCAGATCGCCTGCACAATGTGCTGACTGCATGGGAGATATCGTGCTTGCGTCGGCGACTATTGCATTGTGGTTGGACGTTTCGACGATGCCGCCCTTGCCAAGCAATACTTGCTTGATCGCTGCAAAGTCGGTAACAACTGTTATGACAAGGTCGCAGCTGTCAGCAAGCTCTTTTGGGCTGGACGCCACCGTGGCGCTCTTTGAGAACTTTTGCGCCTTTGCTGCAGACCGATTGTACACAGAAACCTTGTGGTCTGTGCTTATCAGCCTTGTAGCAATACTCGAGCCCATGAGCCCCAATCCCGAGACGCCCACTCTCATAGGTGCCCTCAACAACAGCAAGCATAAAAAACTATGCTGTCCGTTGACCCCCTCCCCTGAAGGTGCTGCCTGCTTTATTACGCATGCAATTGACATGCGTCAACATGTCGGTCCTATGGTACAGCGGGGCTGCTACTCTGGATGAAAAAAAGAGCAAGTCCATCCTCCATCCATTCTCTGTCAAAGGCTACAGCGGCCTTACGATAAACCCGTACCAGGGATGCAGCCACCGCTGCGCCTACTGCTACGCCACGTACGCGTGGTCGCCTGAGTTTTACGATCGGATTTACGCCAAGATCAACGCACACGAGGTGCTGGACAGGCAACTAGCTACATGGAAGTCCGACACAATCGACCCTGTGATGGTGGCTTCTGCGACCGATGCATACCAGCCGGCAGAGCTGCGGTATGGCCTTACACGCAAGTGCGTGCAGGTGCTGCAGAAATACAATGTTCCATACTTTGTGTTTACCAAGTCAGCGATAGTCGAGCGCGACCTCGAGCTCCCCCGCAAGTATCGCGACAACTGCTTTATCATCTGGTCCGTAACAACGTGCAACGAACAGAAGAGGTGGGTGGTCGAACCAGGCACACCGCCTGCAAGCAGGATATTTGAGACGATCAAAAAGTTCGCCGATGCCGGCGTGTGCTGCGGAGTCAATGTGGACCCGATAATGCCGCTTGTCACCGACAGCGATGAAGAACTGGGGGCGGTCGTAAAGGCGTGCAGCGAGGCAGGATTGCGCCATGTTTTTGGCGCGATGCTCCGGCTTCGGACCGACATCTGGGAGCGCATGAAGATGGCGCTGAGGCTACTTGAAATTCCTGATGGTATTGAAAGGTACAGACAGATCTACCGATTCCAAGAGCCACTTGACGCAAGCTATGTTTCCGCCGACAGGTGGTATGCAGATCAGGTCGTCAACCGGCTGGAGAGCTTGGTAAAGAGCCATGGGATGTCCTGCGAGTTCCCTGACTACATGGGCCCTAGGCGGATAGACCGGTCGCAGATCGGACAGACCAGCCTACACAATTTTCTAATATAGGCTAGCAACGTGCCCGTACAAAGTTTGAATTCGCGTCACTTTCGCTTATATTCTGCGAAAAATATCGACTCGCATTCGCAATGGCCGTCAATCCTTACCTGCCTTCCGCACCTTGGGCAAATTGAAAGCGGGACAGGAGTCTCTTCTGCAAAGAGAGCTGACATGTCCTCTATTAGCTACCGGCATTAATAAGAATTTAGCACATTTCAAATTATTGCTATGTTTTTTCTTCTGTTCAAGAAAAGATGGCAGAATTTCAAGGATAGTTAATATCAAAATTGAAATTTTTGCAAAATATAGAACCATTATTAGCGCGCTGGATAATCATCTGATATGCAATACCGCAATCCGACGCCCACAGTCGACGTCATCTTGCAGCAAGAATCCAAGGTTCTGATGGTAAGGCGCAAGAAGGATCCGTTCAAGGGCCAGCTTGCATTGCCTGGCGGCTTTGTCAACGAAGGCGAAACTGTAGAAGACGCGATGAAGCGGGAGGTCATGGAGGAGGCGTCGCTTGAAGTAGAGCCGATAGAAATTCTGGGCGTGTATTCTGATCCAAAACGCGATCCGCGCAAGCACATCCTGACTGTCGTGTTTGTCGGGATAATCGTAGGGGGTTCGGACAAGGCAGGTGACGACGCGGAGAGCGTCGAATGGGTCGACCTTGCCGGCATCGAAAAACAACAGGTTGCATTTGATCACATGACGATACTTCGCGACTACAAAAAGTGGAAGGCATCGGGCGGGACCTTCTGGTCGACCAAAAGAAGAAATGATTAAAACCCCTGCTCGCCAAGGAGATGCAGTTTGCGTGCCGAGAGGGACATTCGGCTCAGGATAGACCTGCTGGAGGGCCAATCGAGCTCTATTGCCAAGATGCTTGCAAAGGCGATCCGCGACCATAACGAACCAGCTTTCAGAGAATATGCAGAGCGCCTTGCAGCCAACCGGGGAAGGATAGAAGAGCTACTGTGGGTCCTTGGGGAAAAGGCCGGCCAAAGCGTGCTTGACCTGCAGATCGCAGGCAAGGAAAGTCTTTCCGTAAAGGACGCGATTGAAAAACTTCGCACGGGCGAGATGAAAATGGATGAACTGTCGTCAGATGCACAGGCAATGATAAGGAAGGGCGCGCTGGAAATGAAGAACGCGCGGAAAGCTAGCTGAGATTTCCGGAGTTAGCTTGTACAAATTCGTCGAGACACGCTTGGATACTGCAAAATATATATAAAACATAACAGCGTTATACCAACTGCACATGACCACAAAAGAAGACCTGAACATGGATTATAGCAAGTATGACTTTAAAGATTCTACAGAGCTTTACGTCTACCTCAGCAAGAAGGGGCTCTCTAAGGGCACCGTCGAAGAGATCAGCCGGATGAAGGGCGAGCCGGACTGGATGCGGGACTTCAGGCTCAGGTCATACGAGGTCTTTATGAGCAAGCCGATGCCAAACTGGGGAGGTGACCTTAGCAAGATCGACTTCCAGAACATCTACTACTATGCCAAGGCGTCGGAAAAGACCAGCAAGAGCTGGGACGAGGTTCCGGAATCAGTAAGGAATACATTTGAAAAGCTGGGCATCCCGGAGGCCGAGCGCAAGTTCCTTGCAGGCGTGGGCGCGCAGTATGAATCTGAAACCGTTTATCACAACCTTCGCGAAGACCTGCAAAAACAGGGCGTCATTTTCACAGACACTGATTCTGCTGTCAAGGAATATCCGGAAATCGTAAAGAAGCACTTTGGCAAGGTGATCCCGCCGGAGGACAACAAGTTTGCAGCGCTCAACAGCGCGGTGTGGTCCGGTGGCTCGTTCATCTATGTTCCACCAAACGTAAAGGTCGAACTTCCGCTACAGGCATACTTCAGGATAAACGCAGAGAACATTGGCCAGTTTGAAAGGACGCTCATCATTGCAGACGAAGGCGCCGACGTGCACTATATCGAAGGCTGCACGGCGCCTGTTTACACCACTGAATCTCTGCATTCTGCAGTGGTAGAGCTGATCGCAAAGAAGGGCGCAAGGATCAGATACACGACAATCCAGAACTGGAGCAAGGACGTATACAACCTCGTGACCAAGAGGGCTTATGCTTATGAAAACGCCAAGGTCGAGTGGATCGACGGCAACATTGGCAGTAAATTGACAATGAAGTATCCCGGTGTCTACATGCTTGGCAAAGGCGCGCACGCAGAAGTCGTGTCGGTGGCCTTTGCAGGGGCAGGCATGCACCAGGACGCAGGTGCAAAGGCTGTCCACCTGGCGCCAAATACAACTTCTAGGATTACAAGCAAGTCTGTCAGCAAGGACTCTGGTAGGACTACCTACAGGGGTCTGTTGCATGTTGCCAAGGGCGCGACCGGCGTAAAGTCAAACGTCAGATGCGACGCGCTGTTGCTGGACGAGCGCTCCAGAACCGACACATATCCATACATCGAGGTCAACGAGGACGACGCCACGATCACGCACGAAGCGACCGTAGGCAAGATCGGTGAGGACCAGATATTCTACCTGATGAGCAGGGGATATTCAGAGTCTGACGCGCTGTCGCTCATCGTAGGCGGATTCATGGATCCGTTCACAAAAGAGCTGCCGATGGAATACGCAGTCGAGCTTACAAGGCTGATCAAGCTCGAGATGGAAGGCTCTGTTGGATAAACCCGATCGCAGTGATTTGCTAATGGCTACTTCGCTATCCTCAATAGACAACACGTACGTCGATTCGCTAGCCAACAGCGGGCCCGGCTGGCTTGCCGCGATGCGGAAGCAGGCGTTTTCGCAGTACCAGTCTCTCCCGGCAGAAGTGTCGCCGCTTTATTCCAAGTATTCAGACGTCAACAAGATCAAGCCGCAGAACGTGCACTTTTCGCAGTCAAGGCAGGCGGCGCTTGGCAAGGACCTTGCCGACAGGCTAAAAGAGCTAGAAAAAGAAACGGGCGTGCTGCAGGTCGGCCCGGAAATAGACAGGATATTTGTCAAGGACGCTGTCGCCAAGCAGGGCGTCATTGTGTCCGGCATCGAAGAGGCGCTGTCAAAGCAGGGAGACCTAGTAAAATCGCACATGGAGGCGAACCCGCTCAGCTATGGCGAGGACAAGTTTCTAGCGCTTGAAGCGTCAACCTTCCAGTCGGGTGTTTTCATCTACATCCCAAGGAACGTCGTGCTCGAAGACCCGATCAGGATAATCACCTCGCTTGCAGATGACGGCACTTCTCTGATTTCTAGGAACATCGTAGTCGCAGATACGGGCTCAAAGGCGACGGTCGTGCAGGAGCTCTATGCCCCCGGCTCGTCCGACAGGCAGGATACCCAGCAGGGGTATTTCGAGCTGATCGAGACAAATGTCAAGCCAAACGCCCACCTTGAACTTGTGACACTGCAAGCGATGGGTGCAGACACCGTCAACGTTTCAAATAGGAAGGCGTTTGTTGAAAGGGATGCCAAAATGTCGTGGTACATCGGCATGTTTGGATCGCTCCTGTCGCGCTACAAGACCGATAGTGTCATGAAGGGCGCAGGCGCGTCCGCGGAAGATGTCGAGATCATTTTCGGAGCCGGGAACCAGTCCTTTGACGTGACGTCAAACCTGATACACAACGGTCAGCATTCAAGGGGCAGGGTGCTGGTCAAGTCAGTCCTGAAGGATACTTCAAAGTCTCTGTTCAAGGGCATGATCAAGATAGGCAAGGATGGCAGGGGCACCGAGTCGTACCTGGCCGGCCACGCGATCCTACTTGACAGGGGAGCCAAGTCGGACTCTATACCCGGCCTTGAAATTGAAACCAACGAGGTAAAGGCGACCCACTCTGCGTCAGTCGCCCAGATAGATGAGAATCAGATCTACTACCTCTGCACCCGCGGCCTGAGCAGGGAAGGCGCCAAGCGCGAGATCGTCTCTGGCTTTTTGGAGCCGCTGTCTAGAAAGATGGGCCCGACGATCAGGGCGTGGGTCAACTATCTTATCGAAAACAAGTGGCAGGGCAAGCAGCTGATGCTCAGGACAGACGAAGCGATGGAGCAGATCCTTGAAGTGGAAAAGTCGCGCTATCGTGAAACGCAGGATATTTTCGAAAAGCACTACAAGTATAGGTAGGCAGCAATGTCGGAACAATGGATAAGGGTATGCGATGACAAGGCGCTCAAGGACGGCGACTTGCTTGATTTCGATCACGGGGACAAAAAGATCCTGCTTGTGAGGGCCGGGGGCAAGGTGTTTGCTACGGACAGGATATGCACACACGCGTATGCCGACCTGTCAACGGGGATGCT
>JBFLWZ010000107.1:0-7139 GCA_040757615.1 Thermoproteota archaeon | reverse complement strand
TACAATGTCTTCTGCTCTAAAGCTGGCCGGTACAAACACAAGACTGCCGCGTTTTAGTCCAAGCTTTTCAGTCAAGTCTATGCCAATATTTTCGGCTTTGCATTTGCCAATCAAGTAGTCGTTTAGCGTGTATCTTATCTCATCAGGCTCCATCTCAAATAGCACATGCAGTCCCGGGCCAGCGAGATCCAGATCGAGCACACCGACGCGCCTTCCTTCGAGCGCAAGCGACACCGCTAGGTTGGCACTGATGGTACTCTTGCCAGTGCCCCCCTTAAAGGAATGAACTGCTATCCTGAGAGTCATTTAACAATCTGCCTCCTTATCGATTGGAAGAATTCTGATGAAGTGACCTTCTCTGCTTCTAATCGTATTGCGTCAGACAGTGCAGGATGGAGTTCTATTTTTTCGATCGTTTCGTCGTCGATAATGTTTTCCCGCAGCCCATCGATCAGCCTCTGCAGACCTTCAAGTCCCTTTTCGATCCTGCTGTCTACTTCGCGACGCATCCTCTTGTAGTTGATCTGCTGATTGATAAACTCCTGCCTTGCCCTTATAAGATTGCGCGAATCATCGACTTGTTTTTGATAGCGTTCTAGCGCCTCATTTCTCTTACGCACGGCCAATTCCCGGGCTTCAAGAAGGCTCGCCTTCATAGAATCTATTTTTTCTAGCGCGTTGCGCTTTAGCTGGTCTATGGTGCGCTGATTATCGGTTATTTGTGGGAGCTGATCTGCGGTGGGGGACTCGGAGCGCAAAAAGCGTACAGGTAGAGCAAATGCAAAGGTCGCACCATTGCCGTCGCTGTTGTTGCCTGCCCAGATGGTGCCACCGTGTGCTTCAATTATGTTTTTTGCGATGAATAACCCGAGTCCCGATCCCTTTTCTGATCTTGTCGTGAATTTCTCAAACATCCTTTCCTTTATCGAAGGGTCTATGCCCGTGCCATTGTCTTTAATGCTTACTATGACGTTTGGTCCTGACAGGCGGGTTGAAACCATGACTGTGCCTTCTTGCTCATCGACATACTTCATGGCGTTGTCTAGGAGGTTGAACAGCACTTCGCCCACCTTGCTCTTATCACACTCGATCAAGATTACAGGTTCGTCGGGTTTAAATGTCACCTTATGACGCGCTTCGCTTGATCGGTCGCCGACGACATACATTATAAGTGACTTCATGTCAGCCGTTTCTATCTGAGGCACCTTGGCAGTCTGCTGGTATTTTTTCTCTACGTCCGCTATGACCTCGGAAATGAGCGTATTCAAGTTGATTCGCTCGACGTACAGCCTAAGCCTGCCAGACTCTATCCTGCTTGCCTGCAGAATATCTTCTGACAGTTTTAGCAACCGATCGGCGTTCCTGCTAATAATTGATAACTCTTCCTTTACCGACTTGTCAGCAGGACCCAGTTTTGACTCTATGAGTTCTAGCCCGCCTAATATAGGCATAATAGGTGTTCTGAGTTCATGCGCGGCGATGTTGATGAATTCATCCTTGAGCCTATCTGCTTCGCGTAGCTTGTCATACAATTCCCTCTGTTTTCTGATGAATTCATCCTTGATACGGTCGGCCTCCATGAGCAATTCATGAGATATTGCCTGGTCCCAAAGTTTATCAAACATAATAGCAAACGACCTGGTCGCAGAGTGGTAGATGCTCATAACACCCTCGCTCTCATCCTTTATGCAATATTCAAGTGAAGCCTGCCTGTCGGCAATCAATACCTCTTGCAAATCCTCTCCCTCCTCTTTGGCGATATGCCTGACCATGATGCTTTTAGCTAGCATGAACATATTGCTTGGAGCATTGGTCAGCACTCTAACCCTTATACCGCGTTCTGCCGCTTTTTGAAGTAATTGAAGTCTGGACTGGATCTGTTTGGATCTTTCATTGATTGGGATAGGCAAGAGCACCATCAGCTCACTGCTAGCCGAATTAATGAGATTTGTGTAAAGTAGGTGAGCATGAGCAGGGTTCTTTATAATCTTCTGTTGGGAGTTTTTCCCTGCGTTGGGCAATAGACAAAATGCAGAGTAAGACGTTTATAAAATAATATGAAAGAATTTTCTATAGGATTATAGGCTCATTATTATGATGTGTTTAGAATATTTAGCAAGTGGTCACATATCGTCAGAGGTTGCAGAACGCGTGTTATTCTGAAATAATATATCAGGTCTCTATTAGCAATTATGGCAGCTAAGTATTTGACTACTGCAGCAATGATATTATCAATAGATCCCTACAATGTGCAAGCTGGTGATGGCTGGATGTCAGTATACTCGATACAATAACCGATTACCCTACATTTACATTATGGCAAATAATATGACCATTTGATATTGTGCACTGCTTGATTGTTAAGAAGAAAATCAATGACAAGAAAATGTTTTGGTCTTATAATAAAGTCATAATACACAAGGGCGTAATGACAGGCCATAGAAGATACAAAGTTAAAGAATGAAGCTAGGGCAAGTCAAAATTTACTGTAACAATCTTTCAACCAGCTTAAGTATACGGGAATGTCAACCACTGACGTTTAGCATTGGGCGCCAATGCAAGAAATGGTCTGAGGGAGCTAATCAATGGCTTAATAGAGACCAAGATTGATTCGAATCGCAGGTACATAGACCAAATTCTTGAACAGATTCAGGATGCACATCGCCAATACTATCTCCAAAGGCTAGGACATGAATTACGGGAAATGGAACTAGCTCAACAAGCCGGTAATTCGCAGCTTGTTATGCACCATAGAGTTATGGCAGATACATTCAAATCGATACTTGAAAATTGCTTTTCTTCCTCCACCTTGAAACAATAGCGGCGAGCCCTACTCTCCGGGCGGCGCGACGGGTCATGGAAAGAGAAGCCCTGCTTTCGAGCTTACGTATGAGATATGAATTGCCTTTGCGGCAGCTTCTACGAAGGCGAAATCAATTAAAGCGATTTCATAATAACATCTCTCTCTGGTTCTGTTACTATGAGGGCTTTGGAATCTGGCAGTTTTTCTAACTTGTGGGTTGGATAAGCAAGGTAACGTCTGGAAGCTCCGCCACCATTAAACTCCAATTTGCACCTTTTACATCATATTGCAGACAAACTAGGTCAGCTATGCGACAATAAAGCAATAAGGTATGAACGAGTTTCATTTTCTTGGCAATCTTTTCAGACTATAGAATATCTGCATGAGAGTCTATGATTTGCCAACATTGTTTCAAATGTCTCAAGCAGAACTCTATGATGCATGGTATGCTGTATGTCGTTTTCTTTTTCAGCCAGCTCCAAAAGGTATCTATGATGTGTAATGTTGGATTCCAGATAATGCGTATAGTTATCCTCAATTATCTTTAGCATCTGGTCTGTTCGGTCTTTCACCGTTTGGATGGTCGTGCTCAATTTGCTAAGCATAGTGATTATATGAAAGGCACTGCAATGATAAAGACAGTGAAGGGTTGTTATAGAATATTCTTCTCCCTTGAATCATCAACTAGGCCATCATCAAACGAGATTTATCCTTCTTACTAATGCATCTTTGAGATTGCAGCATCCACACCTGCCATTAATACAGTCTGTCAAGTTCTAGGATTGACAACCCGGACAATTGCATGTAGGCTACTTGACGCTGGTAACTTAAAGAGACATGGCACCGAAATTATATCGTGTAATACTGCTTATATCCCGCCAAGTTACCAGAACCATCATTCTCAATCCTTAAGTATCATATTTGCTAAAAATTGAGAAATGGAATCGGCTCAACAATCCGCAAATAATGTTATGAGTAACTGCCAATACAACATTACAAAACAACTTGAGAAAAAGCTTCAATTTCTATGGCATGTGGATGGATATATTCAGGATGCCGAGAGAGAAGGGAACGGGGAATGTGCGAAGTTATTCAGACAAATCAAAGCCGATGAAGAACGTCATGCCAATGCCCTGAAGGAGCTTTTAGCAATTGGCGGTCAGCGCCCGCCAAAATAGGTACACATTGCTCCAGACCTTTTTATTGCGGGCCGGCAATGTCAATCCGTTTACTGGTTGTGCTGTAATGATGTGCAATCAATGGTAGGGAGGCCGCAATAGGATGCTTTCCATAGCCGCGCTGCCTTCTGTCACAATGAATGTATTTGCTTTTCATACCTTTGGCTGAACATATGTCGTAAACATCATCCCTGGTGCTGCGCAGCGGGATAGCCTGTACCATTATTATTACCCTCGCTAATTGCAGTTCCTTCTGGCACAGAAGTTTCGTGGTTCCAAGGCGACCCGGAACAGCAACATCTGATGCCGGTGGAAGGCCCGGAGACGAAAATTCAGGAATGGCGTTCAATTCAGGGGTAATGCCATTCCAACACTTCTTCACCATTGAATTCAATGAAGCAAGTGATTGGTCATGCTATTGCATTATACATCCTTGGAGGTTTGGCATGGTGCATGTAAGTCATGAAATAGAAGCAGGGAACAATTTCGAGTTTTCAACTGGAACAGGTGTAAACAGCTGGAACCAAACGGAATTTGACAGGAACCTATTGAAATTCGAGCCAGCCACTGTTGCATTGGACGAGTCAACACCTGCAACTTACAATCTCATCATAACTAATACAGATACTCTACATTCTGACAGTTTCCCATCAACGAACAATTTGCTTGTTGAACTGATATGTAGCGATAACGAGACAATCGCATGGGGCCAGACAGGGGATCGACAATTCACTCGATACCCCGAGCATACAATGTGCAGGGCAACTTTACCCAACCAGGTAAAAATACCTGGTCAGTATAGCAGTAACAACCGTAAACGGACAGCCTCTTATGACTGCGTCTAGTGAACAGTTCGAGCTATAAATAACACAATAAAGCGATCGGAAAAAGTGAGGCAAAAGGCACCCAGACCAACTTTTTGTTCAATTATCTGATGATGATGATGCTGCTCATAAGATTATAGTCCAACTAACGATTCTGTCAAGTAGTCAGTTGTTCTGTCGTGGTTATTAAGATAATGTATTTTCATCTAACCTCTTTTGGGTTCTTCATCATAAAGTAAATTACAATGATTGCTATCTGCAGTATAACTAAGAGGAATGGATTAAAGATGATAAAACCGATGGCAGGAAATCCAACTATGCTAAACGTAGTTAATAAGGCAACAATGCCAAACGCCGCAAAAAGGCCTCTGAATACCCGTGTCAGTGTATTGAGCCTCTTGCGCACAGGATGACCCATAAGATCATTCGGCCATAATTAGAACTGGCTTTCTAGTGCTTTCTGGTACCCACCTTGCTGCGCTTCTTAATGAAAGTACAAGGGAAGTGATTTTACTGCTGACCATAATAATTAGATCACAGGTTTCTTCAGCAGGTTTATCGTTTCGGGCTAATCGAGAGACACTGGCTACCAATTATTCTTTTGATATCCTCCTCTCTCTCTTCGAACACTCGCTTTACTCCTCCCTCCATATTACTTAGGTCTTATTTTGCTTGATCTTCAGAACGACCGGTTAATTTTCTGGAATCCAAAGTCGACTGTATTGAATCTGATCCGTTTGTATTGTATTTATAAGATATTCAAAAAATTCGGTACTTTGGGCTCTGTTAACTCGTCATCGATTTGTGTAACATCGAGAAGACTCGCCAGCTAACAAATGATTAACAGTACAACATTTCTGTTCTGACATGCAGCTTGTAAAGTTTAATTTCTGAAAATTATCATACACAGACATGAGCAACCAAGAAGATTTTGGACAGAGGATGATTTCGCTATTGAACGATGGAATGCTGTGCCTGATGATAAGCATTGGTTACAAGACCTGTCTTTTCGACGTTATGGCGGGCATGCCGCCGGCCACGAGCCAAGAGATCGCAAGATCGGCAAAGCTCAATGAGCGCTATGTCAGGGAATGGCTCGGGGCTATGGTGACCGGCAGGATAGTGGAATACGACTCTGCATCCCAGAAATATCGCCTGCCGTCCAGTCGCGTGGCCTATCTGACCCGTGCAGCAGGCATCGACAACATGGCAGTATTCGCGCAGTACATCGCCCTTATGGGAAACGTGGAAGACAGAATAGTCGAATGCTTCCGCAAGGGCGGTGGAGTTCCATACTCTGCATACCCTGGGTTCCAGAAGCTTCAGGGGGAAGAGACCACCCGCGTATTTGACGCAAAGCTTGTAGATCATATACTTCCGCTCGTAGATGGCCTTGTCGGCCGACTGAGCGATGGAATCGACGTTCTTGATGTCGGCTGCGGCACAGGGCATGCGATAAACATAATGGCGAAAGCATTTCCAAACAGCCGGTTCTGGGGCTACGACTTTTCAAAAGACGGCATCAGCATTGCCAAGGCGGAGGCAAAAAGGATGCGCCTGAAAAATGCGCATTTCAAGGTTGCAGACGCAGCCAAAATGACTGACCGAAGCAGGTTCGATCTCATAACTGCGTTTGACACGATACACGATCAGGCAAGGCCTGACAAGGTTCTAAAAGCCATAAACCGGGCACTCAGGAGCGGTGGGACATTTTTGATGCAGGACATTGCGGCATCTAGCCGCCTCCATGAAAATCTGGAAAACCCGCTGAGTCCGACAATCTACACGATTTCCACCATGCACTGCATGACCGTGTCGCTTGCATACGGTGGGATGGGGCTTGGCACGGCGTGGGGAGAGCAGAAGGCAAAGGAAATGCTTTCAGAAGCCGGCTTTAAGCCGGTACAGGTCAAGCGCATAGATGGCGACATATTCAACTACTATTACATCACCGGAAAATGAGCGGCCTCTGGCTGTCCTATTTTTGCCGCGGCATAATATTGCACTTGACCTTGGTCCCAAGGACTAGGAAAGAAATGATGCCAAGCACAACACTGGTTGCGCCGAACGAAACAAACCACACGAGAGGTCCGCTGGCAAAAGCTGAGATGAAATATCCTATGAACAGCGGCCCAAGCACCAATCCTAGGTCGCCTATCAGCCTGTTGAACCCGATACCGCGGGTGACGTGCGACTGGACTCCTAGCGCAGGCCCTGCACCTTTAGCGCTCATTTTCACCTTTTCTTCTATCTGCTCTGCGGCCCATGCGATCGATTGTCCAAAGAATCCTGAAGTGATGCCTATCATTGCCATTATTGCAAGCAGGATGGCCA
>JBFLWZ010000106.1:0-7161 GCA_040757615.1 Thermoproteota archaeon | reverse complement strand
AAACCAGACTCGATTTCTTGTGGCTTATAAAAACAGGATTGACGAGAATTTTAGAAAATACGGATATGACATCTGCTCACTTTTTAGCAAAGATATTCAACCGCACATTATCCAGCGACCACTTCCAATTGGAATGTTCTACCTCCTCTAAAAATACATCAAGAAAATGATTCCTCTTGTTATAGGGAAGATAACCGAGGAAAGGCTTCATTATTACCGTTTTTACAAAGCTGGCAAAACTTTGACGATCAGAGAAGGTTGTGATTCGTTTTGACAAACTAACCTGAATATCTCTGAATCCTGTTTTCTTTAGTAACTGTTCTGTTTCGTTCTGCTCGGGAAAATACCATGGCTGTTTCCAGTTAACAAAGTATTCTCTAAATTGGTCTGATCGCACTAGCTTGAAAATAATCCATAACGGTCTTTCCAAGTTTCCATGGCCTCCGCATTCGATCAAGAGCTCACCATTTGGTTTCAATAGTTGCCAAAAGTGTGAAAAAGCCTTCTCCAGATCTGGAACCCAGTGCAGGGCTGCGTTAGAAAAACTACATCGACATCTGTTGGAAGAGTCACACTGTCCATGCTTGAGTTCAAGATTTTCACATTTCTGCAATCAGACAAATTAGTTATCGACTGCTTAACCATGTTGGGATCAGCGTCAACTGCATAAACTTGTCCGCCAGACACCTTGCTGGCCAGAATCTTGGTTAGGTTGCCAGATCCTGCTCCTCCGTCCATGACTATCTCATTGCCAAGCCACTTTCTTCTTTCAAGAAGCCTCTGGCCCCACTCTAGCTGCACATTACTAGATATCTTATTGTATGTCCGCGCATCCCAAGAATGATTATCATCACTCAATCTGTTTTTGTTGACGATTGGATCATTTTATTATTGCTAGTAATAATGTATGAATGATGATTTTCCAGACACTTACCAGCACTCAAATCATGGGATCGATTTGCAGCACTATTTATGAAAAACTCGGGTCCAGAGGGATTCGTACTTTACTGTCGCCCTACTACTCAGAATTATTGGAAAGAAATGGGTCCGCATCCACATAAGGCTCGGGCCCAACGGTCCAGAGGGACTCGAACCCCCTACAACCTAGAGATGGTTCACCATTCTATCAGTTCTTTTAAGCAACCTGCAAAGCTGATATAAAAGAGCTAGTTCCACTGGCAACACTGGAAACGCGCGTATGCCTACCACACATATTAGCAAAAGTAATGGAGGCAGCCGACCGGTACCACCGTTGACAAAAGGCCCCATTTCAAGCCCCGCAAGATCCATCGCGTAGACGTGCTAGCACGGTTACGCCGCCTTAGGATTGCTCCCTCCCGGACCTCATCCATTTCGACGATACGCGGTCGAGACCGCGCCTTCGCGCAGTTCGCCGCTCATAACCATCCGACACGGCGCGATTTCATTTCAGCAGAGCAAGCGGGTACCTTCCACCAGCGGATTTACCCGGCCGTTACTGATCCTGGCATAAAGCCGATTTCCAGTGTGGGGCACGGCTAGCGCCCCGATCCTCCCTGCCTCCGCCCAATATCCTGCAGACTGCCTATATTTGCTTGTTGGAAGAAGATGATGTAAGCACGCTCACGGTCTTGCAGACCGAACATACCTCGCCTGTCGAGTCATGCCCGCACACCGAACATTTCCTGCCCTCAACGCTTGGTATGTTGCGCAGGGTCTTGGCTATCTTCATCATCGAGTTGTAGGCATTCAGCTTTATTCCCGGATGCTCCTTTTCCATACTGTTAAAGAACTGCCTAAGATCGGTCCGTATGCTCTCATTCATGTAGGGGCACTCCTCTGACTGGAACGGGATCTCGCGCTGGAGTGCATAGAACGCTATCTCGTATTCGTAAATCTCGATGAATGGCTTGACCTTTTTCATGTTGCTGCTAGCATATTGCACAGGCTCTGGGTAGATCCAGCCTATCCGCTCCACGTCGCCGGCAAGCATGTTTATCATGAATGTTTGCAAGTGATCGTCTAGGTTGTGCGCAGTCGCAACAACGTCTGCGTCCACGGTTTCAGCGGCGATGTCTATTGCGCGTCTTCTAAATGTGCCACACATCGAGCACGATGACATTTTCTCCGACGGCCGCAGTATCATGGCCTCGTCCATGTCAACCCCAAAGAGCGACTTGTAGGAAATTACTCTGCTCTCTACTCCTAGCTGCGCGCAAAAATCCTTTACAATTTGCAATGACTCGTCACGGTAACCCTTGATGCCTTCGTCTATCGTCACTGCGACGAGTTCATTGCCATTGTTTGGATGTTGGTCAAAGAGTATCTTCATTACATACAATAGTGATAAACTGTCCTTGCCGCCGGACACTCCGACTGCGAGCCTGTCGCCGTAACTAATCATGGAATACTTTGAGATCGTCTTTGCAGCCTTGTCCTCGATAGAGCGCACAAAGCACTTTTTGCACAGGTATTCTCCTGAATAGGCTCTGTGGAACACGCTCTCGCCCTTTTGGCACTTGCTGCAGATCACGGGCTAAAAACCCATTGCAAGGGTTATTAACCATTCGAGCATGAACCGTTATTAGGTCAAAAGTTCGTACTCTTTTCGTGCCATTGCCCCCTGACCTGCTCGACGACATCAACCTGCGGATAATAGACATGCTCACGCAGGACGCATCGAGACCCTTTGTAGACATTGCAAAAGAGCTCGGGATCTCTGACGCGACAGTGCACATGCGAGTGCGCAGGCTTGTTGCCGCCGGCATTATACGGAGGTTCACAATTGCGACTGACAGCAAGCTCTTGGGCTATGACCACCTTGCATTCATGGGCATAAACATGAAGGAAGGTGCTGCCGATGAAGTAACAGCGCAGCTATCGCAATATGACGAGATACTGGAGATCCACGAGATCCACGGAAGGTTCGACCTGCTGCTAAAAGTGCGGGCAAGGAACCTTGAAGAGATGCGCGATATAGTGGTCAACAAGATCCGCCGGCTTCCACAGATAACTGACGCCGAGCTCATGACTGTGTTAAAGACGATAAAGGAAGAACAGTCGGTTTCGTTGAAAAGGGATATCTCGGATGCAACTGCAGCTGCAACGTAGCTACTTTTGCTGCTTGTCTTTCTTGGATGACTGCCACCAGTCAAGATAGTCGTCGTGGTGTTTCCTGCGCGGGTCTTCTCTAGATTTCTCTGCCTTGTCGCGCAGCTCGTCTATCTTTTCCCGGGACGCAAAGAGGCCACAGCTTTTGCAGATAAAGTTCTTGCTAGCAAGGTCGAATTTCAATTCGCCTCCGCATTCGGGACAAAAGCTTGCCAATTACAGCTCTATCCGCCTCTCGATAATAAAAGGTTTTCAAGCACGTGTTCCCACCGTATGGCATGCGTTACTCGGTTTCTGTGCGCTTTAGCTCCGACAACAAGCTAGAGATCAACGGGGACGAAATAGCCATTTCAATCAAATCAGAGCCAGATCGGGGCAAGGCGAACAGAGAGCTTGTGAAAAAGCTTGCAAAACATTTCGGCGTAAATGAAGATCGAATCAGGATAGTATCTGGACTGACATCGCGGAAAAAGATAGTCGAAGTGTTATAGAACATCCGACCACTTTGCTTTTAAGCTCACAGCAATTGCCATTATGGCAGAGAACGGGATTTGCGCAACAGACAGAGAGACGAAGTCACAAGGGACGTGCTGCAGACTGCTATGGGACCTGGAGCGGGAGTTTCAAAGATCATGTTTTGCGCCTGCCTGAGCCATTCACAGGCGATGGCCTATCTTTTGCAGATGATCGAAGATGGGCTGATCGTAAACGATTTCGAACATGGCAAGAGATACTACCGCACCACGCCAAAAGGAGTAGAATACCTGGCGGCGCTCAACAGCATATATGAGCTATTGAGGATGGAAACAAAAATGTCGCAAATGTGATTCGGTGCATGGACTTTGGTCGTCATCCCGCCTACGGCGGTCAGTTCGCCCGTCGAAGCACCATGCACCGAATGAGCGATATTGCCTTTTTGAAAATTAAAAGGTTCTGTTAACTACTCTGGCCTTGGTCACTACAATCACCTAACATTTCGTAGTAAAAGATTGCATTGAACATGTGCTTAATCGGGATCTCGTAGCAGGGACCCCGACAATACAAAAGAATAGAGGTCAATTTTATAGAAATCAGGCGAGAAGACCCCACCGCCGGACTTGTGTCCGGTGGACAAATAAATGAATCGCCGCCGCCGTCACATTTTTTAGCAACTGCTTTTGCTTGCCTCTCCTTCTCCTTCTTCTTAGCTAGCTATATAGGATGATTATGCGAGACGTCTGTGTGGCGCTCTCGCAGACATTGCAAAGGAACCAATACTGCTACTACTACTGAGTCAAGCGGCGACGACAGAGGCATAAAAAAAGAAGGACCCCTCGCAATCGCAGGAGGGGAGGAGGGAGGGGGGAGAATGATATGGTGTTGTTAGAAGCATAACAGCAGCCCGACCGGGTCTGAGGGCACAGTGCTCTCAGACAGAGAGGGGGGGGAGGCTGCTGAGCGGCATATCCTGTAATACTATCCTGTAAAAAAAGGATAGATAGTATAGGCAGGGAAAAACCAGTGAACCGACCCAGAACTGCTGCTAGGGTAGTAGTAGACAGGAAAACCCGATGATGACAATGGAGGCTGCCGAACAAGTTCGGTAGTAGTTCACTATCCTTGTGACAAACACTTGGTCATTGCTAAGATGGGATTAGACTAGTACTGGGCCTTGTACATCTGGCCTTTCGTTCTAGTCTGAAGTTAGGCATATTCTGGTATGACAACAATAGCTGTACCTTGAATCAAGTCCACCTGCAGCTGCGTCCTTGTCAAAAGTCCTGTGTAATTATTCCGTTGTCCGCTTCAACTCTTGCAATTGTGCCATTCTTTATCGCCGGCGCGCCCCTTGGCAAGTCGACCACTGGGATATTGGCTATTGCGCAGCCTGATGCTGTTGTGATGTCTGCCTTGGTGCATACTACTGCACACGGCGCAGTTCCATATTCTTTCAACGAGTAGATTGCATATGCGCCAACGCTACTTCCAACAGCGTATGGAAAAACCAATACCGCCCCTTTGATCGACCTGTCATGTAATTCATGCTTGGGGTCGGTTATCACACCTGTCTTTGGGTCAATCATCGCAAGAAAGTTTATCGGCTGGGAAGTCACGATCGCCGGCCCTTCGCCCCAGCCTCCGACGATTTTCTTGCAGTTGCTGATTATCATTCCACGTACTCCTTTGCAATCGTCCTGATGTCCTTGAGTGCAACCTTGACCTTGTTAGAGCTGTTCAGGTAGTAGGCGCCCTTGACGCTGTTTGATACGACCGAATCGTACTCTTCCTTTGTGACGTATGGGGTCAGGCACGTGCAAGAATCGCACATGAACTCGGCGCCAGCCTTTTCGAGCTTGCCCGTCAGCCCTATCTTGGCCGCCTGGTTGTGAATCGCCCTTGAGCAGAATATCATGCATCGTTTGTTGAACTTTTTCCCTTCGGTGAGCTTGGCCAAGAGGTCGAGCTCGTTCATGCCAAGCTGCGGGCTTCCAAGCGTGATGATGTCACCGTCTTCTGCCGTTGAGAGCTCATCCCTCACTTTCTTTGCTTCCTCCTTGCCAAACGAGATCTTTTCCTTGGCTTCTCCGAGTGTAAACATGCCGCACGAGCCTGATGTCCCGATGCCCGCAGAGAGCGCCTTTGCCTCGATGGTCGACGGCTTTTGTATGTCGAAGGCGACAGAGCTGTCCTTGATCATCTTGCCCGTAAAATAGCCAAGCAGCCCATAGTCCAGCTCGCTTTCAAACTTGAAATCCGGTTTTATACCGAACTTTGGTCTCCTTCCTTCTTCGAGCCGCAGATCAGAAAGCGGCGCCTTGCCTGTGACAGAGCTTGCAAGCGCAGACAGCGCGCTTTCCTTGTTTGTCTTTAGCCCCATCAACGAGTTTGAAAAGACTGCAGCATTGCTTTCTGCAAAACTGACCGCCGACCCTTTTTCCGGCAGGTCAAACACCTCGTACGGCGTGCATGTAAAGGACGGTGTGACTCCCATCCGCTCGTACGATTTGACGATGCTGGCCTGTTTTTCTTGGAACTTTTCAGATATGCCTTCAGAATGATTCCTGTCGTAGCCCATCGGGTTGACCGTAGTCTTGATTGCAACCTTGGCAGTCCTGCTGAACCTGTCAAGGAATTGCACCCCCGCGTCCCCAATCGTGTTATAGTTGACGCCGGAGACATGCGCCCATTTTATCGGGACGAGCTTTTGCGCGTCAGTGGCCTCGCCTATTGCAACAAGAATCCTGTATGCAGAAGCGAGAGCCTCGCCCTTCTTGCCTGCTAGTGCATCTTCTTCGTCTCTTGTAAGCTCCAACCAGCTATAGTTTCTGTCGAGACTATAAGAACCATTACGCAATTATATGCACTGCACGCAGCCCGTGCTGTTGAGAGCAAAGCACCAGATGGGAATCATTTTGAAAAAGATGGAGCGGGCGCTCAACCGCGAAAAGCCTCCGCGGCTCACCGCACTCAGGGGGCTCCAGATGGAGGAGCAGGGCGACCCTTTCAAGATCCTAATCGGGACGATCCTGTCTGCTCGCTCACGGGACGAGAACACCACTAAGGTTGTCAACAGGCTCTTTGCAAGGTTCAAGACCCCGCAGGACCTGGCGGCAGCCGACATTGCCGAGATAAAAGAGATAATTCATAGCATCGGCTTTTACAACGTGAAAGCAGAGCGCATCAAGCTGGTCTCACAGGTGCTGGTCAGCAAATTTGCAGGACAAGTGCCTTCAGATATCGACCAGCTGCTGGAACTGCCCGGCGTGGGTAGAAAGACTGCCAACTGCGTGCTGGTCTATGCATTTGACAAGCCCGCAATACCTGTAGACGTACACGTACACAGGATTTCAAACAGGCTCGGACTCGTCAACACAAAGATGCCCGAGCAGACCGAGCTTGAACTGAGCCGGCTCGTGGACCGGCGGCTCTGGACAAAGGTGAACGACATATTTGTCATGTATGGCCAGAACATCTGCCTGCCGGTAAAGCCAAACTGCAAGGTCTGCGACCTGAAAAAGATGTGCCGCTATTACTCTAGTCTACCTTCCTCTTCTTGAAGATCAAGAGCCCTACTATCAGGCCACCTACGCC
>JBFLWZ010000105.1:0-7184 GCA_040757615.1 Thermoproteota archaeon | reverse complement strand
AATGGCATAACAGTAAACACGCATGGTGATATGTTACCGTTCTTCCGGCGTGGTTTTACCAGAAAAAATTCCATTGTGTACTGCCATTATCCGATTGCATTGCACCTGATGGAATGCGGCGACTTTGACTATATAAGGGTCCTGAAGAACACGTGCCTGTCGACCATGACTGAGAAAGGCAGTCACATGTATTTTGAAGCCGCCAAGCATGCGTACAGAGACATGATGAAGAGCTCGACGGTGCTCACAAACTCGGAATTCAGCAGAAAGGCGATATTCAGGACCTTCGACGTCGATTCTACTGTGATCCATCCGCCTGTCGATACCGACACTTTCCGAAATGCCGCCTTGTTCTCTGACAACAGGGACAATTCAATCTTGGTGGTATCCCGCTTCCATCCAAGCAAAAAGATAGAGAACGCAATCCAGCTTGCAAGGCTTCTAAAGAAGAATCAGGTTGGTAGCCAAATGATCATTGCTGGCAACATGTCTCCAGAGGGGGTAGGTTATTTTGACAATTTGCGCCAGCTTGCAAGACATTACGACTTAGAGGATTTCGTAAAGTTTGAAGCAAACATCAGGTTAGACAGGCTGCTTTGCCTAATGCGCACCGCAAAGGTCTACATCCACTCGCTACCAGGCGAGCCGTTTGGGATATCGACAGTTGAGGCAATGAGCGCGGGGCTAATCCCAGTAGTCCCAGATATAGGAGGGCACACTGAATTTGTACCGGCGAAATACCAGTTCCATACTTTTGGCCAAGGTCTTGAAGCGGTTGCCAGAGCTCTTGGCGCTCCTGCATCAGAGCGCATCCAGATAAGCAATTCGACTCAGAAATACTCCACTTCAAACTTTATAAAAAAATTCCAGCAGGTCATGACAGAAGTACTAGACATAGAGCCCATTGTCAAGTCAGTGCCAGTAATTTCAGTGAAGAGATTTTCCGAACCTACTGCCGCTTGAGAATCGTGTATACATAAGCTGTGTCGATCGACTGGTCGGCTGTCCACAGGGTGGGAAGTGTGATCGTGCCCAAGTGTTTCAGACCATAGTTTGAGATGACGCTTCCCCAACCCCACCCTGTCTTATCCCTTGAGAGTGGCTTCATAGTATGGCTGCCCATGAAGTTAAAGCCGGCATCAAGACCTTTTATTGCCGCAACCTCTTTTATGACGCTGTTGGCAAGCATCTCACCCATTTCTGGCAGGCCAGAAATAAAGAACATCGGCCTTGACAGTTTTAATGTTCGATAGTCAAAGCTTGTCGCGTCGGCCCTTATCGCGTTATACGTAACTCCAGTCCTAGACGAAATTGAATTTTGCAGCTCCACGAGATCGCTGTCGATCTCTATCCCGTACGACTTCATCCCTAGCAGGCTGCCGCAGTACGCTATTCTCCCATCGCCAGATCCAACATCAACCAGATCTCTAAACCCAAGCGACTTGGCGCTATGTGCAAGCGCAAACGCAGACAGCATCCAAGTCGGATAGAAAGGCTGGTAGCTTGTGTCGTATTTCTTGCTACTCAGCCAGTAGCTGTTGATATCCCCCTCATAAACCCTGCACGCAATCCCCGCGATCTCGGTGGCGTACGACTTGACATAGATCGGGTTTGCCGATGCAAATCGGTGGAGCGACTGCAGTATGCCGTCTTCCACTGGAAGGACCTTTGAATGCGACAGTAGTACGACTTCCGACAGCATGCTCCGGCCATCATAGCTCTTCACGAACTCGCTCTTTAGTTTCGTAATTGCTTGAGGTATTGAGTCATCCATGATCTAGTATACCGACTCTGCGCTTGGGCGCAGCCCTCGCCTGTAGCTTTTGTGGCCGCATTCCTTGCACAAGTACAACCTCCTTCGCTTGTAGGTATAGATGGCTTCAGGATCCTCAATTATTTCGTGGCGAGTCTTTACCATACACCGGTCGCAAAAGCGCAGCTCAGACGACAATGACTGCCATTATTGTATTGATTTTCAGTATATATCGATGTCTACTTGCGCAGCTTCTTTGCCATAAGCTCTGGCACTTCGGCAGGGCGCTTTGCCACAGGCACGTCGGCCTTTGAGTAATTGGAGACCTTGGACTCTGCAGAACCATAGTTGCCGTACACTATTGCGCCGGCGTGACCCATCCTCTTTTCCTTCGGCGCCGCCCTTCCTGCGATATAGGCAACGACTGGCTTGTTAAATGACGTTCGTATAATGTATTCTGCCAGCTGTTCTTCAGCGTCGCCGCCTATTTCTCCGACCACTACTACAGAGTCAACGTCATCCCTGTTCCTGATCAGGTCAAACGCCTCTATGAGGTTCGTGCCGTTTATCGGGTCACCTCCAATGCCAAGGCCCAGCCTCTGTCCATAGCCCTTGTTCGTGAGGTTGTATGAAACCTCGTACATCAGGGTGCCACTGCGGGAGAACACGACGGTGCTTCCAGCCTTGAAGGGCTGTGCAGGCATGATGCCGACCTTCATCACTTCTGGCACAATTACGCCAGGTGTGTTTGGCCCAATCATCCTTGCACCTTTTTTCCTTGCGTGCTCTAGCACCTTTATCGAGTCCCGGATAGGGACATGCTCAGGTATCGCGACCAGCAGTTTTATTCCGCTGTCAAGCGCTTCAATTGCCGCCTTTAGAAAGAACGGTGCAGGGACGAATATCCCGGATATCTGTGCGCCCGTGGCCTTGACGGCGTCGGCCATGGTATCGTACACCGGTGTTCCTTCAAATTCCTGGCCACCCTTGCCCGGCGTCACGCCTGCTGCGATGTTTGTGCCGTACGCCTTCATGAGGCGAGTGTGGGTCGAGCCATAGCTTCCAGTTATTCCCTGGATGATAACCGGCTTTTTGCCAAAGTCCTTCTCTCCCTTGCTTCCTACAAGGATGTCAAATATGTTGAACGTCTTTTCTATTGTTGTCATTTTGATCCCCTGTTTACTGCTGCAACCGCAGCTTGTATTGCCTCTTCGACAGTATTATAGAGCTTCGCCCTGCTGCCGTTGAGCATTTCTCTAGCCTTTTCCGACTCGGCTCCAGAGATCCTCGCAAACACCGGAACTGTTATCAGGTTGTTCTTGTAGGCGTCCAGTATCGCCTGCGCGACAAGGTTGGTCCTTACGATCCCGCCAAAGAGGTTCACCAGTATCGCCTCGACTTTTTTGATCTTGCTAATCACTTTCAATGCTTCATAGATAGTCTCTGTCGTTGCCCGGCCACCAAAGTCCAAGAAAGCGCCTGCCTTGCCGCCTGCGTCGGAGACCATGTCAAGCGTCGACATGACCAATCCCGCGCCATTGCCGATTATCGCGATGTTGCCGTCCAGCTCGACGAGCGAAAAGCCGCTTACCTCCGCCTGCTTTTCAAGCTCGGAAACATGCTCGTACTTTTTCAGCTCCGGGTGACGGAACATCGCATTGTCATCGATTATCACCTTTGCATCAAGTGCTACCAGCGAGTCGTCTCCAAGAATTGCAACTGGGTTTATTTCTGCCAGCTCGGCTTCCTTTTCCCCTATCAGCCTTGATAGCTTTGTAGTAAAGTCTACAAATGATACCACGGTCTTGCCGCTCAAGCCCAGCTTTGCCGCAGTGTCTTCCGCAGTCTGTGGCGTCAGACCATCAACAGGGATGTCAACGACAACCTTGTTGCCGGTACTCTCAATTTCGACGCCACCTTCAGCCGAAGCGATAAGAGAGTAGCAGCGCTTGCTCCTGTTCAGAAAAAGCGAAAGATAGAGCTCTTTCTTGATATCAGCCATTTCTTCAAGTAGGACGCCCCTTGGGAGCTCGCCCTTGACCTCCTTGTGCAATAGCTCGTTGAACTTGGGCTCTAGCTCGGCTTCGCTCTTGCATTTTACTATGGCGCCGGCCTTGCCCCTGCCGCCGACAGTTAGCTGCGACTTTAGCACAAGCGGATATCCGAGTCTTCTGGCTCCTTCCCTTGCCTCATGAATGTTGTTTGCAAGGTGCGAACGCGGTATCCTGATTCCATACTCATTAAAAAGTTCCTTTCCCTGATATTCGAGTAGCCTCATATTTTCAGCACAGGTCAGTCAATTCTCGCTATTTATAAATTAAATTCCTGTTAGTTGCTTGCCAGTCCACATCTGGCGGAAAAAGTCAGGGTTCAATGATAGTTGCGGACATTCTCTGGATTTCCTTATCGAAACAGTCAGGGCATAAAAGCACCGAGTTGAACTCTATCAAATTCAAAGACTTCTTGGTGCAGTTAGTGCAGTTTCCCATTACCCTATCTCAAGTAATGCATGAGAAGGCTATATTTGTGAATTATGGTGTCGTCAGGTTGCAAATGCGTTTGAGGCGGCAAAAGTCGCCTTTTGACAGTTTGTCTGTAGTAAGGACATACAGACTCTCATGTATATCCCGCGGCACGTACGGGAAAAACGATGTCACGCGTAATTCTGTACATCCAGCTCAAGGTTGCTGCGATGGCCAGTATAGGCGCAGCCTTTTTCCTATTCTATATGCCCAAGTTAGGATAGACAATGACAGTAGCATTGTACAACTTTTCAAAAATCGTGCTAGTCGGAGTTGTCGTTGTCACGACTTTGTTCCACGTTATCAAGTTTCTTGGATGATTTTAGGCCGCATCTTTATTATTGCAAGGTAGATGAGCGAAGCCGCTGCGAGGCTCGGGATGGTCGCGCCTATTGCAGGAAGCTGCTCCATGTAGATCGGAGAGAGCGGCGACAGCAGATAGTTTATCAGCAAGCCAAGGGCCCATGCGACTATCGCCGGCGTCCCTATTCCAAGCCTGTTCTGCCCAGAATAGAACATCTGTTCGGCGTATTTTTGCTTCTTGACTATGTAATAGTCAGTGAGCACCACTCCAAAGAGCGGCACAAAGATCGCGCCTATCAGCAGCAGGAATGCTTCATACTGCTGAATCGAGACCACCGTCGCGAGTATAGTGCTAAGAGCAGTCAACCCGACTATGAGATGTTTTTGACTGAGTTTTGAAAAGATGTCCTGCGCCGAAACAACCGCAGAGTAAATGTCCGCAAACGCATTGTCAGCCTCGTCCACTATCAAGAGAAGCATCAGGAACCCAAAGAACATGACCTGTATTGCAAGTATGATGGCGACGACGTCCCACTCTCCGATCAGCACGCCGCCAAAGTAGAACAAGATGTTAGTCATTGTAAATCCTATAAACGTGCCCCAGAGCGCGCTCTTGCTCTTTTTTGCAAACCGGTTATAGTCGGCAACGAGCGGCAGCCACGATATCGGCATCGCTATCACGAGGTCAAGCGCAGAAAAGAAGGACATCCCCTCTCCCGGCGATGAGACGAGTGTCGCGACATCGGTGGAACTGGCAAGATTTATTATGATTATTGCGGACGTACCATAAGCTATCCACACGGCAAACTTGCCAAGCCACTTCCTCACCACATTGAGTGGCCCGCTGATCCCAAGCAGAGCTACAAGCGCACCAAATATCGATGCCCAGAAATAGTATGGCATGATGTTTCCGGCGAGCATCTCTGCAGCCCGTGCCATTATCATGATCTCAAAAGTAGTCCAGCCGACGAGCTGCATGATGTTCAGGATCGCTGGCAGGTACGAGCCTCGGATACCAAACGCAGGCCTCATGCTGACAAGCGACGGCACGCCGTGGTCGCTTCCTATCTTGCCAGCAAGAGCCAGAAGAATAGAGCCCGCGGCAGAGCCGACTATTATTGCAAGGACCGCGTCGACAAAGCTTGCATCAGCAAGAAATGAACCTGCAGAGAACACGAGAAGGCCAACGCCAAGGCTTGACCACAGGATAAAGTAATCGAGGCCGCCAAGCATCCTGTGCTTTTCCTGCACTGGTGTCACTCCCCACTCTGGCGTGTTGAATAATGCCAAGATCCAGTTACATGCACGATCTCGCGTTAATAATCTATGCACCTATGCGAGGTGGAAAACGTTGGCAGAGCGTATAAGTTAGCTAGCTTATCGGTCTAAATTAGCTTGCTCTTTAGATTAACCAAGAGCGATGCAATTTGCAGTCATGCAGGCGGTGACAAAGGAAATTGAAGAAGAGCGATCGGTATTTTGTGAAACTCATAACAGATATTGCGAGCTTGATTCTGGTAGTAACAAGTGTGCCTGTTGTGGCAAGCGCGTCTGCCTCTGCAACTACATCCTGTAAATCCGATAGACTTATTCAGTCTATCTTTTTTTACCACTCTGCTTGAAGATTGCACTATCTGTAGCGGGCAGCGATTCTGGCGCCGGCGCAGGCATACAGGCCGACCTCAAGACATTTTCCGCGCTTGGCGTTTACGGATGTACGGCAATCACCGCGATAACCGCTCAGAACACCAGAGGAGTGTCAGACATTTTCGAAGTCTCCCCTGCAATGATAGAACAGCAGATCAGGTCCATAATGACTGACATGCCGCCGGACGCAGTCAAGATAGGGATGGTCTACAGCAGGCAGACGATAGAGGCTGTGCGCAGGTCGCTCAAAGGATCAAGAATCCCAATAGTTCTCGATCCAATTCTTTCGGCAGGGACCGGGGCAAAGCTCTTGCGTGACGATGCTCTTGACATGTTTGTCTCAAAACTGATTCCTCTTTGCACCCTGATTACTCCAAACAGGATGGAAGCGGAGAGACTTGCAGGAATAAAGATCAAGACTAGAAATGACGGGATAGAAGCGGCAAGAAAAATCAGAAGACTAGGTGCGCAAAACGTCATTGTAAAGGGAGGGCACTTTGGAACTTCGAGTGTCACAGATCTCCTTGTCGACATCAGGGGCAAGGTTACAGAGATCACAAACCCAAGGGTGATGATAGAGGAGAGCCATGGCTCTGGATGCAACTTTTCGTCCGCCGTCACTGCATATCTTGCCAGAGGCTCCAGTCTGCATGATGCATGTAGGGCTGCAAACGAGTATGTCCATATTGCAATAAAGAACGCAGTAAGAGTCGGCAAGGGTTTGCCTGTCACAAACCCGCTCTCCGCCATCTACCGCGACGCCAGCCGCTATCACGTGATGTCAGAGCTCCAAGCAGCAGTGGAACAGATCAGCACACTAGGCGGCTTTTACAGGCTGATACCAGAGACTCAGATGAACTTTGTCTACGCGTTGCCTGACGCGGCTGATGCAACAGAAGTCGCGGGCGTGCGCGGAAGAATAGTAAAGATCGGCCACACCGCAGTGCCGGCTTCATACA
>JBFLWZ010000104.1:0-7209 GCA_040757615.1 Thermoproteota archaeon | reverse complement strand
CAACTTTGCGTGCTGCGACCAGCACGGATTGGTCAGGGTCGCGGACATTGGGCTCGTGCCTGTAGTAAAGGACGGCGTCAGGGGCTTTAAGGTATACCTTGGCGGCGGGCTCGGAGCTGCGTCGTTCATCGGCCACCAGCTGGAAGACTTTACGCCGGAGGATAGGATGCTTGTGACATGCATGGCGACAGTCAGGCTCTTTGACAGGCACGGCAACAGGGAGAACATGGCAAGGAACAGGATGCGCTATCTGGTGCATGAGACTGGCTGGGAAAAGTTCCAAAAGATGGTCTTGAAGGAGCGCTCGATAGTAGAGATGACGACTTCGTACTCTACTGCACAGTCATTTGATGTCAAGTCGCAGGAAGATACTAGGCAGTTGCCAAAGGCTCCCCGCATGGCAAGGCTTCCTGTGCTCCACGAGCAGGTGACAAAGGACAGTTCTGCATTTGAGCGGTGGCTGCACACAAACGTCGTCCCACAAAAGCAGGAGGGCTATTTCACGGTCTTTGTAACGCTTGGAGCCGGCGACATCACCTCCAGCCAGCTTAGGGTGCTTGCTTCTGCAATCCGCGACTACTCTGCAGAAGGCGTTGCAAGGAACACACCCCAGCAGAACTTTGCGATACGCTACGTCCGCGGCACAGAGCTGCGTGATTTCTATGAAAAGCTCGCGTCGGCCGGTCTTGCAAACCCTGGCGCGCTCACAATCGCGTCCGCCGTCGGCTGCTCTGGCACTACGTCGTGCAACCTTGCGATAACAAACTCACACCGGCTTGCCAAGGAGGTGCAACGCAAGTTCATAGAGCTCGGGCTTGACACCGACGACTTGCTACGCGACTCTACGATCAAGATAAGCGGCTGCCCCAACTCTTGCGGACAACACGAGATTGCCACGATCGGCTTTTTCGGAGGTGCAACCAGGATGAACAACGCGATGGTTCCGACCTACACGATGCTCTTTGGCGGAAGCGCCGGCGAACAGGGAGAGCTCGGCAAGGCTGCAATGAGGGTGCCGGCAAAGCGCGTGATAGACACGGTATTGAAAGTAATCGAGCTGTACCGGCAGCAGAAATCCGGGAGCGAGACCATGCACCAGTGGATCGTCCGCGTCACAAAGGGACAAGGCACAGGCACGATAAAGAACCTCGAAGACCTGAAGGCAGCCCTTGCGCAGGTGATACAACTGCCGGCGCCTGACAAGGACCCTGACGCCTACATGGACTATGGCAGCGACGCGCGCTTTTCTGCCAAGACTGCGAGAGGAGAATGCGCAGCTTGACCGGCAAGGCTGCAAAAAAGAAGGCAGCTACAAAAACATCATCCGCAGTCCAGCTCCCCATAGTTTGCGACGCAGACACTCTGCGCTCACTCATACGCAAAAAGGCCGTGCGGGTGGTGGATGTCCGCAAGGCAGACGACTACAAGCAAGAGCACATACCAACTGCAGTGTCGCTGCCGCTTGCCCGGGTGCTTGAAAACGATGCGCCGGAGAAAATAGTAGAGATCCTGCAGGAGCTCGGCATTTCCGACAACACGCCTGTGGTGGTATACGACGACACGTTTGGCGCGCTCGCCGCAAGGGTCACGTGGACGTTCCAGTACGTCGGCCACAGCAACACCGCCCTTCTCGAGATGACCTTCAAGCAGTGGAAGGAGCTCCGGCTGGAAACCGAAAAGCAAGTCAGGACGTTTCCAAAATCAAAGCATTCGCTAAACATCAACAAAGAGATCTATGCCGATGCTTCGTACGTCGAGGCTGCCAAGTCGCAACAAGGCAAGCTCTTGGTCGACTCGCGTGAGCGGCTGAACTTTTTGACAGAGCACATCCCCGGCGCAAAGAACATACCGTACACGATGGTGGGCTCTAACGGCAACATACTGCGCAAGGCCGATGAGCTGAGGCGCTTTATAGAAAACCGCGGGATAACCGGCGAATCTGAAATCATCACCTACTGCGGGAGCGTCGGGACGCTTTCTGGCCTCACCTATTATGCGCTCAGGCTGGCTGGGTTCCGGAACGTAAAGCTGTACCCCAAGTCGTTCAAAGAGTGGAAGGCCCTCGGCAAACCAAAGGAAGAGTTCAAGGACGCCACCTACTGGGACCTTTCGGCAGAATAGCCATGCCAAAGAGGCTCTTTGTCTGTCTCACCGGCATGCCGGGCGCGGGCAAGTCTACCGTCGCATCTTTCCTTAAGGAAAAGGGCTTTGCGACAGTGACAATGGGCGACGCAGTCAGGGAAGAGGCCAAGAGGCAGAGCCTAGAGCCGACTGATGCCAACCTCGGCAAGCTGATGCTAAAGCTGCGGCAGGATCTCGGGCCGGGCGCGGTGGCTCATCTTGTGCTGCGCAAGCTGGAGCGGGACGGCAATTCCGGCAACGTCGTCATCGACGGCATCCGTAGCATACCTGAAGTAGAAGTTTTGAAAAAGGCCGGCCATGTTAAATTACTGGCAATCCACGCCTCGCAGGAGACGCGCTTCCAGCACCTTGTTGACAGGGGCAGGTCGGACGCGCCGTCGAGCACTGACGAGTTTGCCGGCCGGGACAAGCGCGAGCTATTGGTGGGAATAAGCGAGGCGATCGCGCTCGCAGACGAAACGATATCGAACAACGACCTAACGCTTGACCAGCTAAAGCAACACGCCTACGACATTGTACAAAATTGGCTTGAAGAGGCGCGCAGGAATTGAAGAGGCTGGCAATCGAGTCGCCGGTCGAAGTAAAGGTGGAGGCTGCAGTCAACCCTTCAGAAGATCCGCAAAAAGTGATCAACGCGGTTGAAAACGTGATAGAGCGGTGCTCGCCTGAGTTCCGCTACGGCAGCAGAGTAATAGGGCGCGCTACAGAAAGTGAATCGCTTGCACTATTGTACGAGCAGGTGCGGTCGAGGTCCGCGATGGGGGTGCTGCGCAGGATGCTCCTTGACAACCGCGCCGGCGACAGCACGTGGTTTCTGCTCAACAAACAGGCCGCGACAGCCGGGATAGCCGCCGTAGTTGAGGATGAGCAGGAATCGCCACTTGGGCCCATACGGGTGACCATAAGCTGCGAGGAGCTGGACGCCCTCATTGACTGGTTGGTCCCTGAGGTATAGCACGAGGAAAGCTTCTTTTACCCCCGCCCGTATACGGGCACCATGGCAACAGAAGCGTATTGCGTCAAGTGCAAGGCAAAGAGGACGATGAAGGACGAGAAAAAGGTCACCATGAAGAACGGCAAGCCGGCCACCCAAGGCATCTGCCCGGTCTGCGGAACCAAGATGTTCAAGATAGGCGCAAAGTAATCGTTTTCTTTTTTCCTTTTTTGTTTAATGTCAAGGCATAATACCGACAACTGCGATCATTCTTTTGCTTGATACGGATACGGAACCTAGTCAAAAAGTACGGCCACCTGACAGCAGTCGACAACCTGACGCTTGACATCCACGAAAACGAGGTTTTCGGGCTGCTGGGATCTAACGGCGCCGGCAAGACCACGACCATCCACATACTGGCCACCTTGCTCAAGCCGACATCCGGCACTGCGACCGTGAACGGCTACGACATTGTCAGCCAGCCGGCAAATGTGCGCGCAAGCATCGGGATAGTGTTCCAGGCTCCGAGCAGCGACGACATGCTGACAGGTTATGAAAACCTGCATTTGCACTCGATGCTGTACAGCGTGCCGCGGCATGCCCGGCAAAAAAGGATCGAAGAAGTGCTCGAGCTCGTCGGGCTAACAGAGCGCAAGCACGATCAGGTCAAGACCTATTCCGGCGGCATGCGCCGGCGTCTTGAGATCGCGCGCGGCTTGCTGCACAAGCCGAAGGTGATGTTTCTAGATGAGCCGACCCTTGGGCTCGATCCTGCAAGCAGGGAGGGCATGTGGAAGTATGTAAAGCGCCTGGTGGACGAGGAAAAGGTCATGATAATCTTGACGACGCATTACATGGAGGAGGCGGACATGCTGTGTGATAGAATAGGCATTATTGATAAAGGCAAGATAGTGGCGCTTGACACGCCGGCCGGCCTTAAGGCCGGGCTTGGCGGCGACATTATCCGGCTCAAGACAAAGGACAGCATCGACAGGATAAGGCAGTTTGATTTCGTGCAAAAGGTAGAGCAGAGCGATGGCTTTATGATGCTGTCGGTCAAGGACGCGAAAAAGGCCCTGCCGGTGCTGCTGCAGAACGTCGAGGCCGAGTCGGCTGAATTTGCAAGTCCGACTCTCAACGACGTGTTCATACAGATAACCGGCAGGAACATCAAGGAGCAGGCTGAAGGGGGGTTCATGGAGAGGTATGCAAAGTACGACTAGCATAGAGGAGCCGCTGACAAAAATTTACGCGCTATGGCTGCGCGAGTTCAAGGTATTCCTCCGCGAAAAGAGCAGGCTCGTGGCATCCACGTTCACTCCTATATTATGGCTCTTTGTAATCGGGTCGGGCCTTGGCGCGACCAGCCCAGTGACTGCGCCCGGAATAGGCTACCAGCAGTTCATCTTTCCCGGCATAGTGGCAATGTCGATAATATTCAGCTCGGTGTTTTTCGGCTCGTACATCATATGGGATAGGAAGTTCGATTTCCTAAAGAGTGTGATGGTCGCGCCGGTCAGCAGGGCAAGCGTCTTTATCGGCAAGACACTGGGCGGCATGACCACGTCTCTAATACAGGCCGCAATTTTGCTTGCCATCGGCGCCGCAATTGGCATCCCGTTCACACCGCTGTCGCTTGTGCAGGTGGTCGCGATAATACTGCTCATGTCGTTTGGTCTCACCTCGCTTGGGCTTGCGCTTGGCAGCTACATGTACAGCCTCGAAGGGTTCCAGATGATAGTTAGCTTTGTCGTGTTCCCCCTGTTCTTCCTGTCTGGCGCGCTCTTTCCGCTCGACAACCTTCCAAGCTGGCTCGGGGTCCTAACCGCGGCAGACCCCGCGACGTATGGGGTCGACGCACTGCGGCACTCGATGCTTGGAGTAGGCAGCAACTCGTTCATATTTGACGCCATGATCCTTTTGGCATATACTGCCGCGCTGGGGTTGTTTGGGATCTTTTCGTTCAGGCGCATGAAGGCCGTCTGATTTTTATTTGCCGCCGCATAGATATTGCAGCATGCCTGACGAAGAGTACCGCGATCTGGTGATATGCAACAGCTGCCTCTGGGCCGTGTCGCTCTTGAGAGGATCGCACGGCTTTGCCGCCTGCCCTGCATGCGCCAACAAGAATCTGGACGTGATCCCTGTCAATGACTATGAAGCATACACGATGAATGTCCGGAACAAGAGCGTCGAGCTCGAGTTTACAAAAGAGAAGTGATTCTGTAGGTTTAATAGAGGTTTTCTGATGTGAAACGGTGAGGGGCCATAGTCTAGCTTGGTCTAGGATGTCAGAGGTTGAAAACAACCGACGAGCCTGGGGCGCTGGAGATCGTGGGTTCAAATCCCACTGGCCCCACTACATTCAATATTTCAAGTCGCATTCGCACTTTCCGTTATGTCACATCGTGATTATGGAGACCGGGAACTGGATTTTATCCTTGATATCGATACACATTTTTTCTCTACATATTATTCTACGCCAATCGAAATAAGGCAAGGCGAATTGACTTTTCCCATGTTCTCCAAATTCAATATGTTTGGGAATAGTTCTTCAATTATGATCCCATCAATTGCGATCGGCATTCTGGTAACGAGCATCGGAATTTGCGGTAGCGGTGTTGTGCATGTTTTGCCTACAGCGTCTGCGCAGTTCACTTTAGAGCCTGAAGGCGGCAATGACACTGAAACAGGGCAGGCAACATCCACGCCGGCCAGTCCAACTAACGATACTACAAATGGTAATGCCATTACCTTCCAAAATAGATCTACCTTTCTGCTGAGGGGGCTAATAGGCACCACATCCCTGATGGAAGACGGAGCTGGTGCTTTTGGAAATGAGACGAATCAGCAAGACAGTGACTATGTAATGGCCGGCAGGTGGCGGCTGTTTGTCGAAGATGGCCTTGTGCAGAGGTTTGTCGCAAACTTTACCTTGGCAAGAACCGACGGAAGCCAACACTACAACATCATCATAGAGGACATCGGAACTGATTCCGAATTTGCAGACGATGCTTCCGAAATAACGACGCAAATTTACGCGGATAGCACTCTTCCAACCATCGTTGCACCGGTTACCATAGAAGTTGAAGGCAGGGTGCTTAGGATAACGGATATCGATATTGACGAAGATGACATCGAAGATGTCCAGCAACGGGAAATCCTAAGCATAATTGATGGGCAGTCCATCTATGGCATCGTCGAATTCCAAGGAACCGGATAGGGCTCAGGAAGACAAACACATGACTTTCACGATGAATAAACGTAGTTCTCAAAATCTTTCATGATAAATCTTAATGACTGAACCAGAATAGTGGAAAGATCTCAGGCCCTATCAAAAGATCAGATCGAGTTTCCAATCTGTATCCAGATCTGCCGTGTCTGCCGACTTTTACCTGATTACGAGCGTTCCCTTCATGTATGGGTGCACTGTGCATATGTATTCGTGCTCGCCGGCCCCGATCTCTTCAGCTGCTATTGTAAAGGTGTCTCCCGGGTTTATGATGCTTGAATCAAACAGCTCGCCGCTTGTGGCGGTGTGCGGAACAGAATCGTCGTTTTTCCATGCGACCGTCTTGTCTATGCCGACCTCGGTCGTTTCTGGATCATAGGCTGGATTGCCCTGCACAGATGCGCCCTGCAAGATGCTTATGACCACTGCATCTGGAGGAACTGCTGCATTCTGGTTCTGTCCTGTGGTGTTTCCGTCTCTCTGCGCTCCTGTTTCCGCGGTGGTTGTCTCTCCACCTTCTCTTATCTCCCCTTGGGCAGGTCCTTCAAAAGGCGTCCGCTCAAGTGCTACAGATGACAGTATCGGCCCCGGGGAAACCATGCTAAAGAGGATGAATGAAAGTACGCCTACAACTGCTCCCGCCAAGATTATCACCGAAAATGCGACTGTTCCTGTTTTTGGCAAAAATCCAAGCCTCCTATTTGGTACTGGCATTTATCATTATTAAGAGGAAAGCAGCCTGGCTGGAATTCTGCATTGAAAAACTCTTTAACTGACCCTCAAAACTATCGGTTCTAGATGTCACTGGAAGAAGGAGCTTCGCTGACTATTATTACCGTCATGGTAGGCGTCACCACTGCAGTAATGACAACGTTCACTGTCTATTACCGCAAAAAGCAGT
>JBFLWZ010000103.1:0-7245 GCA_040757615.1 Thermoproteota archaeon | reverse complement strand
GCAAGTAGCCAGGTGTGTCAACTAGTGTGACAATCGGGATGTTGAATGCGTCGCAGAACCTGATAAAACGGGCCGCCTTGTTGGAAGAGTTGATGTCAAGCGCTCCTGCAAGGTATTGCGGCTGGTTCGCCACGATGCCGACCACCCTTCCGCCCATCCTTGCAAAGCCTACCAGAATGTTCTCTGCCCACAGCTCGTGCACTTCAAAAAAGTCTCCGTTATCCACTATTGACTTGATAATCTCCTTCATGTCATACTGCTGGTAGGGATTCTCTGGAAGCTTGTTGATCAGATCAGCATCAATCCTATTTGGATCGTCGTTTGTTTCGACAATCGCTGGCTCTTCCGTGTTGTTCTGTGGCAGGAAAGAGAGGAGTTTCTTTATCTTGTCAAAGCATTCGTACTCGTTCTTGGCGATAAAGTGCGCAACTCCAGACTTTGTCGCGTGGGCACGTGCGCCGCCCAGCTCTTCAAATGACACTTCTTGGCTGAGCACTTCCTTGACCACTTCTGGACCTGTGACGAACATCTGGCCAATGTTTTCCACCATCACCACAAAATCAGTCATTGCTGGTGAATATACCGCGCCTCCTGCGCATGGTCCGATGCTTGCGGTGATTTGGGGTATCACACCAGAAGCCATGGTGTTGCGGAAGAAAATGTCGCCATAGCCGTCCAGACTCATGACGCCTTCTTGGATGCGGGCCCCGCCAGAGTCGATTATGCCTATTATCGGACAGCCGACCTTCATGGCATGGTCCATCGCCTTGGCAATTTTCTTGCCCGTCATCTCGCCAAGTGAGCCTCCGAGAACCGTGAAATCATAAGAGAACACAAAAACCTGTCTGCCGGCAATTGTGCCAAAGCCGGTGACTGCCCCGTCGCCGTAGAATTTCGGCAGTGTGGGGTCATCACTTCTGTGAGTGACATACTTGTCCAGTTCTACAAATGTGCCTTCGTCAAGCAAAAGTGCAATCCTTTCACGCGCGGTCAATTTGCCCTTTGAGTGCTGAGCTTCGATCTTGTCGTTGCCGCCGCCGCTTTCGGCAGACTTTTTCATTGTGGACAGGCGCTTGATTTTCTCTTCGTGCATAGAGATGTAGTTAAAGCGAACAGTTCGTCATATAAATTCATTATTAGCGACGAGAGCTAAGTCGTAAACACGATTGTTTTTCCTACAATCCCCTTAGTTACCGTGGCATGAACCTGCTGTCTTGGTTTATTTCGACATAGTCCCTGCTACTCGTGTCATATCTGTAGCCCCTGTACACCCTCTTTGGGCAGCGGCAATTAGATGTAGAAGCCAGTTGCTATAAATCCGTTTTAACACTAGTGACAAGAGCCCGATCATTAAAGATTTATTCCCTAAGGCCGGCCCGTCCGCCTTGTGCCCTGCGGAAGACGTTCATGCCAAGGTTATAGTTTTCAAAGAGCGACTGGAGGGTCTCAAGCTCAGTAGAAAGCATTGCAATCTCGCCCCTGTTTGCTTCGGGGTTTTTCATAAGCTCTTCAAGCTTTGCCCTCTTTTCGGCTAAAAGCTTGCCCACGTTGTGCTCGTATTCGCTTGACACGTTGGATGCTGCAGACCATTCAAATTTTAACTTTTACCTTGCGTGCCTTTTCGACAAACGCCTGTTGATAGTTTACATATGCCTGCCCATTCTCTAAGCATTGGCTGCATATGCATGCCTGTGACACTGTCTGCCTGTCGCAATCAGCCTCAAAGCCGCATTCGGCGCACTCAGCCGGCCTGCCACAAACAAAGCAGTCAAGCTCGGGCACTGTCTGTGGCTTTTCCTGCTGAGCCTTTTCCGTCTTTTGCACTTCGCACTTTTCATGCTTGATCGCCTTGTTGCTCTTTGACCACAGCGCGTACTCGCCTGCAGGTATCTCCTTACCACACTCGACGCATTTCCCCTTGAACTTTACCAGCAGCCTTATCCAGTCGCTCATTTCTTTTTCGCCTTCTCGATCTCCTTTGCTATCGACTCGCCGATCGACTCGTCGCCAAAGTTGTCCACCGCAAATTCAATAGGATCCATCTTTTCATTGATCAAGAGCCTTATGAAATATGGCAGTGCAAACGACCCGGCAGAGCTCCTTGACGTATGGAGCGCGGGAGCAAGCTCGCCCAGAATCTTTCTTGTCGACTGCGAGCGGGCAAATATCGGACCCATTATGGGCCACGGCATTGCATATTGCGTGTACTTGATTCCCTTTTGGCGCGATCTTTCATACAGCCCAGCCGCTATTATGCTGCTCACGTATTTCAGCAGGCGCCATTCTCTTCTTGCGTTCGCCCGCCCCACGATCATGTCGGCCTTTGAAAGCACATCAAGCATGTGGGCAAGATCTTCCTGTTCTATCTTTGAGGAGACTATGCTTGAGAATAAGGCGGCAAGCATGTCCTTGCGCCTGTCTTCCGGTGAGATGCCGTACCTTGGGTCTGGGTACGAAGCGTCAGCATTTGCGATAAGCTGCGACGCCTGATCCATTGTTCCTGCGTTAAAGTAGCCGTTGACCGCATCGGCGATGTCAATGTCTACAATGTCTCTGTTTGATACAGTGGCATAGCCTGAAACGCGGGATTGAGCGCTGTTTAGCATCGAGCGGATGTCGCCCCTGCTGTTGTTGACTATGGATATCCTGTCTCCTGGCCCGAGTTTCACACCTTCGCTCCGGAGCACATGGTCAAGGAACAGCATCAAAAGGCGTGGCGGCACTGGCGAAAACTCTACGGTCTTGCAGACCTTGGCAAGGTCCTTTATCTTGGTCGACTTTGCATTAGCAGCCATTATCACAGGCACCGTCGGCTCCTTCATGAGGTCAACGAGCACGTCTAGGCCTCCCGAGTCTTCCCTGCCCGAGATCCCGTCCACCTCGTCTAGAAACAGCATTATCTTTCTCCCAAGCAGGTTTGCGGTATTTTGAAAGACTGGAGTTATCCTTGCCTGTAGGGTTTCCTTGTTGCGAGCGTCGCTTGCGTTCATCTCCACCAGATCAAAGTCAAACTGTCTTGCAATGGCATGCACAAACGTAGTCTTGCCTGTGCCCGGAGAGCCAACAAGCAAGAGCGGCTTGCTCCCGCTTACCCATCCTGTCAGCCACTTTAGGGCGGCAAGTCTGGCGTCTTCGTTGCCCACCATTTCCTGCACAGTCTTTGGCCTGTACTTTTCAGACCACATCATTTGGCAACAGCTTCTAACTTCTGCTGGAATTCGGAAAAGGGCGCCCGCTTGACGAGATCGTTGTACCAGTACTGGTTGTAGTGCCTTACCGTCAGGAACAGAAACTCCAAGAACGGCTTTAGCTGAAAGCTTTCAGGCAACATGTCCAGTGCGATCTTTGCTTCATCAAGGTAGAGCTCGCTCTTTGCCATCGTAAGCTCAAATGCGCGCCTGACATCTCCCGTGTTGAGAGCGTAATAAAGCGGCCACGACGGTACCTTGACCGCATTGTTCTTGATCGCGTCCTCGATTTCGTTGCCACAACCGACGCACTCCCCGGCCTTGGCCATGCCAAGGTGGAAAATATCAGAAAGTGGCCTGCGGTTGAGCGCCATGTTCCTGCCGGCCGTCCCCATAACGGCTCGGTATTTCTTGTAGCATTCGGTCATGTTCTCGTCGTTTATTGACGCCGGCTTCATCTTCAGTTTGACGTCGATGTATTGACCGATGCGCGCGTCCTTGAATCCTTCTTCAAACGCCTTCAACACACCATCACCCCCCTGAGCGATTTTGCTCCGCGCTATGCCAAGAATGTAAGGGTTCATGAACCGGTAATCGTCTAGAAAATCCAAATCCTCGTCCTTGTCTACGATTCTGTCCATCGGCTCTGAAAGGTCAATGGCAATGATGTGGCCATCGATCACGGCATTCCTCTTTTCTTCAGAAGGTCCGTCGCCGAAATACTCTGAGGCGCCATCGTATAGTGCGTTGAAGACAGGAAAGGTCATCTTGACAAAATTGGAATTCAGTATGCGTTTGACCCTGTCGCCCAAGACGTCGGGGTTTGACAATCTGACCTTGACATCGGCCACGCTTGCGTCCGGCAAGGAGAGCTCTTGAGAACCAACATCGTCGGCAAACTTGCGAATGGTGCCGGCAGGGTTGCTGTCGGCAGTTATTGCCTTGTGCAGCGACATGACGAACCTCTGGGCGAATCCAGAAAATTCCCGCTCGGTCTTTTCCTTGTACTGATTGAACTGTTTGTATCCTTTGCTCCTTAACAGCCCCTGTTTCAGAATGTCCTTGCCGGCGCGCGTGTTCCGGAGGGCCTCCATTGAAAAGATCGATTCGTCTTTGCCGCTCATTCTTTGCTATGTTGTCTAGATAGCCATTGATAAGCGTAATGGGAGGCTAGGGGAGCTTTTCCCCCCACGCCCTTGCGTCACCCGCTCAGCCTAGCCCCTTTTACAAAAAGGCAAACAGCAATCGCTTTTAATTATTGTGAAGCCAGAATATAGATAGAAAATAAGGAAAAGGGTGTGGCTTATCTTGAAGCCATTGCGATTCTTTCTTGCTCATTCTTTTTCTTTACCGCGTGGCTTGCCATATCGTTGTTGGCAGCCAGGATGATCTCCTTGGCAAGTGCTTCCTCGATCGTCTGCGGGTTGCTGTAGGTTGACTCTCTCACACCCTCTGCGATGAAGCGCAAAGCGAGATCGACCCTGCGCAGTGGCGCCACGTCCACTGACACGTGGTAGACGACACCACCATACACGATTCGGGTCGTGTCTTCGTTTGGTGAAGAATTCTCGATTGCCCTCACCAGCAACTCTATCGGGTTCTTGCCGGTTTCTAGGTAGATTATCTCAAACGCAGTCTTTACAATGTTGAGCATCCTTGCCTTCTTGCCACCCATCCTGCCAGTGTTCTTGGCATATTTCTTGCCAAAGTGCATCATCTTGTTTGCAAGGCGCTCGACGATGTTGACCTCTGCCTTTTTCAGTCGTTGGTGCTCATGCCTGCCAAAGGTCACCGGGATTACGGCCGGCTTTAGGCTTATCACGTTCTTCAGGCCTGGGTCGTTTATCGTAATGTCGTTAGCATCCCACTTGTGGAACAATTGGATGTTAACCTGTTCTTTCCCACTCATCTTCTCGGCTTCTCCTTTCTTCCGCGTACAAGTTCGTTCAGTGAAACGCCGTTGACCTTGAACACCTGCCACCTGACACCGGGGATATCACCCATTGCACCACCCATCGAGCCTCCGATGCCGCCGATAATGACTTCGTCGTGCTCGTCAACAAAATTCAGAGCGCCGTCCCTTGGAAGGAAGGCGGTTACCGACTTGCCGTTCTTTATCAGCTGAACCCTGACGCACTTGCGCACGGCAGAGTTGGGCTGTTTCGACTCGATGCCAACTTTTTCCAGCACTATGCCCCTTGCCTGCGGCGCCCCCTCTAGAGGGTTTGCCTTCTTGTCAAGCATGAGCATCCTTCTCTTGTAGTATTTGTCTGCCCACCTAGCGCGGCTCTTTTTGGCCTTGAGAACCCTGCCTGCGAACAGACCTAGCGGAGATTTACCCATCCATATTCACCCTATTACTATTACCCTGTTCAGGGCTTACTATCTGAACATTGGTTATTTGGAAGTATCGCTTCGCAAGAAGCCTTGCCTTCTCGGCGTTCCTGCCTTCCCTGCCCACTACGGCACCCTTTTTCCTCTGGTCGACCATAACTACGGCCTGTTTTGTGCCGTCTGGCCTGTCAGATATCCTGACTTCGTTCACCATATCTGCATTGAGCATGTTGCGGATAAATTCGGCAGGGTCGTCAGAGTACTCGACAAGCTCGATCTTTTTTGCGACCACGTTCTGCAATTGCTTTATTGTAGAGCCGCCCTTGCCTATTGCAAGCCCCATCTGGCCCTTGTTAACGACAAATATAACGCGATCCATCTTTTCGTCAACAATGCAGTCTCTTGCAGTTGCGCTGGTGACGCTCTGGAAAAGGGATAAGAGCCGGAGCTCGTCAGAAGTCAGCTTGATTTCCATTTTTACAGCGTCCCTGTGACGTGCGGTGCAAACGGCGACGACGACAACAAATCATGCTTCCAACTCTTGCTCAATTTAAGTCTACTTGGACGCCGCCTGTCCTTCCGACATTATTGCATCAATCTCGGCTGCAGTGCCACTCTTGATCGCTATCGCGGTGATCCTGTATGGCCTGTTGCACAGCTTGCCCAGCTGAACAGAAGTGCCAGGATATTCGTACACGGCAACATTAGCGGTCTTGGCTCGCTCTTCAAGCTTGGCCCTGTCTACAGAGTCGATGGACTTGCTGACAATTATCAGCTTTGATCCCTTAACCGACTGCAGCACTTCCTTGACGCCGCTCTTGTACTTGTCAGCGGCTACTGCGTCCTTAATCACTTTTTCCAGCGCTTTCATTATCCTTCACCTTCATGTAGAGGTCTACCATTCCGGTGCCGACTGGTACAGTGGCACCTACTATAACGTTTTCTGTTACTCCTTTCAGCGTCTCTATCTGACCTTCAAGCGATGCTTTCGCAATTGTCGGCACCGTGATTTCGAACGCGGCCCTTGCAAGCACCGATGTCTTTGTGCCGGCAATACCGTGCCTGCCTATCTGCTGCAGGTAGCCCTTTGACGTCATGAGGTCTGCGACCAGCATGATGTGGCGCGTGTCTACTTCAAGACCCTGCTCTTCAAGCGTGTTGGTTATCTCTTTGATCAGTGCAGTCCTTGCAGCCTCGATGCCAAGCGTTTGCCATATCTCATAGACGTTATTTGTGGTGATCCTTGTCAGGTCGATGCCATCTACTGCGACCACCTTGGCAAGGTTTGACCCTGCGGTCTGGATTACCCACTCTTCGTCTTGCTTTACAATGGTCACACGCTCAATGTCTGGCACGCCCTTTACTCTTGTGTTGAGCAGCTTGCTCTTGAGGGTCAGAAGCGTCTGCGCGTCGGGCTCATCAGGCACCGTGACCTTGATCGAGAGTTTGTTCTCATTTGGCTTGATGGTGTACTTTTTCTTGGCGCTTTCCAGCACTGTCATCACGTCGTCAAAGCTGCATCCCCTCTCTGTCATTTTTGTTTCAGACAGGTGGAAGGTCAGCACGCCGCTGTAATCCGTCTCAGTTCTGTCGACAAGGTCGCCTATCTGGGTGAACAATATCTCTCTTGCGACTTCGAGAGCCTTTTCCCTTGATACCCTGTGCTCCTCGTCAAGGTAGATGTCCATTGTAGGAGTCACCGGCTTTTTGCGCGCGTCCACAA
>JBFLWZ010000102.1:0-7254 GCA_040757615.1 Thermoproteota archaeon | reverse complement strand
AGCTTGAGGCTGCCCGATGGCTTTTCAATAATGTAAAAGAAATTTTATGTTAGCAGCGCATCAAAATAATGACGGAACCTTTTATAGCAAACAAGCAATGATGACGCAACAGCAGATGTATCTAGTTGGGCATGCAATTGTTGCGTTTTTGCTAGCTTATGCCCTCTCAAAGAAATTCAGGATAGGAGAGGTATCTTTTGCGCTTGCGATGCTCATCGCTTGCCTGCCTGATGTCGACGTTCTATTTCAGTCAGCAGGAATTCTGCTTCACAAATCATATACTCATAGTTTGATTTTGTCGCTGATAGCGGTTCCCATTGTAATATTTGCAATAGCAAAATGGAGGAAAGTATCTGCTGGTGCAGCTTTCGTGTATTCTATGGCATACATTCAGCATATTGCAATAGGGGATATTGCAATCGGTTCTATGAATATTCTATATCCGTTTGGAGATATGATCGCGGGAAGTGGGATAGGATATGGGACACTCGTCCATCAGGTATTGGAATTCCTGCTACTCGCAATTGCGGCAGCTATTGTTCTGGGCAAGTCATTTGGCAGTAAAGAAGAACGACCTGACGCTACAATCTTATTCAGATATAACAGGAATGACCAGATTAGCTATTTACTGCTGATAGGATCGCTTACAATCTCATTTGTTTATCTGCTATATGGCATCAAGGTGCTACCGCGGTTCTATATCGAAACAAATCTAGAGCTAACAATTTTCGTTTTGCTGCACCTGTCAACAATAGCTTGGATGTCATTTATGGCGCTAGTTGCAATGCAGCATACGATATTGGCAAGAAACAGTGTTTACGGAAAATCATGAACACGATCAGGCAGCGGCCAATACCATGTGCTTTCTATGAACCTCTGATAGAGGATTGGAATTATTCCCTATTCTGTCCCATATGAAAAGCTCAATTGTGACTTCTCCGTAGACATCTGGCGTCCACTCATTTATCAGCAACATATCCTCTCCCGGCGCAAGAACTATGCTGTTATAATCTAGAAAAACTGTTGTATTATTTGAATCCCTGACCTGCATGATCATAGCTACTGATTGAAGAGTAGGGTTATTGTTCCTCAGATTTGTAGAAAGCGTGATCTTTGAAACATCTGAAATAGTGCTGTTATCAGCTACAATGCTGCCATCATCCAAAACCAATGAAGAATTGGCAACTACCGAACCAATGCTAGTGCTGCTGCCATCAACATCCTCTGGCTCATTAACTTCAGTATTGAGAACTGCAAATGTGGATTCGGCAAAAGCTCCTACATACTTGGCTCTCAGCACAAAATCATGTTCATCAAGAGGATAAAAGGTGGTGGTACACAAGTACGAGTTATCTTCAGCGAGTTCACATATGTCTCTATGATACAGCTGCTGATCTTGATTATATATCTCAAGAACAACATACCTTTCACCCTCTATTGGGACCGCAACTTTTCCACTAGCAACCAGATCGTAGGTAAGTGGAGAAGTGGATGTGGTGCTGTTGATATGCAATGTTATCGAAGTAGAGGGCCGAATTGGGCATGCTATGTTGTCCTTTGTAATGACCGGATTAATCATGGAATACTGCATGCTTTCAACGTTGATGGAATAAGATGAAATGTTAGAGTTGGAATCATAAGGAGCTCCGATTAAATCGAATTCTGCGCTTTCATTAGGAAGAAGAAATTCTTCATCATCATCGTTTACAACATTTACAGAATCGATTGCGATTACATGCCCCGTAGTGTTGTAAAACGTAGCTGAGACTTTAATGGATTCTGTTAATTGATTTCCATTATTCGTTACAGTTCCTTCAAGTTGATAATTTCCAGTGTCATCAAGGAAACCCCTTGTTACATTCAATGACAGACAAGCAGACTTTGGACCAGTGCTTTGGGAATTTACAACGAGTTCATACTTATCAAATTCCAGACCTTCTTCGTTATACTGTATCTCCTCAAATACTATATCAAAGCCAGATTTTTCTCCTGGTCTCAAGGAAGTCGCTTGAATATATGCATGGTTTGACGCAAGGGATCTGTTGTCATCATAAAAAATTGCTATAACGAAAACAGTGCCAACGGATCTGTCTCCATTGTTCACTACTTCACCAAGTACATGGATATTTGCGTTAGAATCAAAGACCAGAGACGATTTGATGACTTCAACGCCATCTCCATTTGATTGTGCGTAGGCTATACCTAGAAGAGCTGATAATATACCCGAGATTGCTACGAGGGCTAGAGATGATAGTCGAAGCATGTCACTAAATCAACGATTTCCTCATATTCTTCGTTATATCTATTTTCTAGTACCATTTACAAGGATGGTCTACAGACCTGAGTCACTATAACAATCAATCATATGGCTTAAAATTGATTTCAGGCATCAGAGGTTATTGATTTGTAAGTACAATAAGTTTTGCAAATACTATCGAAAGGAAGCAAATACTTGCCATGACGATAAAGAAGCCAGATCATATTGTGGTGCCAGATGGCAGTTTGATGAATATGCAAAGGGAAACAGAGACACTGGAACAAATATTGCAAATTTGTTCATAATTCACATGTAGAAATTCATACCAGAATTTGCTTAATTGATATTTTCAATAATATCTCAAAATATGTCGAATCTATGTTAAGATGCCTGCTATACTTTCTTTAGTATATCTATAGCCGGAGTTGGAGATGGGTCAATGTTTCTTGCCACTGCCATATAGATAGTAGAATAGTCTAGAATGTAAATTGAGGATATGATTGCATTTAGTAGACTTCTTTCAAAGGAATTTATAACCATCAACGGTTGACGGATATCTTGGAAAAAGGCTCTTACTTTCTCAAATCGCTCTTTCGTAATATTTTCATCCTGCGCCCATCCTAGCAAGACTACCTTAGGATTGAAGTTATCATAGTTGAAGGAGAATGGAACTATCTCATTATGAGATGCTTCAAATACCGATTCTCTAAGACAATGGACTTTTGCATTCTCATTTAGCGAATTCTTGAACCGAGTTCCGGCCGACACAAGATAAGGCGAGGTAAAGCAGAAAGCAAAACCGTTGTTCAGAAAGCTGGCGATTTTTTTTGCAATATTCGATTGCTCAGGCACAGCTGCAGAAATTTCTTTCCTAATACGTACAAGATTCTTTAGCATATCTTGTATGTCTTGTTGCACAGATGTTTTCAATAATGGATCAATCAGTTTCAAGGCAGGCATTAACAGATATGGTAATGATACACGTGGAACCGAAAGGTTTGGAATCTCGATATGTTTCTGCCCATTCTTTTCAGCAAGTTCCTTTAACTTGCCTCCAGCTGAAATGCAAATCACTTCTGCATTTCTTTCAAATGCTGCCTTGACAGCTTGTACTGTTTCAACGGTATTGCCTGAGACACTATTTGCTATTATCAAAGTACGCTTGCTAACAATACTGGGCAATCGATGATCCCTTACAATAGAAGACGTGATATTACTATCATTGTGAATTACATCGTTTAGTATGTCACAACTTGTTGCAGAGCCTCCCATACCGCATAATACTATCGAGTCATAAAAGCCGCGATCGTGATCAAGTGCAAATTTGATATCCGTAGCAGCTTGAAAGTGCTCTGGCCACTTCTCATAGATGAGGTGGATCTTATTATGATCTACTCTTGCTATGTCGCCTTCGGTTATCAATCGTAGGTATACAGAATAAAGTTTACTAAGATTTATAGTTACGCTATGTATCTTTATGTACTGATGATCAAAGGAGATTTATTTACAAAAGGGAAGAACAATTGAGAATATTATGGTTTAATTGGCGAGATTTAAAAAATCCTGCTGCTGGAGGAGCCGAGGTATTTACACATGAGGTAATGAGGCGGCTGTCCAAGAAGGGTCATCAGTTGACGCTGTTTACGTCAAAATTCCAAGGTGCGCCTTCACAGGAAAAAATTGATGGTATAGAAATTTTCCGAGATGGTAGTAAATACAGAGTCTATAACAAGGCAAAATCATTTTATGAAAAACACAAGAATGATTATGATTTAGTTGTAGATGAAATTAATACTCGGCCATTTTTGACTCCAAAGTTTATCAAAAATAGGCCTATAATTGCCTTAATTCATCAGCTTGCCCGGGAGTTCTGGTTTTATGAAACACGTTTTCCATTAAATTACATCGGTTATTATTACTTGGAAAGAAAATGGTTGTCATACTACAAGAATATTCCTACTATCACAGTTTCAAACTCTTCAAGGATGGATTTAGAAGAAATGGGCTTTGCAAAAATACTGATGCTCTCTGAAGGATTGAATATTACACCTCTTTCAAAACTACCGAAAAAAGAGACAGAACCAACAGTCGTTTTTATTGGAAGATTAAAGAAAGTCAAGCTACCGCATCATGCAGTAGAAGCATTTTCAATTATAAAAAAACACATCCCCAATGCAAAGATGTGGGTTATCGGTGATGGTTACATGCGTCCCAGACTTGAGCATCTTCACATCAAAGACATCACATATTTTGGATCTATCGATCAAGAAAGGAAGTATCAACTCTTGAGTCTGGCCCATCTTGTTCTTGTACCTGCAGTTCGAGAAGGTTGGGGTCTGGTCGTGACAGAATCCAATGCTATGGGTACGCCCGCAGTAGGATACAATGTCCCTGGTCTAAGGGATTCTATCCGAGACGGCGAGACAGGCATTTTGACTAAAGAGAATACCCCTGCAGAACTAGCAGATGCAGCATTATCTCTATTAAAAAACGAGAACCTGTTGAACAAGCTAAGCGCTCATGCACTAGCCTTTTCTAAGCAATTTAACTGGGATAATACAGCAGATGAATTCGATAAAATTTTGGCGAGTTTTTACAAATAACTAATGGCGAGTTTCTCAATGTTTAAAAAGATACTACTGTAACAATCAATAGTGACATCGGGAACCGTAGTGGGAGGCGCAATACGAAGAACGCTGGGCTTTGATTTTCCCAAGATATCTGTAATAACCTCTGCCCTTCTGGCGCTGATCTTTTTCTTTTATGTCTTTGCTGTTGCAGCTTCCTTAAAACCCATTGTGTATTTTTTTCAAGACAGGATAACCTACTACATCCTTTTCGATGGCTTCATCGTTGATAAAACTGTAAATCATGTTATAGTTAGCTTGTTGTTATCGCTCTGGGCCACCCTATCAGTCAAGAATAGCAGAATTAGAATAGCCACCGCGACCATCTTTACCCTTTTGTTTTCCCTAGCTTTCATCTTAGGTTATGACGTCATCTTCGATGTCATATCCTTGGGTGCAGTTCCAGTCATAATCACCATAATGATTGTTGGGCACTATGGTAGAATTCAAATAAACAATCGCGTTGGTCTCACTGCAAACTATGTTATCATAACTGGGACTGTTCTAGGATCGATGGGTCTTATCTTGTCAATCTTGCCGGTCGTCGTTCCGCCAGAAGATCGCCCAGTATCGCGCAACTACATGTATGAAATCTTTCTTTTATTTTCACTGTTCTCGCCCGCATTAATGCTACTTCTTCTTAGCTGCATTCCTGCAAAAATATTAATGGATTATGCAAAACGAACAATAGTCCAACTACAAAGTATCGATATCCAGAATGCAACAGTAAAACCTCAAGCAAGGATGATTCTACTAGCAGCTTTCGCGCTCTTATCGATTTTATTGATCATGATCGCCCATAGTCCCTTAGTTAACGAAGATAACGGGACTGTGGGAGTTGACACCGGATTTTATGTTAATTGGATAAATGTGCTGGATCAGTCGAAAACTATTGATGAATTCCTGACACAAGCATTTGTTATCCAGAGTAATGGCGAGCGCCCCCTGACACTCATATTCATTCTCGCGACAACTAAGCTCATCGAAATTTACACCAACAATCTTTCTTTGGCCATCGAATATATTCCAGTGATACTGGGACCTGCCCTTGTTATAGCAGTCTATTTCTTGACACGTCAACTAACAGCAAGCGACATTGCGTCCATACTGGCCGCATTCTTTACCGCAATTTCATTCCATACGCTAATTGGAATCTATGCTGGTTTTTACGCAAATTGGCTCGCGTTAATTATAGGCTATTTCTCATTCGTGTTTCTTCTTAGGTTTCTAAAACAGCCCAGCAGAATGAATTTCACAATATATTCTGCTTTAATGATATCTCTGATATTCTCACACATCTATACTTGGACTGTGCTTGCCATAGTTGGTGGCATATTCTTGGCAGCGATGATCAAACTAAGATATTATGACAGAAAATGTGCATTCCTGCTCCTGCTTGTAATCTTATTTACTGTTGTGATCGATGTTGCAAGAGTTGCACTTACCAGCTCTTCGAGCGGGATAGAGAGGGATATTATAATAGCCGAGAGCCAGGCGGGGACCGAGCAGTTTAACCTACGATGGAATAATTTATCTTATTCTATCCATACCTTCCTAGGCGGGATATTCAACAACTTTATCATCCTGTTGCTTGCAGCCTACTGGCTTTTTAGATCAGATTTGAGAAATGCATCTACAATATTTCTTTTGATATTTCTGTCTATAGGTATTCTGCCTATACTCTTTGGAGACTGGGTTATTCAAACTAGAATACTGTATGATATTCCGTTTCAAATTCCGGCAGCGATAGGTCTGACTTATCTCACGAGACGACAAAATGGGGCTGCGATAACAGTCGCAGCTTGCTTGTGGGTAGTAGCTTTGGCAATAAGGATAACATCAAACCTAGTGCTCCCTTCGTGAAAAGGCTATAGCTTCATAGAATATTTATATAGAAAAAAATACTGCTTTTCTCGTTGAAAGCTGTAAGCAAGGTAGTCATACCAGCGGCTGGTCTTGGTACCAGATTGTTATCCGCAACCAAAGAGCAGCCAAAAGAAATGCTGCCAATCTTCTCAAAAACAGAAAATGGAGAACTTTGCGTCAAGCCTGTCTTACAGTTGATTTATGAACAGCTATTCGACTTTGGTTTTAGAAATTTTTATTTTATCGTTGGTCGCAACAAAAGAGCCATCGAAGACCACTTTACTCCGGATCGCGATTTCATAGACTCACTTAACAGGAAAGGTAAGTCATCCCATGCCAAGGAGCTGGCTAGGTTCTACGAAAAGCTATCATTGTCAAGCATAGTCTGGATTAATCAATCTGCTCCACTTGGATTTGGTCATGCTGTGTTGATGGCAAAGAATCTTGTAAAAGATGATCCATTTTTGGTTCATGCTGGAGACACAATAATCTCGTCCAAGAACA
>JBFLWZ010000101.1:0-7272 GCA_040757615.1 Thermoproteota archaeon | reverse complement strand
TCAGGGACAAGGGTGGAAGGGATGTCGCTCTCAGATTCGATCTGACCATCGGTCTGACTCGCTATGTAGCTGCGAGGCGCGACTTGAAGATGCCTGCCAAGCTAGCGACGTTCGCCGGCGTATGGAGGTATGACGAGCCGCAGGCTGGACGCTACCGCTACTTCCACCAGTGGGACATCGAAGTGTACGGTCCGTTCAGCCAAGAATCAGATGCAGAAGTGATCGAGTTTGTCTCCACTTTCTTTAAAAAACTCGGTCTAAAGGTCGCTATAGAGGTAAACGACAGGCAGGTTATCGAGCAATACATTAAGAAGAAACTTTGCGTCACGGATGAAGAAAAAATGATGGAGATGTTTCGCGCAGTCGACAAGGTGCCCAAAAAGGGGCCGGAAGTAGTGCTTGCAGAGTACAAGGACAAGATAGAGTCTTTTAAGCTTCAGGCACTGATAGATCTTTCAAGAGTCAAAGGTACGGTTGACGAAGTCGCTGCCAAGACCGGCTTGAGCGAGCTTGACAGTTGGTCAAAGTTCGCCGGCCTGATGGACTCGCTCATGTCGAGAAAAGTGCACGAAGCGCGAGTCAACCTAGGTATCGTGCGCGGGCTCGATTATTATTCCGGTATTGTCTTTGAAGCGTTCGATCCTTCGTCTGGATCTGGTGCGTTGGTCGGAGGTGGAAGGTACGACAGGTTGACAGAAGCGTTTGGAAGAAAGGATATCGGCGCGACAGGCGTTGCTGGAGGAGTCGAGCGAATAGTAATGGCCCTTAAGAAGCAGGGAATATTAAAACAACCTGTGAAAGAACTTGTTTACGTCGCCAATGCAGCAGAAGATACAAGGAACATAGTTGTTGAAATCGTATCAGTCTTGCGCGCTTCAGGAATCGCGGCGGATTATGACATCCTTGGAAGGGCTTTGAGGAAGCAGTTTGACGACGCGTCGATGAAAGGCGCGGCACTTGTTGTAATTGTTGCACCAAGTGAAATTGTGGCAGGGCATTTGATTATTAGGTCTATGAAGGACGGCACAGAAAGCACCCATCCTGTTAGCAACATTGCAGAATCTGTACACAAGATGCTCAAAGCTTGATCATTGCAGCGCTCTTCATCTTGACCATCCCGCTTGGCTTTTTTTCATAGACGATCCTGACCACGAGGTCAGGAGGGTCATAGCTGATATACATGTCTCCGGTGCTCAGTAGCTGCATGTCATAATTGATCTCGATCCTTTCCGGAGCCACGCCGTTTTCTGCAAGCCTCTTTTTTGCCCGTTCCACGAGCTCCTGATCGGAGGTGTTGGGAGCCAGAAAAATCCTCGACGCGGTTGCAGCTTGCGGGGAAAGGTCAACCATCATTGATGCGGCAAAGTCAAACGGCTATTAACTTTTGCCTGATTCTGCTATGCCGACTACTTTGAACCGGTATTGGTCTCCAAAGTTGCTGCGGTACATCCGGGCATAGCTTTCTGCCGCGTCATGAGTCGCAAAGGTCTGTCTTACACCGTCTATTGAAACAACCTGACCATACACGTTGACTATCTCGATAACGTATGATTTGGGCAGCTTTTTGGCCTGCCTTAATAGAAAGCAAACGCTTATCGCGAAAAAGAGGGCTGCTGCTAGAAATATCACTGCAAATTCAAAGCCCCGAGTAAATGCCAGAAAAGGGCTGACAAGGTTCGCGTTTAGCCATGAATAGGTAAGCCCGAACGACTGGGCAAATATTGCCAAAATACTTTCTAGCAACATCTACATCCACCACTAGTCCACAACCAAGATAAGCCTTTTGGTGTCCTGTTACAGGTTTTTCAGCTCATCATTGCGCTGTAGAATCACCTTGCGACATTATGAAAACTTATGATACCAGCATGTGAATATGCATGAAAGATATTTATGAGAATGAATAGCCCACCTGAAGTGAATATAGGGGTGCGCAGGTTTGACTGAGGCGATCTCTCATGATGTTCTGATTATTGGTTCTGGTCTTGCAGGTCTTCGCGCGGCGATATCCGCGGCTGCGACTGACAAAAAGCTGAGTATAGCAGTCATTTCCAAAGTGCAGGTCATGCGCTCTCATTCTGTTTCCGCAGAAGGCGGCACTGCTGCAGTCCTATACGAAGAAGAAGGCGACAACCAGGAGTCTCACATTTATGATACGATAAAAGGGAGTGACTTTCTAGCAGACCAGGATGTCGCCGAGCTGCTTGTAAAAAGTATGCCATACGAGATTTACCAGTTGGACCACTGGGGGATGCCATGGTCAAGGCGGAAGGATGGAAGGATAGCCCAGCGCAAGTTCGGCGGATACTCGTTCCCGCGCGCAACCTTTGCACAGGACAAGGTCGGATTCTACGAGATGCAGACCCTCTATGACACATGCCAGAAATACGACAACATTCATTTTTACAATGAGTGGTTCTGCACTTCGATACTTAGCGATAGCAGCATATTCCAAGGCATAACCTCAATTGAACTCAAGACCGGCAACTTTGCGATATTCAAAGCACCAGCCGGCATAATCTGCACAGGCGGGGCTGGCAGGATCTATAGCTTCTCCACGTATGCGTTTTCCTCCACTCCTGACGGGCTGGACATGGCATACAGGGCCGGGCTTGCTCTGAAGGACATGGAGTTTGTCCAGTTCCACCCGACAGGCATACTGCCGTCTGGAATACTCATCACAGAGGGTGCGAGAGGTGAAGGAGGGTACCTGATCAACAACAAGGGCGAGCGCTTTATGCAAAAGTATGCTCCAGGCAAGCTTGAGCTTGCTCCAAGGGACGTAGTATCGCGTTCCATGATAAAAGAGATCCAAGAGGGCAGAGGGTTCAAGCACGAAACAGGCGCGGATTGCCTAAAGCTTGACCTGACACACTTGGGCGCCGAGCGTATAAAGGAAGTGCTTGCAGGAATCCGGGAAATAGGGATCAAGTTCTCTGGAATTGACATTATCGATGAGCCGATAGAGGTCCGACCCGTATGCCACTACATGATGGGCGGCATCCATACCAACATCGACGGCGCTACAGAGATGGCAGGCCTGTGGGCTGCAGGCGAAGCAGCGTGCAACAGCACACATGGTGCAAACAGACTGGGCGCCAATTCGACTTCAGAGTGCATCGTCTGGGGTAGGATAACCGGCGAAATGGCAGCAAAGTATGCCAAAGGGCGCAAAGTGAGCTCCATTTCAGAACAGCAGGTGCTTCAGGAAGAAAAGCGCATCTATGACGGCCTATTCCGCGGAAGAGGCGATGTCAACCCCTACGAGGTGCGCAAGCAGCTTACTGACGTGATGGACGACAAGGCTTATGTCTTTAGGAACGAGCAGGGGTTGACTGACGCGCTGAAAAAGACTAGGGAACTAAAGGCAGCGATGTGGAAACACGTCGACGACAAGGCCAAAGAATACAACACTAATTTCGTTAACGTAATGGAAATAGACTCGATGTTGAGAACTGCCGAAGTGGTGCTGGTTGGCGCGCTCAACCGGCGGGAGTCAAGAGGCGCCCACTCTAGAACTGACTACCCCTATCGCGACGACGCCAACTTTTTGAAGCACACTCTGGCTTACTTCACCGGCGACGGCGGCCCCAAGATGACGTGGCATCCGGTGACGTTTACGCGTTATGCGCCTGTGGAGAGGAAGTATTGATGGAAAAGAGCATGGATCGCAACAACCGAGAAGGAATGAAAGGTTGGCTCAACCCAGGCCGCTACGGCTGGGAACGCTTATCATACTGGCTGCAGAGGCTGACAGGAGTCGGCCTGCTTGCTTATTTCGTAGGTCACATATATGAGACAAGCTCGCTTACGCAAGGTCCAGATGCATGGGCCGCTATGCTAGAGCTGACTCAGACCCCAATGGGGCACCTGATACTGTTGCTTGTAATCGGCATGAGCACTTTTCACTCTGCAAATGGCATACGATTGATATTCACCCACGGCGGCAAGGGGCTTGGCAAACCGGGCAGGCCCGACTACCCTTACGACGCGGTATCGCTCAACTACCGGCAGAAATCCGGCATATGGATAGCGTTGATATTGGCGGCAGTCGCAATGCTGTATGGGGCGTCGGTACTCTTTGGAGGAGAGTAAAAGATGACAATGCTTCGAGAAAGCCAGATAATGAAAATACACTACATCACAGGAGTAGCTGCACTCTTTGTTGTAGCTGTGCACATCATGATGCGTCTGATAATGCCATACAACATGAGCTTGGAGTACGAGAACGTGATCGCAAACTACCACAACTTCCCCTACATTGTCCTGCTCGAATCGATACTGGTGTTGATCGCCATCCATGGCTTTAACGGGTTGCGCGTGATACTGCTTGAGCTGCGCCAGAGCAGGGCGTGGGAAGACGGAGTTACGATACTGACAATAGCCGCCATGATGGGTGTGATAGCATATGGCACACGCACGATTATTGTCGCAAACGGATTGGGGTTTGAGTAAAAATGAATGAACAGGTAATTGAAAAAATAGAAAAGATAGAGAAAAAGCACGAGAAGAAGGAGACGATCAGAAGCTCGGTAGTACTAAAGATATACAGGGCAAACAGGCAGACAGGTGAATCGGCACACTATGACAGCATCGAAGTGCCAGTGCAGCGCTGGACGACAGTGCTTGATGCGCTCTTGCACGCCAAGGCATACAAGGATCCGAGCATTGGCATTCGTTACTCTTGCAGAATGGCGTCATGCGGGTCATGCGGTATGAAGATAAACGGCATCCCGCGGTTGGCATGCTATACCAAGGTGTCAGAGCTTGAAGGCTCTACGATAACAGTCGAGCCGCTTGCCAACTTTCCGCACATCCGCGATCTTGTAACGGACTTTACCCAGTTCTTTGCCCACCACCACGACGTAAAGCCATACGTGCAGAACGAGCATGCAGACATCGTGGACAGGACAAAACTGTCAGAGTTCATGCAGAGTCCTGAGGACCTTGACAAGTTCCTGCAGTTTTCGTACTGCATCAAGTGCGGCCTTTGTTACGCAGCATGCCCCACTGTTGCAACAGACACAAGGTTCCCCGGGCCACAGGCGCTTGCGCAGGCATATCGCTACTTTATCGATAACCGCGACACGGCAAGCAAAGACAGGATGAACTTGGTTGACGACAAGCACGGCATATGGCGCTGCCATTTTGCTGGCTCGTGCAGCTCGGTCTGTCCTAAAGGCGTCGACCCAGCACTTGGCATCCAATTATTGAGAGGCCATTTGCTTGGCTTCTCAAAGAACGAGAAAAAGGTAGCAGACCTGCAGGAAAGGCTGAAAAAAGACTAGGCAGAGGGCTTGCTCTCTGTCTTGGCAGGGTACTTGCTCTCATTTACCTGCTTGTTTATCGCGTCAGCCATAAAGTGGTTGCTGACGTTTACCTTCACTTCATTGATGCCAGACAGCTTGTAAATGTTGTCGCGGACGTCCTGGGCGATCTTGAAGCCAAAGACTGCAGGACAGAACGGGCTTGTCAGGTGCAGATCTACGTTTACCTTGCCAGAGTTGATGTCGACCTTGTCCACAAGTTCAAGTTCCATGATGGAAACTCCGATTTCGGGGTCCACTATCTTGGTCAACTCGTCAAAGATCTTTCTGCGAGTCTGCTGCAGTTGCTCTTCCTGACTCATATACGATAGAAATTCATCGTATACCATATTTAACTATTGCAGAAACGTGTGTGGAGCCGTGCGCGCGTTTCCAGTTGAGCATATGGAGCTAGTTCTTTTAAGCAGGCTATAAAAGAACTATTAGAGGAAAAAGATATGTGCGCCCTTGTGTTCGTCTGAAAGAGTGTTTGCCACAATTTCACCCAGTGAAAGTTTTCTTTCTTCTGGAACCGGCTCTATCAAATCCTTGGTGACAACATCTTCCTTTTGCCCCGAAAAGAACCCAAGGACCACTACAAACGACTTGTTGTTTCCGCGCGAGCATAGGTAGAGCAGCTGTCTTTCTCCTATGCCGATAGAGCTGCATCCTGAAAGGTCAGATGGGTATTCTATCAGCCTTGTCGTTGCTAGAGCGGATTCCATGCAAACCTGTCTGCTAGATGATATAACAGCGGGCTAGCTAGTACCCATTAACAAAAGGATAGACTGGAGCTAGCTTGTTGTATAATCTTAAAATAAAGCGCCCACGGTGCACACTGCATGTACCGGTCCCGACCCAAGGACAAACTGGACGACACCGTGCTCCACTTTCTGTCCTCGATGCAGCATGACCAATCCATACTATACTACGACATCCTTGGGAGCGAGGCGCACTCGATAATGCTTCACGAGACTGGCAACATAACTTCTGGCGAGCTGAAAAAGATACTATCTGCCTTAGAGGAGGCAAAAAAGAACCCTGCCAAGATCGAGACCGAAGGGTACGAGGACATACATGAGGCTCTTGAGGCGTTTGTTATCAAGAGGGCAGGAATGGACGCAGGCGGCAAGATGCATACCGCCCGATCAAGGAACGACCAAGTAGTCCTTGACATTAGGATGAAGATACGCGACGACATTAACGAAATCTGCGCGGCTCTATCCAGCCTCATAGAGGGCCTTGTGGAACGGGCCACAGAAACCAAGCAGGTGCCGATGCCGATGTACACCCACTTGCAACAGGCCCAGATAGGTACGTTCTCTCACTTTATGCTGTCATATGCCTATGCGCTTATGCGCGACATGGAGCGCCTGTATCTTGTGTTCCAGCGAATAAACCAGTCGCCGCTTGGAGCGTGTGCGATAGGCGGCTCGAGCATCAGCATCGACAGGAAGAGGACGGCAGTCCTGTTAGGCTTTGACAGCATTGTAAGGAATTCGATAGATGCCACCAGCTCGCGCGATTCGTTCCTAGAATATGCCTCGACTCTTGCGATATTGACCAGCAACCTTGGAAGGATTGCAGAAGATTTCATAATCTGGTCGACCACGGAATTTGGATACATCGAGCTTGCTGACCGCTACAGCTCTACTTCAAGCGCAATGCCGCAAAAGAAAAATCCGGATCCGCTTGAACTGACAAGAGCCAAGGCGGCGATTGTCACAGGCAACTTGGTAGCTATGTTTGGAATTGTAAAGGCTCTGCCGTCAGGATACAGCCGTGACCTGCAGGATTTCAAGCCGCCGTTGCTAAGTGTGTCTGCAACTACCCTCGATGCGATCAGAGTGGTAGATGGCGTCGTCAGGTCGCTCAAGGTGAACAAGGAAAAGATGCGTCAGGCTGCTAGCATGAGCTATGCCATCGCGCTAGATATTGCAGAGCGACTAGTGACAAAGCACAATGTGCC
>JBFLWZ010000100.1:0-7294 GCA_040757615.1 Thermoproteota archaeon | reverse complement strand
GATACCTTCGGCCCTACTTTTTCATTTACGCGATAGTCTGCCTGATCCTGCCGTTCGTCCTTTCCCTTTCCATCTTTTGCCTTTTGTAGCATTCAAAACAAAGGTCATTATAAGCAGTGTCGATCTTCGCCTTGCATATCACACAGAGCATAATCAAAACAAAACAGATATGCCGTGCTTATATCCAGAATGGAATCTTTTTCTGCTAAAAGTTACTTGAGGTTGTGCGCTTTAACTATTGCCGGATCCAATACCTCGCCGTCCCTGATGCTTACAGCCTTGGCAAGCTCGGGCCGCATTGACTTGTTTGCAACTTCAATAACATAGCCTGAAATTATGGACGACAGTTCTATCGAAGCGTACCTCGAAACTATTGACGGGATGTTAGGTACGCGGATAAATATGTTGCCGAAATAGTCTGTCTGAGCCGGATTCAGTATTGTGCCGGTGCTTGATGGCGAATACTTGCCTGTCGGGTCGATGTATGGAAAGTTGCCGCCCTGATCTACCGACACGTCGATGATTATCTTTTTCCTCATTTCAGAGATTTCTTTGAGCAATTTTTCATCGATCATCCTGTCTGCCTTTTCCTTGTCGTATGTCGAGCCGATTATGACATAGGAGCCGCGCAAGATGTCCCGGTCGGCAACGGCGACGACTGAGCACTTTGGAATGTTGAGCTCTTGTAGGTATTTCCTGCGCCCCTCACGCTTTTCAATTATTGTGATCTTGGCTCCAAGCGCCGAACATATCCTTGCGGCAGTTTCGCCTACGGTCCCACCACCAAATATTACTGCCATCTTGTCCTGCAGCGACAGCATGCGCTTTAGCTCATTGTCGATGTTGACATCGATGATTTGCTCAAAGCCGTCGACGAACCTGCTCTTGACCTGATCGGCACCCGTCTTTAGCCTGATCGACTTGTCGTGCCTGAACGCATAGTTGTGGAAAAAGCCAGCCCAGATGCCAGACATTGCCCCCGCAATCCTGCTCATAGGCATCAAAAGCGGGGTCTGGCCCTTTTCATCAACCACCTTTTCAAACGATATGAAGGTCGCGCGGGATTTCATCGCCACATCGGTCAGTTCCCTGCTTGATTCAAAGTGATTAAAGCCAAAGATCGTATGGTGCGGCTTGACGTTTGCGTGCTCACCCTTGCCCACCTGTAATTCTTTTACCTTGACTATCAGGTCAGACTCGGAATAGAGCTCGGCCTGCGAATCTGCTATCGACGCTCCGGCAGAGCTGTACTCGTCGTCTGAAAAGCCGCTCTTTGATCCCGCCTGAGACTCGACAACGACCTTGTTGCCGGATCTGACAAGCGACGAAACAGAGCGTGGAGTCAGGGCCACCCTGTTCTCGTGATCCTTTACCTCCTTTGGAATACCGATTATCAAACACTTCTCCTAATAGTGAATCACTTATTATATTTACGCAAGTTACCGGATGCACTTTGCGATCTCGTTGTATGACCCAAAGGTGTTCTTTGCCTCCGGGAAGTGCATCTGTATGGCCCTTGCTGCGGATTCAGCAAATAGCTCTGCTGAGTCGTGCCTTCTTACCAGCTTGATAAACCTGATTTCCTGAGAATGCAGTTTTTCAAAATAGTATGCCGAGCTTTCCTCGATTATGACATCGGCGTCGTGGCATGAAATGCCGTTCGTCCTCAGGTGCTTTTCCAGTTTGCTTGCGTAATGCGCAAAGTGGACAAAATGGGCGTCATCCTGAATCTCTACCATGCAAATATAGCGTGCCCGGTGCTTTTCAATTTTCCGCACTAGAACTTTGTTCTAAAATCGCTTTTACCAAGCAAGCTCATTGGTTCATAATCCCCTGCAAAATGGCGGCCCGGGTTTCTGTTCCGTTCACCGAAGGCCGCTATTGCGGCGGGGAGGAAAGGCCAAACACGGAACTGGCCGATAACAGCCTCCCTGCCAGCAGGAGAGTTTAAGACCATGCGCGACAATAATGTATCCCATGAGCGAAAACAACTCTTTCATCCCTACAAGATTGTTGACGGCTCCCTTTGTCCTTGGAACCGCGGCGCTTGAAATGGCGCTTTTAACCACGGTTTCGCTTGCCCGCGTGGCACAAATAACTGTCCAGTCGGCCGACACGGCGCTTGCAAAGTACATCGAGCTGAGCGAGCAGGAGATAAAGAAGGGCAGGCGCCGCGAAAGCGTAAAAGTGGAATAGCTAGCGAAGCTTGCGAAGCTTGACGTTATACGCCAGCCCGAACCTGTGCGCCTCGTCACGGGCATGCTGCAGCATCTTGAGGCCTGCGTTGCTCCTTGGCAGCACCACCTGCTCCCTCGCGCCCTGAAGGTAGATCTCTTCGTTTTCCTTTGCAAGGCCGATGCAGGGCACGTCATGTATTCCAAGTCCGCGGAGCGAAGCAACGGCCGCGCCGAGCTGGCCGCGCCCGCCGTCTATTACAATCAAGTCGGGCAGCCGGTCGCCTGAAGAATAATATCTGCGCCTTACAAGCTCGCCCATCATGGCAAAGTCGTTCTGCCCAGCGACGGTTGCGATCTTGAATTTTCTGTATGACGACTTGTCTGGCTTGTTGTTAGCAAACCTGACACAAGAGCCTACCGCGATTGATGTGCCGAGGTTTGAAACATCAAAGCAGTCGATCACTTCTGGAATGACGTTAAGTTTTAGGGACTTTTTCAGCTCGACCACAGCCGGATCGTAGCCCCTTTCAATGTACATCGAAAGGTTCCTTGAAATCAGCTCCATCAGCTGGCGCTTGTCTCTCGATAGCAGGCGCTCGATGTTAAAGATGCTTACCTTGTGGTCTGCGATCTTTTCAAGCGACGCCTCTAGCAACTGTCTGTCTTCCAGATCCTCGTTTACATAGACGAACCTCGGCACCACTGGCACCGACGAGTAGTACTGCAGTAAAAATGAGGAAAGCGAGTTGTCGCCGACCAGCTCGAATTCGAACTTTTTCCTGTCGCTAATGACGCCGCGGGTTCTACGGAGCGCCATGACGTGTGCTATGCCCTTCTTTTCGTCCTTCATTATGCCGACATATTCTTCGTCAGGATTCCTGTTGACGGCCTTCTCCATCTTTTGCCTGACGCGCAGGTTGTTCAATCGGTAAAGAGTATCGCGGATCTCTTTTGCATGCTCATAGTCGCCGGTGTCCGAAGCGCGCTTCATTTCATCCTGCATTTCGCTGGCAAACTTTTCGATGCTGCTCTTGCCCTCAAGTATGTCCTGCAGCGAAGCAACGCCGGTCATGTACTGGCTCCTGGTCACGTTTGCGATACATGGCGCATCGCAGTTCTTGATAAAGTACTGGAGGCACGGCGTCTTGGGCATTCTGTTACACACCCTTATCTTGAACAGTTTGCGCAAAAGTCCCACCGTCAGGAACTTGCTACTGCCTCGCACAAACGGGCCGTAAATCTTGCCCTTCGGGCCCTGAAACTCACCATTCCTGTTGCGCCTTGCGACAAGCAGCCGGGGGAACGGCTCGTCAGTTATCTTTAGGTAAGTATATCGCTGTTGGTCCTTCAATTCTATATTAAAGATTGGCCTGTAACGCTTGATGAGGTTCGACTCGAGCAGGAACGCCTCTATCTCGTTGTCCGTAACGATAAAGTCAATGTCTGCCATGCTGCTGACAAGCTTGGCAGTCTTCCATCCAAAGTTGGGGTCGTGCCTTGCAACGAAATACGAGGTAACGCGCTTTTTCAGGTTCTTTGCCTTGCCGATGTATATTATCTTGCCATCCTTGTCCCTCATCATGTAGACGCCCGGTTCTTCGGGCACGCGCTTTTCTCTCAGTATCGTGGCTGTCACTGCATTGTCCTCCGCAATACCTTTTGGTCCACTACCAGCTTTGGTTTCAGGTACTTGCCTGTATAGCTGCTCTGGTTTTCTGCCACTTGCTCTGGCGTGCCCTCTGCCACTATGCGACCGCCTGCCTCTCCTCCTTCCGGCCCAAGGTCTATAATCCAGTCGGCCGATGCAATGACATCGAGGTTGTGTTCTATCACGATGATGGTGTTGCCAAGGTCAACCAATCTCTTTAGCACGTTGAGCAGCTTGCTGACGTCTGCAAAATGAAGGCCGGTGGTCGGCTCATCAAGGATATAGACCGTTTTGCCGGTGTCGCGCCTCGCCAGCTCCGATGCGAGCTTGATCCTTTGGGCTTCGCCGCCTGATAGTGTAGTCGCCGGCTGGCCCAGCCTCAGATACCCAAGCCCTACATCGTTGAGTGTCTGCAGTTTTTTGGTAATTGCAGGTATGTTTGAAAAGAATGACAGCGCTTCCTCGACTGTCATGTCAAGAACGTCAGAGATCGTCTTTCCCTTGTATTTTATCAAAAGAGTTTCCGAGTTATACCGTCGGCCTTTGCACTCGTCGCAGGTGACATAGACATCGGGTAGGAACTGCATTTCTATCTTTTTGACTCCTCCTCCCTCGCAAGCCTCGCACCTGCCTTCTGATACGTTGAACGAGAACCTGCCGGCCTTGTAGCCCATCTCCCTTGCCTGAGATGTCTTGGCAAACAGCTCGCGTATGGGGGTAAAGGCGTTCACATAGGTTGCAGCGTTTGACCTAGGCGTCCTGCCAATTGGTGACTGGTCGATGCCTATCACCTTGTCAATCTGTTCAAGACCAGATATCTTGTCATGCTTGCCCGGCCTGTCCTTTACATCAAAGAAATGCTGTGCAAGCGCCCTGAACAGTATGTCATTTACAAGCGTTGACTTGCCAGAGCCAGATACGCCGGTTACGACTGTCATGCATCCAAGTGGAAAGCGGACATTGATCGATTTGAGATTGTTTTCTCGTGCGCCATGTACGGTGAGCCATTTTGCCGGCTTGCGCCGCTGGTGTGCATGCGAAACAAGCTGGTCGCCTCTCAGGAAGGCACCGGTGACAGAATCTGGATTGGCCATGATGTCCTGCAACTGGCCGCTTGCTACAATCGCGCCTCCGTGGATGCCTGCGCCCGGGCCGATGTCAATAATCCAGTCGGAGCTGCGTATCACTTCTTCGTCATGTTCGACTACAACAAGCGTGTTGTCAAGATCGCGCAATTTTTTCAGAGTGTCAATGAGCCGCGCATTATCCCGCTGATGCAGGCCGATTGTAGGCTCATCAAGCACATAGAGCACGCCGGTGAGGTTTGAGCCTATCTGGGTTGCAAGCCTGATCCTCTGCGACTCGCCCCCTGAAAGCGTGGCAGTCATGCGGTTGAGCGTCAGGTAGTTGAGCCCGACGTTTCGCAGAAATTCGAGCCTTGAAATGATCTCTTTGAGTATCGTCCTAGCGATATAGCGCTCTGTTTCTGACAGTGCCAGCGTTTGGAAGAACCTGTTGCATTCGTCAATCGAGAGGTCGCAAACCTCCATTATCGACCTGTCCTGTATCTTTACTGCAAGCGCTTCCTCCCGAAGCCGCCTGCCGTTGCATCTCTCGCAAGGGCGCTCGCGCATGAATTGCATAAGGTCCTCGCGCTTTGACTCTGACTCAGTTTCCCGATATATGCGGTCAAGGTTCGGTATCACGCCTTCAAAAGTCCCGCGGTACTCCCATTTGCTGTCAGAGTAGCGCGACTCGTACTTGTAGTGTATGCTCTCGTCGGTGCCATACAGTATTACCTTTACCTGTTCTGGCTTCATCTTGGATATCGGGGTTGCAAGATCAAAGCCGAATTTCTTGCCTACATCGCGCAGCATCGCAGACCTAAAGGTTGCAAAGTGACCGGTCCATGGCTTTATCGCACCGTCTAGTATGCTCTTGCTTTTATCGGGTATTATCAGGTCAGGGTCGAATTCTATCTTTATTCCAAGACCGTTGCATTCACTGCATGCGCCAAAAGGCGAGTTGAATGAGAACGTGCGGGGTTCTAGGTCGCCAAGCGAAATGCCGCAGTGGGGACAGGCGTTCCTTTGCGAATACATCGTATCCTTGCCGTCAGCTGAAATGATGACGACCCCGTTGCCCACTTTTAGCGCTGACTGGATCGAATCAAAGAGCCTACTCTTTTCCTCGGCAGACGGCCTTAGCCTGTCTACAATGACTTCAATTGTATGCTTTTTCTGCTTGTCTAGCCTCGGATACTGTGGCTTTTCTTCTTCGTCGTCAAGTTTGGTTATCTCGCCATCAAGCCTGATGCGCGAAAAACCGTCCTGCTTTAGCTGATCAAAAAGCTTTTCGTATGTCCCCTTTTTTGCCTGAATCACCGGGCCTAGAACCATGACATTCTTGCCCTGTGCACTTCTGATCACCGACTCCGTAATCGAATCGGCCGATTGGCTTGCGATTTTCCTTCCGCATTTCGGGCAGTGCGGTATTCCTATCCTTGCAAACAGCAATCGCAAATAATCGTAAATCTCTGTCACCGTGCCGACAGTCGAGCGCGGGTTCTTGCTAGTGGTCTTTTGCTGAATTGATATTGCCGGCGACAGACCATCTATCGAGTCCACGTCGGGCTTGTCCATCAGCTCTAAAAATTGCCTTGCATAGGCCGACAGCGACTCGACGTAGCGCCTCTGACCTTCAGCGTAAATCGTGTCAAATGCAAGCGTCGACTTACCAGAGCCGGACAGGCCAGTAATGACTACGAGCTTGTTCTTTGGTATCTCGACGTTGATGTTTTTCAGGTTGTGCTGCCTTGCGCCCCTGATGATTATCTTGTCGTGCATCATCAAGAAACCTCAGATAGTGTTGGCTCGCCAAGCGCCTTTCTGATCTTGCTTAGCTTTTCGCGGAACATTATAGCCTTTTCAAACTCTAATTCTTCTGCAAACCTCTTCATAGTGGCTTCAGTCTCGACTGCCAGCTTGACCAAGTCCTGCCTTGTCATTGACTTTGTCTCAACACCTGCTGCCTCAATCTCTGCAGCTCCCTCTGGTATGGGCTTGATAATCGTCTTAGGAGTTATCTTGTGCCGCCTATTGTATTCAAGCTGCTTCTTCCGCCTCCTCTCAGTTTCATCGATTGCCTGCTTCATAGATTCGGTGATATGGTCGGAATACATTATAACCGAGCCGTCGATGTTGCGTGCAGCCCTTCCAAACGTCTGGATAAGGCTTGTAGCATTGCGTAAAAATCCTTCCTTGTCTGCATCCAAGATTGCAACAAGCGAAACTTCCGGTATGTCAAGCCCCTCCCTTAGCAGGTTGATACCTACCAGCGCGTCAAACTCGCCAAGGCGCAGCTGCCTGATAAGTTCGGTTCGCTCCAAACCCTCGATTTCAGAATGCAAATATCGGACCCGTATTTCATTCTTGGCCAGATACTCTGCAAGGTCTTCGGCCATCCTTTT
>JBFLWZ010000099.1:0-7500 GCA_040757615.1 Thermoproteota archaeon | reverse complement strand
TCCTCTTACTCTCAATCCCGCCGCTTGAGTTGGTGTCTTTCCATCTAACGCCATGTGCGGTTTGACAAAGTTGTACTGTATCCTGTTGTCTTCTGCTAGGGTGTCCTTAGAGTTTTCCAGCCGCGCTGCATCTTTGTTCTTTCCATTAGTGTGTCGTTCATGCGCTCAATTCTGTTATTGTTTTCGCGCTTGGCTATGCCACAATTCTTGATGTGCTGAGCATTCGGGAAAACTGTTTTGCTTCCGCCACCAGTGCCTGAGAGAGCCGGCATGTATCACATCAGGAACTATGCCGAGACATAATCAACCACGAGGAAGAAGAATAGATCTACTCTAGCTTAACATAGTTTCGCAGCGGCGCTAGTGTCGGCATGTTGCAGCTGAGCCACTGCAGAGTCTTGGTGAACGAAGTGGCCGACTCGATAGTGGTCAGGACAGGTATTCCCATCTCGACCGCCTTCCTCCTTATTTGGTACTCATCGTACAACATACCCACATACTTCTCGATCGTGGAAGTAGCAGGGATATTGATGATAAAGTCTATCTTGCGCTCGTACAGCAGGTCGGAGATGTTGGGTTTTCTGTTTGGCTCGCTTATCTTGTAGACCAACTGCACATCCTTGAAGTTGTTGTTCTCCATGAATTCTGCTGTATGCTCTGTCGCAAGCATCTTGTAGTCCATCGAAGAGATGAGCGACACTATTGGCAGGAGCTTCTCCTTGTTCTTTTGGCCGCCGACCGTTATCAGTGCGGCACCCGTCAACGGCAGCGAATATCCCGCAGCCATGTACGCCTTTGACAGCGCGTCATAGAACGAGTTGCCAAAGCATGCGACCTCGCCAGTCGACTGCATCTCTACACCGAGCACAATATCCGAGCCTTCCAGCTGCATGAATGAGAATTGGGGCACTTTTATTCCAAAGCCCGTGGTCTTGAGCCACAGGTCCTTTGCTGCCGCCGGAAGTTTCTTGCCAGTCATTGCCTTTGCAGCCATGTTGATCAGGTTAAAGCCGACGAACTTGCTCACAAAAGGCATCGAGCGAGACGCCCTCACATTCGCTTCAATGACCGATACTTCGCCATCCTTAACCAAATATTGGATGTTGAAGGGTCCCTTGACATTGAGCGCCTTGCCTATTTTCACAGAGTTATCCACTATTGTGTCGATGGTCTCCCGTTCGAGTCGCCACGGCGGTATGCTCATCATGGCGTCGCCTGAGTGCACGCCTGCATTGTCGATATGCTCAATGACCGATCCGATGATGACGTCCTTGCCGTCTGACACAGCGTCCACTTCCACTTCGGCCGCGTCCTGCAGGAACTTGCTTATGACGACCGGGTGGTCAGGGCTGACGTTCGTCGCGTCTGTCAGGAACTGCTCCAGCTGCTGCTCGCCCCACACCACCTTCATGGCCGCACCAGAGAGCACGTACGATGGCCTAACGAGCACAGGGAACCCTACAAGCTCGGCAAACTCCTTGGCTTCTGCGAGCGATTTGAATTTTCTCCACGCCGGCTGCTTTATGCCGAGGGTGTCTAGCATCTGGCCGAACTTTGCTCTGTCTTCCGCCCTGTCCACATCATCGGCGCTCGTGCCGATGATATTGATGCCATTCTTCGCCAGTTTCGGCGTCAGGTTGTTCGCGGTCTGGCCGCCTACGCATGTTACCACGCCGGTTGGGTTCTCTTTTTCACATATGTCAAGCACGCGCTCTAACGTGAGCTCTTCGAAATACAGCCTGTCACAGATGTCGTAGTCCGTAGATACTGTCTCCGGGTTGCAATTGATCACAGAAATCTCCTTTACGCCATTGTCTTTCAGCCCCCACACCATGTTGACGGTTCCCCAGTCAAACTCGACACTGCTCCCGATCCTGTAGGGACCTGCGCCGAGCACTATCATCCTGCTCTTGCCGTTCTCCTCGGCCTTGACGTCGTCCTCGTTTCCACCATAGGTCAGGTAGAGGTAGTTGGTCTTGGCAGGCCATTCTGCTGCAAGCGTGTCTATTTGCTTGACGGCCGGCTTTATCCCAAATTTTTCGCGGAGTGCCCTGACCTGCATCTCATCAAGGTTCTGGCAGCGGGCGATCTGCCTGTCAGAAAATCCGAGCTTCTTTGCGCTCTTGATCACGTTTTCGTCAAACGTGGTGGTCTTGCGCAGCTGCGCCTCCATGTCGACGATGTTCTTTATCTTTGTGAGGAACCATGGATCGATGAACGACAGCTGGTAAATCCTTTCAATCGACATGCCCGCCTTCATGGCCTCGACTACATGGAAGATTATCTCGTCGTTTGGATGGATGAGGGATTGCTCTATCCGTTCCATATCTTCCGGCGTGGGCACAGGCGGCGAGTTGGCGTTTGCGACAAGGCCATCCTTGCCCATGTCGCACATCCTGATCGCCTTTTGCACGACTTCCTCAAACGTCCTTCCAATGGCCATGACTTCTCCCACCGACTTCATGGTGCTTCCAAGTTTGCGCTTTACCAACTCGAATTTGGAGAAGTCCCATCTGGGCATCTTGAGCACGACATAGTCAAGCGACGGCTCAAAGCACGCAGTAGTGGCTTTCGTGATCCTGTTTATCAGCTCTGGCAGCGTGTATCCCAATCCTATTTTTGCAGCCATATATGCAAGCGGGTATCCTGTGGCCTTGCTTGCAAGTGCCGACGATCTCGACAACCTCGCGTTTATCTCGATAGCCGTATATTCCTCGGACTGTGGGTCGAGTCCGAACTGGATGTTGCATTCGCCGACGATTCCGCAGTAGCTAGTAGCTCTTATCGCGGCAGACCTGAGCATGTGGTACTCATAGTTGTTGAGCGTCTGCGACGGCGCGATGACAATGTTGTCGCCTGTATGGACGCGCATCGCAAGGACGTTCTCCATGTTGCATACAATTACACTGTTGCCCTTGTAGTCGCGCATCACTTCGTACTCGATCTGCTTCCAGTGGCCGACGTAACGTTCTATCAGGATCTGGTGCACCATGCTGAGGTTGAGGCCCCGCTGCGCTATCTCTTGCAGCTCATATTCGTTGTATGCGACCCCTCCCCCCCTGCCACCGAGCGTGTACGCCACCCTTATGATGACCGGGTAGCCGATCTCTTTGGCGGCCTTGAACGCCTCTTGCAATGAATTGACTGCGTAGCTCTTTAGCACCGGCACGTCGCTCTTGATCATCGCGTCCTTGAACAGCTGACGATCCTCAGTGATTTCGATCCCTTTGATCTGGGTCCCAAGCACGCGTATGCCGTATTTTTCCAAGATGCCTTGCTCGTGCAGCGCGACACCGCAGTTGAGCGCCGTCTGGCCACCGAATCCTAGCATTATCGAGTCGGGCCTTTCCGTCTGGATTACCTTTTCAACTGTGGCCGTGTTGATAGGCACTGGATATACTCTATCCGCAAAGCGCGTGTCTGTCTGGATAGTCGCGATGTTCGGATTGATGAGGACGCTCTTTATTCCCTCCTCGGCAAGAGCCTTGAGGCACTGCGAACCGGAGTAGTCAAATTTGCGGCCAGTTTACTGGCTCTCGCCTGCTTCTCCGATTTTTATTGCCCCGCTGCCCAGCACAAGGACTTTTTTTATCGACTCATCTCTTGGCGCTCTTTCTCCCCCCTTTCTTTTTTGCGGATTTTTTCAATGACTTGTTTGTATTTTTTCTCGCCGGCCGCGTCTTGAGTGCTTCCGGCTCTGACGGTTTCATCCCGTTAGCGATAACCTCCTTGAAGCGGTCAAACACGTACATGCAGTCGTACGGACCCGGCGACGCCTCCGGGTGGAACTGCACTGCGATTATTGGCTTGCTCTTGTGTTCAATGCCCTCCACAGTGTCGTCGTCGGCATTTTCAAACCACACCTTAAAGCCGGATTTTCCAAGGGTCTTTGGGTCGATACCGTAGCCGTGGTTCTGGCTTGTAACATAGACTTGGTTGTTGCGCCGGTCAATGCATGGCTTGTTCTGGCCGCGGTGGCCAAACTTTAGCTTGTAGGTGTCGGCGCCGCCTGCAAGCGCAAGTATCTGGTTTCCAAGGCAGATCCCAAGTGTCGGTGTGGACTCTTTGATCAATTTGGAAGCAGTCTTGATCGTGGGCATGCACACCTTGGGGTCGCCCGGCCCGTTGCTTATCACCACCCCTTTGGGGTTGTAGGACATCACCTGCTCGTGTGTTGAGTCCCACGGCAGGCGCACGACGCGGTAGCCGGTGCGCATGATGTTCCTGATTATGCTGTACTTTACTCCAGTATCAAGGACGACGACGCAGTCCTTGTCCCTGTCGCCATACTCTTGCGGCCTGTCTGTCGACACTTCGGGCATAAAGTTGAGGCCCTCGTATTTTGCACCTGCAAGCACCTTTTTCATCTGCGAGTCGGTTATCTCTTCTTTAGAGACGACGACTGCGCCCATCATGACGCCCTTTACGCGCAGCTTTTTCGTCAAGGCCCTCGTATCGATGCCATAGATGCCCGGCACCTTTTCTTCATAGAGCCACTGGTCTAGCGTCTTTGTGCAGCTCCAGTGGCTTGCAATGTCCGATAAATCATGAATAATCAGTGCCTTGACCTGTATCTTGTCCGATTCAAAGAACTTTGGCAATCCATATTCATCCTTGATATCAAAGCTTGGGACACCATAGTTGCCGACCAGCGGATAGGTCATGCAGAGGATCTGGCCGCGGTACGACGGATCGGTCATCGTCTCCGTGTAGCCGACCATGCCGGTATTGAACACGACTTCGCCGCCGATCTCTGAAGGGTAGCCGAAACCAACGCCGTCAAAAACACTGCCGTCTTCTAGAATGAGCTTGGCTTTGTAGCCAGTGTAGGTCTGTTGCAGTGTTGGAATTTTTTGAACCCTCACCAACTGTCAAGGTAAGCAAATTTAAATTTTTTCATTCGGGATAGAGTAATATTCTTGACTCGCCCATGATACGCGAATTGCAGACACAACAGCGATGCATGATTTGTGGTTCAAGATTTGCCGAGCGCAAGTGCTACTACTGCGAAAGCAAGGTGTGCACATCTTGCATTGTGCCTGTCGAAGTTTCAGGCTCGACGACTAAGTGCCTGACCTGCGACAGGAGAAAGGTCCACAGGCTGAGCTTTGCCCAGCTGGTAAAGCGAAACTACTATCTGTTTGCGATAATCATCGCCTTCTGGCTGTTCACAGTCTTTCCGATACCGTTCATGCAGCTCGCTGGCCTCGATGTCGACCCAAGCGCCTTTCAGCCAGTTTTGATTGCGACTGCCGCCATGACGATACCGTTCATCTTCATGTTCCTTGCTTGGCAGAAAAAGGCACCCAGAGGCTCATCCTAGAGCCGTTTGGATAATTCGTTAAATAAACGGTCAGCTTTGGCCTTTTTAGGGAATACTTTACTGGCAGGAGGTTACAGGCGATAGCGATCATTTCAGCTATCGCCGTTTCGACGACTGCCGGCGCATTCTTCGCGATCGACAACCGGCAGGCATACAGCCAACAGTCGGCAACCTTGGCGTCCAGCCCGACGATCAAGGTTACAGGCGATGCTGCCACCAGCTTGGTGCCGGAACTATTACGCGAGTCATTACCTTCCACGACCCGGATCCGCTTGATGGAATTGCGCCTGTTGATGCTGCACCTCAACGGCCTGATCTGCTGCTTGTAGCCACAGTTGCGGACATTGTGTCATTGTCCGCAGAAATTGCAGTCGTAATCAAAATGTCAAAACACTAGTACATCAATTTCGCAATGAGCTCTGTAAACTCGGTGGTCGAAAGCTTGCCGCCAATGTCCTTTGTCTTGCTGCCCTTTTTCAACGCATTGATGATGGCGTCCTCTATGCGCTTTCCTTCTATCATCACGTTCTTGTCTCCGTGCCTGTCGCCGAGCCATTCTAGCATCATTTTCGCAGATAGCAGTATAGACGACGGGTTTGCGGCATTCTTCCCTGCAATGTCAAACGCGGCTCCGTGCACCGGCTCAAAGAGTGCAAACTGCTCACCGATGTTGGCCGCCGGCCCCATGCCAAGACCACCCACGACCTGTGCCGCCTCGTCTGACAAGATGTCACCAAACAAGTTGGTCGTAACAATGACGTCAAACTCCTCCGGGTTTCTGATAAGATTCATAGAGCATGCGTCGACATAGAGCTCGCCGTACTCTATCTTGGGGTACTTCTTGGCGATGTCCTTGCAGGCGGCCTTGAAGAGCCCATCGCCCTTGCGAAGTACGTTTGCCTTGTGCACCGCTACCACTCTGCGCTTGTCGTTGCGGAGCATCGCTGTCTTGAACGCGTATTCTGCTATCCTGCGGCTTGCACGCTCTGACGTCACTCTTAGCGCCACGACGGTATTCTCGTCAGCATTGAACTCCCAGCCAAGGTAAACGTCCTCGGTGTTCTCCCTTACCGTCACGAGGTCGACCTTGTCAGAGAGGCTCGGGATGTTTGGGTACGACTTGGCCGGCCGGACATTTGCATAGAGGTCAAACATCCTTCTAAGCACGATTATCACATCGGCTGCACTTTCGCCCACGGGGCCCTTCAAACAGGCCTGCGACTTTTTGATGACATCGACGGTCGATTCTGGCAGAGCCTTGCCATGCTTTGCCAATGCATCGTCCCCCGCATCGACTTCGCTTATCGCGAATTTCGTAGAAGATTTGTCACTGATTGTTTCAAGGATCTTTTTTGCTGCAGCCGCCTGTTCCGGGCCTATGCCGTCGCCCCTGATCAGCGAAATGTTGTATTTTGCCAATCAGATCAGTCTAGCTCTTGGAATAAAGGGTCTGTCTTAGGAGCACCTTGTTGATCGCGTCCATCATTGCCTGCACTGACGCGACGACAATGTCCTCTCCGGCCTTCTTTGCGGAGACGATGTTGCCATCCTTGTCCTCTACCTTGATGGTAACTACTGCCAAGGCGTCTGAACCGCCTGCGATGGAATCTAGCATGAAGTCTCTTACCTTGATATTGGCCATTTCGCCGGCTATCTTTTGTATCGCCTTGAGAGCGGCGTCAACGGGCCCGACGCCTGTCTCGGCTGCGATCAGGTCCTTGCCGTTGGCGTTGAGCCTGATGACCGCAGTGGGTATCGCGTTCATGCCGGTAAATATGTTGAAGTCGTAGAGCTTGAACTTTTCCTCAAACTTGGTGTTGCCCATTATTTCTCCAGCTATCGCGAGCAATTCTGAAGTCGTGATGGACTTGCCCTTGTCGGCGATGTTCTTTTGCTTCTCCACTATCTGCTTCAGCTGCTCGTCTGTCGGCTTGATGCCAAAGTCTTCAAGCATCGCCCTGATGCCGTGCGCTCCTGCGTGCTTGCCTGCCTGGAGCCACCTCTTCCTGCCTACAAGCTCGGGCGCTATCGGCTCGTACGTGAGCGGGTTGTTGATGATGCCGTGAGTGTGTATGCCTGATTCATGGCCGAACGCGTTTTCGCCTATTATGGCCTTGTTCGGCTGGACGATGATTCCCATCGTGTTTGACACGAACCTTGAAGTCTCGTAGTTGAGC
>JBFLWZ010000098.1:0-7564 GCA_040757615.1 Thermoproteota archaeon | reverse complement strand
GGCAGGGTGCAGTCTGTCAACATCTACATGGGCAACACAAGAGAAATAGTGAGCGTCCTTCCAGCCGGCAACATCCCGGCGCTGCTCGGCCTAGACTATGCAGTCGCAGGCGAGACCATATCTACTGTCAAGGGCGCGCAACCGTTCGAGTCGATCAAGTACGTGTCAGAGCCTGTGGTCACGATCGCAGTCGAGCCAAAACACCCCAAGGATCTGCCCAAGCTCGTAGAAGCGCTGCGCAGGATCACCGTCGAGGATCCCAACCTCATTGTCAAGATAAACGAAGAGACTGGCGAGACTCTAATGGCGGGCATGGGTGTGCTCCACCTGGAGATCGCCACTTCGCTCCTGCAGGAAGCTGGCCTTGACATTGTCACTACGCAGCCGCTCATCAACTACCGTGAAACAATCCGCGCAAAGGCCGGGCCGATAATGAGCAAGTCGCCCAACAAACACAACAAGATATTCCTCCGCGTTGAGCCCTTGCCAGATGACATCCTCGACATGATCAGGACAGGCAAGATAAAGGAGGACATGGACAAGAAAGAGATGGCAAAGCTCCTGAGGGAAAAAGGATGGAGCGCAGACGAGGCAAGGAGTGTTGCCGCAATTGATGTCAGCGGCAACATGCTGATAGACGAGACAAAAGGTGTCCAGTTCCTACAGGAATCAATGGACTCTATCAGGTCAGGCTTTGACGACGTAATCAGGAACGGGCCGATAGCTCACGAAGCGGTCAGAGGAGTCAAGTTTGTTCTGCACCACTTTGTGCCTCACGAAGACCCGGCGCACAGAGGCCTTGCGCAGCTGATGCCTGCTACAAGGAGGGCAATGCTAGGCTCGATGCTCATTGCAGACCCGGTATTGCTAGAGCCAATACTTGGCATTGAAATCAAGTGCCCACAAGATCTGATCGGCGCGGTGTCAAGCGTGCTTTCAGGCAAGCGAGGCAAGCTGCTCAACGTGGAGCAAAAGGGCATCATCGCAATCATGCAGGGTGAAGTGCCTGCATCTGAAACGTTCGATCTCTCTGAAAAGATGAGGGGGGCCACGGCAGGCAAGGCAATGTGGAACACATACTTTAAGGCATGGCAACCCGTTCCAAACTCGATCTTCCGCACTCTGGTCGCAGACGTGAGGAAGAGGAAGGGACTCAACCCAGAGCCGCCATCGCCTGACGAATTCATAGATAAGGAGTAAAAATAGAATCTCCCCTCCCCGAGCGTGTTTTTGTGCCGCTCACTAGGTCATAATGCACATTATGACTTGTTGGAGATGCCTTAAAGCTCTCCGTATGGCTGGCAGTATTGACCTAGATTATGACGTTGAAGGGACAGAAGAACCACTATAACGTCAAGCTGCTGAGGGGTTATGGAGCCTCTATTACTCTGAAGAAAAACAAGGTATGCTTGAAGGGCGGCCGGGACGTGTTTACGGGTAAGCAAGAAATCGAAGAATGGTTTGTTATCCAGATTCCGTATGAACGAATTGTAATAGCCGACAAGGGGTATGTTTCAACTGACGCGATCCAGCTTTTGACGAGTCATAACATTAACATAATTTTGCTGGATTCATTTGGAAACTTTGTTTGCAACATGAGCAGGGTAATGATCAGTGACACGGGTACCAAGTACAGGATGGGGCAGTATGACACTTTTAGAAATCCTGAAAAAGTGCTGTACTTGCAAAAGCAGAATTTACATGCAAAGTTGGAAAGTCAGATTCGTTTTCTTGAGCTGCTAGGAAGGGAGAAGCTGAAACAATGCATTAAGGGCTTGCAGCAATACAAGGACCGGATTGACGCTCAAAAAGACAAGCGCGACCTGTTGAGAATAGAGTCCGGTGCAGGTATTATTTACTTCCACTATTACAATTCCCTTTTCAGTCCAAAATACGGCTTTAATTCGCGAAATGGTGGTGGCATAAGGACAGGCAACCGGTACGCTTCAGATGTCATTAACGCATTATTGAATTATGGCTACTCTGTTCTGGCAGCGGAAATTGCCAAGTTTGTACATGGCTTTGGGCTCGATCCATACTATGGATTCTTTCACAAGATGGATACTTCCTTTCAAGCACTTGTCTACGATTTGATAGAGCCGTTTAGGTGGTTGGTTGAATATGCTGTTTACAAGCTTGCAGTAGAAGAGCCAAGACATGGCAGGATGATCAGAAAGGATGAATATGCATGGACAAAGGAAGGAAGAGTAATTTTAGATTCAGAACTCCTTAGGAGATTCTTAGAACTATTGGAAAGGCTATTTCAAAACGAATGGCCGTACAAGTTCAAGCATGGAATAAAGCGAAGAGACGGTACCTCAATGCGTCAAGAGATCACAATAGCAAAAATAACTGTACAAACTATGTCGGAATTCTGTAAAGTAAATTTGGTCGCCGAGCTAGTTCAACCTTAATTGTAATTAGGGTCTGGCTGTTAGAATCTGATGTATAGACCTCCCCAATTTCTCAATAAAATCAACAGCATCATTGACAGTTCTTTCATCTATTGCCCATCGCTGGCTAGGATAAATAGGATCTTTATCTGCTTCATGAGCGATTTTATTTCTACGGTCTATGATTAGACTTAATGCACTATGGATATCGTCTGGAAGTTCTGCTTCGATCTAGGGAGTTCAAAATGACTGCTTCATCCTAGATGCTGAATGCTTCATGTCGGGTATCGCTCAAGGCAATAGAGATCAAGTTTCGAAATGAAATTCGATGCCCCCCAACAAGATCAAGTATAAAAGCCACTTTGTGGAGACAAATGATGTTAGGTGTCACTATATGGAAACATTTCAGCCCAGTGTCCTAGAAGAAGAACTTTCTCGCATAGGGGTTATGCAGCTATTGGGAGAAGGTCAGCCAAAACAGGCTGCATTGTTAACTTATAGATGGTTGGCGAAAGAAGCATTACCGGCGGAACGACGGTATGGCGATAATACTTCAAACCTATATGATGTGTTGTCATATCTTCTTGAGAGAGGCACCACTTTTGGTTTTACCTACGAATCGAGGATAGAGAAAGATGGGGTTATCTTTGTAATAACAAATAACAAGCTGCAAAAGAGCCGAATCATTCCAATCTTCTTAGAGTCTCTTCTTGCCCAGATTTGCGAACAGCTATGCAGTATAGAATCAGAGATCACGCAGTCTGGGAAAGACACTATCGTCAAGATCAGACTGCGATAGCATCGCTAATTCCCCCTAATCCAGCAGCGATCTCTTCTATTTGCAGACCAGTTGAATCCTTGCACTCTTACTGATTTGTCCTTCTATTCTCTCTGATTAGAATGGCGCTACTTGTAAGTGGCTTTGATTTGATCGGCCCTTGTGCCTCTGCCGCAGAATCTTGCTTTTGAGAACTCAGATCAACACTTGTAATTCCATTCAGGCTAGAGTCGTGCATTCGACCTTATCTATGACAGTCGAATAGGCCAGTTTCACACCCTCGGCCTCGCATTCAGATATTTCTCCGACTATTTCGTCATTGATGATTACAAGCGAAGGATACATTATGCTCCCGACATAGTTGGAGTGGCCAAGGCCGATCGCATGTCCCAGCTCGTGCTGCAACACTGCTATGAACTCGCCATCTTGATACAACTGGTCGGAGTTATAGATAATGATCTCTGCAGACCGTATTTGCTTTCCGTCAAGATCGAGCATAGTTTCAGCCCTTATCCTGCCATTGACGTGGGGGTCATCAGTCAACCTTATCCTGATATCCGGCTCTTGCCCGCTTGCGCTGTACGAAAGCGTCGGAAGCTTTGTGCCGTTTATCTCGCTTGACAAGAGATCATTCCACCTCTCATACTCATTTTCAGTTATTCTGGAATCGTTCGCCGACTTTTGGTCCCCTGTCAGCAGGCTCTTCACCATGCCTTTCATCTGTCCAAAGTTTTCAATATCTGACTGGGCGACTTTTACTGTCAGTATTTCTTTTGCGTCCCAGTGACCGATCACGTTTATCGTGTATGGAGGCTCGGAAAACAGCCTGACATATTTTTCATTGTCCAGAAATTCTGTGACGACTACGATATCTTCCACGTCATCCTGCAGAGCCGCGCCGGTAGGATGCATCGCTGCTGAAACCAGCGCGAATGAAACTGATACTGACACCAGCAATACTGCCAGCACAATATTGTTGCTGGTAACGCCGCGGCGGGGGACCATAGCTGTCCCCGCTTATAGGAACTCGGTCCGTAAGGAAATCTTTGCGTGTGAGGCAACTCTACATACTCTCGAGATTTAAATCTGGAAGAAAATCTCTGTGATCATTCTAGACATTTTCGACGTCCAACGTGGAGTTGATCTTTTTTCGTAGTCTCCCTATTTTTGCCGACCCGATGCAATTCCGGCCAGAATCAAGATTGCCCTGACTCTTGCCAGGATAATGATGTAATTGTCGAGGGTTTGCTGAACAATGTCGTACTGTAGATCAGATAGCACTATTTGATCCACCACTACTCGGTCAATCACGTCCCTTGCGAAAGAATCAACGGCGAGAAAGCCTCCGCCGTTTTTACGGTGGGGATGAATCGCCACCACATATACTAGTTCAAGGTTCCCTGACAGGTACAAGTCTTTGAAGGTGTCAGGGCAATCTGGCAATACTGCTACCGTGGAAGAAACGATCGCCTACGCCGGCAGGGAGATTCACCAGACTACAAGACAGAGCTTGAACCTAATCGGCACATCCGGAGCGAAGTTATTGAAGGAGACACGAAAGGGACTGTAGTCGAAATAACACTTGAGCAGGATTCTGGTGGCGGAACAAAGGTAACTGTAGATGCTGACCTAAAGATGGGCAAGCTATGGTCTATGCTTGGAGTGTTTGCCAAGGGCAAGATAAAGGACGGACTCGAGCGCATGATAGAAGGGCTTGGCAGAGCGGCGAGCTAGAGCAGCGAGTACGACATGGCAGGAAAGATGTTGCCATCTTCGTCTTCAAAGATAATCACTATGGTATAGACACCCCTTCTTTCGTTCACCGAATTCAGGGAGAAACCTATTTCGATCGATTGTGAGTAGAGGTTCCAGTAATCGGCCTGTATTGTCGTGGAAGAAGTGGAATTGCTTCCAGGCGGCACCACCGTGGCAACAAGCTCACCCAACCCGTACGACGGCGATTCCTTGTTCTGCTCATAGACTGCAGCGCTTGGCCTTTCGTCATAGTGCACGTTTATGGCATGGATCTGGCCCCTCGGAATGTCTCCCACAAGTTCCACATAGTTGGTCCGCTCTGCTGGCGCCTGATCGAGCTTGATATAGTTGTTCTCAAAATTTTGCACCATCACGAACGTATACTCATCGTACGCTATGCCGATGCTGACCTCTGTGTGGAACGGGTCGAGTATGTTGTCCCTGTGAACGTTGTCACAACATTCAGAGTCTGCGTATACCATTCCGTACTGGTGCAGATCTATATGCTCAAATGGATCTAGCAAGTCGCACAGCTGGCCGCCTGACGTACAATCTTCATAGTATTCCGGGCTTCCCGATATTGCCACATTCTGCGTAACCATGCCAAGCCCGCCATACTTGCTGTAGACCATATAGGGCTTTTCACCATCCGTCGTCCAATGCGACAAGACCTTCGTGGCAAGCATGTCTTCTGCATGCTCTTGCGCTGCGATGTTTCGGCTCAGTTGAACTGGATCTAGGCCGAATTTCTCCCTGTCGTTATTAATTTTTTCAAGCGCATACTGTTTTAGCTGGTAAATGAGAGAGCTGCTGGGGGCTTCTTTTAGCAAAAATGCAGTCTCTGTCTCGGGCCGTAAAGACTCCTTAACAACAAATGAGGTTATCACAGTCGGCGAAAGTACTTCAGGTTCGGAGATGCTGCTTATCACAAACGCCCTAGCAACATATTCGCCTGCCATGTCTGGAATCCAGAAAGTGCGGGGTGCCTGCTGGGCACTTGGTGGCAGCACGCCTGCCTCCAGCTTTACAAACACTGTCGAGCCGTCTGCATCCCGGACTTCAAAGACGGTCACAAAGGGCTGCGTAAAGTCATTCGTGTTTGTGATTGTGGTCGACAGAAAGATCGGTGCATTCACAACGTTCTGCGTGGCCCCGACATTCACACTTAACGGCAGGATCTCGACAGCGCTCTGGGCATAGGTATTGTCAACCTGAATGGCCACCATGAAAAGCATGATAGCCGTTGCGATCGCTGCCTCTATTCTCAAAGTTGACAGCTAGCTTGTGAGATTTTATTTAAATATTTCTCGCTTTTTCCAAGATCAAGATAACTACATAAGCAATTATCCCGTTATTTTTCATCGATCAACTTCTTTTCATGCTAAAAGTGCATGTGAGCCATGTTATATTTTGCATAGGATTTTTGGCAATATTCCAGAGTGTAGTGCTATGCAAGGCGGGGACTACAATGCGGCCCTGAATAATCTGCAGAATGGTTGATGAAGTTTTTAGGTCTACTACTACCGCAGGAGCTGCGGGAAGTTACGCCTGTAGAGATCATACCGCAACAAAGGTCGGAGAAGCAGGAAGAAGAAGAGGCTACCGGAATTGTCCGATAGTAGTTCACTTGATCCGGCCCTCGCTGCGTAGGTCAGATATTATTCGCATGAGCGTGTCATAATCGACATCAACGTTGTTAAGGATGACAGAATGATCTATCTTGCCTGACTTCTTGATAAATTTCTCCACCACAGCCTTCTTTTTCTGATACTTTCTGTCTTGCACATCAAAACTGACAAGCGGGCGATATATACAATTGCCGTCTTCTAGCAGACTCGTATAGTGAAAGTTGCTAGTTGCCATATATGCAATCAGAGCATTTCTTTAGTGCCAGCATACCATGAAACTAGATGTACCAAGGTACACTGAAAGGTTTGGAGCGATCAGCCTCCATGGAGTGCAGCGCGTCTACGAGCTCGATTCAGGATTTGACGACGGCAGGTCTATGGCCGAGACGCTTGTCAGGATCGGAAACGAGCAGATTTCTGAAATTGAGAGAAGGATGGCAATAGTCATCCCGATAAAGGGCGAGCGCCTGAGGCTGCTCGAAGGAGTGCTTGCAGGTGTGCCTCACGACTGCCTAGTGATAATCGTGTCAAACAGCCCGCGACAGCCTGTGGACAGGTACAAGCTGGAGAAGGACGCGCTCCAGCAGTTCAACAAGTTTGTCGGACGCGACGCGATCATTGTGCACCAGCGTGACCCCGTCATCTCTGAAGCCCTCAAGGAGGCCGGCTACGCCAGCATGCTTGACCCCGAAGGCATTATCCGTAATGGAAAGGCGGAAGGCATGATCCTTGGCATGCTGCTTGCCAAGATGGCCGGCAAAGAGTATGTCGGTTTTATCGATGCTGACAACTATGTACCCGGCGCGGTCAACGAATACGTCAAGATATTTGCTTCAGGCATCGCGATGTCAAAAACCCCTTACACGATGGTGAGGGTGTCATGGATCTACAAGCCGAAAATGTCCGAGACTGGGCTTTATTTCAGCAAGTGGGGGCGAGTGTCTGAACTGACAAACCAACACCTCAATTTGCTCATTTCGTACTACACCGGCTTTGAGACGGAGGTCATG
>JBFLWZ010000097.1:0-7578 GCA_040757615.1 Thermoproteota archaeon | reverse complement strand
TGAAGCACAGGCAGCCTAGTCAGCAGCCGCCATAGCAAATCTTTTGTTCAACCCCTGCGCTATAATGGCATGAGCAAGCTCAACATCCCTAGAGTAAGCAAGCATGAGTTTGTTACTTTTCTCCAAGATAAAGGCAAGGTACGAGTCGACGATTACATCGAAGGCGCAATGGAAGTGGCGGAAGAGGTTCATTCAGGGCTTGTGCGCGAAGACGGCACTTCTCCTTTTCTTGAAACCCATACTTGGCCTGTGACAATGGATGTCGTCCAGCATTACCGCTCTGTCAACCGCAACATTACAAGCGTCGAAATTGTGGCAGCAATACTGCATGACATCATGGAAGACGATGACAGGATATTGAACCTGCACGAATCAAAATCATACGGGTTTGAAGCCTATATTGCATACAGGTTTGGAAACAGAATTCGCGACATTGCAACCGAGCTAAAGATAAAGCCCCTTGAAAACTTTGCCGGATCTAGCGACCAAGAGCGCCAGCTGGCCCGATTCTACACCTACTGCGACATACTGCGTGACTCTGACTATGACGTCAAGGCGATCAAACTGGCGGACAGGTTCAATAACATGCGCTTTATCCTAAATGTACCTGGACACGACAAGATAAGGCGATACATGCGGGAGGCAGAGGACTTTTACCTTGCATATGCGATGCTTCCTCCAAAGATGCCAGAATTCTATAGCAGGCTCAGGGCTGCATATGAGGATCTAAAGATGATCTCTGCCAAAAAGCTGGTTGCCGCGTAACACTTCTTCACAAACCATTTAAAGGTAATAAATGGAGGTAAAGGGAGGAGACCGTAAATTGGCGAATCTTAACGTAGCGGTCATTGTGAAATTAGAGCCTGATTTCTCGGAAGGTAACGTCAGCTACAACGCCGACGGCACGCTTAACAGGGCAGAAACAAAAAGTATCCTTGGGCCACACAGCGCCATTGCGTCAAGCGCCGCCTTTTACGCCAAGGTTCGATATGGCGCTCGTGTAGCGATAACGACCATGGGACCGCCTATAGCCGACGCTGCACTGCAGCAGGCACAGCTGCTTTCCGATGCCGATGAGCTCCACCTGTACAGCGATAGAATGTTTGCTGGCGCAGACACACTTGCAACAGCAGAGGTGCTAAAGACAGGGATTTCAAAACTGGACGCCAACAAGGTGGACATTGTTTTTTCTGGTCACAGAGCGTCTGATGGCGAAACTGGCCAGACCGGCCCACAGACAGCCTGGAAGCTGGGATTTACGTTCCTTGGGCATGTCATCGATTATTACGTCGATATGGAGAATCGAACAGTCCGCGCAAAGCGCTTGATATCTCTTCAAGGGTTCTATGATATCATTGAGGAAGTGGAGGCGCCACTGCCTGTGTTCATTGCAATTGATCCCTCGTACAAGGCTTCATTCAACACCGTATCGCAGAGGCTTGCATTTGCAAAGTATCAAAAAGAAGCAAAGGCACGTGCGCAAAGCTACAAGCAGTACCTGAAAGTGTTCAATGCACAGCAGCTGGGAGTTGATCCAAAGCTGGTAGGTCTTCCAGGCTCGCCAACAATCGTCTACAAGGTGGAAAAGATTCCAAAGGCAAAGGCCAGCCGAAAGGCCGAAGTCATTGACGGCACAAACCGCGAGCAGCTTGCAAAGGTCGCAGAAAAAATGTACGAAGTGCTTGGAGGATTGGTAATCAAATGAACAAAAAGTACCAGCACCTTTACGTTGTAATCGAGCACGAGGACGGCAATCCGATCCCTGTCAGCCTTGAGATGCTTGGAGAAGCACGGCGCCTAATGGACGGATACAACAAGAAATACTCTGCCAGCGAAAAAGTAGTGGCAGTGGTGCTGGGGCACAACGTGCACAAACTATGCGAAGAGCTGATATTCTATGGTGCCGACGCAGTGATATATACCGACAGCCCAGAGCTGACACATTCCAGAAACTTGGTTGACACGAAGGTGATAAGCCAGATTGCGACAAACAGAGAATTGGCAAATAAATTCTCTGACGCTCCCAAGTTTGTCAAGCCGCGCTACATGTTCTTTGCAGCAGACAACATTGGCAGGCAGCTGTCATCAACAGTCCTTGCAGAACTGGAATCAGGACTTGCATCGGACATCAACAAGCTCGTAATCGAGGATCTGGAGATAAAACACGAACACAAGACAAAGGGCCAGCCTATGAAGTATGAGAGGACGCTTGAAATGTACAGGCCGGACTTCTCTGGCTTTTTGTGGACTACAATTCTCTGCCTTGACAACCGCAACCCTGCGATAGAAAGGGAATACCATCCGCAGGCATGCAGCATAATCCCTGGCGTGTTTGCGCCAATCGAGCGCGACGAAACAAGAAAAGGGATGGTGGTAGACTATGTGCCAAATTTTGACGAGCGCGACCTACGGGTAAAGATAATCGACAGAAAGATTGTCGAGAGCGCAGTCGACTTTGACAGCAAAAAGGCCATAGTGAGCTTTGGACGTGGAGTCAAGGATGCGCCCGAAGAAAACATCAAGCTCGTGGTTGAGCTTGCCAAGCAGCTGGATGCCGAGGTGGGCATTTCGCTACCGATATCCAAAAAGCCATTCGCAGTAAGCGAGGGGACTAAGTCTGCCTATATGATCCCAGACAGAGTCATCGGGACAAGTGGCCGCAAGGTAGCTCCATTGCTGTACATAGCGGCAGGAATCAGCGGGGCCATGCAACACATCGCCGGCATGAAAGAGTCGGGCTTTGTCGTAGCAATCAACCCTGACGAGAAATCGCCAATAAAGGATGAGTGCGACATTTTCATAAAAGGCAGAATTGAAGAAGTGATACCGCTTTTGCTTGAGGAACTTGTAAAAAAGAAGCCTGCAATAGAGGTGAGGAAATGACGATGGAAAGCTATGACGTTGCCATAATCGGTGGCGGGTCAGCCGGCCTTGCGGCGTTAAAGCAGCTATCAACTCTTGGCAAGCAGGCCATACTGCTTGAGGCCGGCAGGCAGATCGGCACCAAGAACATTTCAGGTGGCATACTATATTCAAAAAAGCCCAAGCATGGCCGCTCGTACAACGTTGAAGACGTTTATCCTGAATTCCTCCAAGAGGCACCGGTCGAGCGCAAGATAACGCAATATATGCTGCATTCGACTTCGAGAAACAAGGTGTTTACCATGAACCTGACGGCTGCTCATGAATATCAGGCAAATTTCGGCTACTCTGTCTTGCTCAACCGGCTAAACACATGGTTTGCCAAGAACGCCGGCGAAAGCGCCGAGAAGCAGGGCGGGGGCATCGTGTCTGGCGTACATGTCCGCTCTATGAGCTGGCAGGGCGACAACAAGACTGTAATCGAAACTGACGAGCTTGATCCATTCGAGGCAAAGACCGTGATTGCTGCTGACGGCGTCAACTCTGAAGTGGCAGAGATGACCGGAGCGCGGCCAAAATTCACGCCGGAGCAGCTGTACCAGGGAGTCAAGGTGGTAGTCAAGCTGCCAGAAGAAATAATCGAAGAGAGGTTTGGCATCGGCCCTGAAGAAGGAGCCGCACATTTGTTTGCCGGCGATGTCACGCTCAACCACATCGGCGGAGGATTTGTCTATACCAACCGCGACACGCTTTCTGTCGGGGCAGTCTACCACTATGACTCGTTGATGGGGCGGCCTGCAGAGCCTTATACGCTTGTCAATGCGTTGCTAAAGAATCCAATGGTGGCTGAATTTGTAAAGGACGAAGTGGCAATCAAGGAAGAGATCAACAAGGATTTGCCCAAAGAAGAGCAGCTTAGGGCAAAGTTTGCAACTAGCAAGCTGATAAAGAATTGGACAGAGCTTCGCGATGCTTGGTATTCCCCATCCGCTCGCAAAAAGCTGGTTGAAGGTGGCAAGTACAAGACTGAGGAAGAAATCAAGTCAAGGCTGGACTTTGTGCGGAACGAGCTTGAAAGCAAGTACGGGACAAAGTTTGTCACTGACTATGTCGAGCTGGAATATTCGGCAAAGCTAGTGCCAGACGGCAAGCGCTGCGCAATGAAAAAGCCGTACTACAAAAATGTACTGTTTATCGGAGACGCCGCTGGAAGAGGCGTCTTTATCGGGCCAAGGATTGAGGGTCTAAATGTAGGGATCGACGACGCCGTGAGAGCTGCAAACGCAGTCGCGAGGGCGATTGACCGGAACGATTTTGGCCCACAGTACATGGGTGAATACTATTCACAATCGGTGGAAGAAAGTCCCTACACGCGTGACATGAGGGAGATAGACAAGGACTACCTGAAAATATTCCTCGACGCCGCAAAGGATGTTCCAAAGGACATTGTCGGCCAGCGCTATGGCATGGTGTTTCGGCTTATGTCAAGCGGCACGCTAAGGGGGCTCGCAGTTGGCTTTGCAAACATTCTGGGCTACGACAAGCTGCTGCCGCTTGTAGAGTCGGAGGAAACGTACGTGCAAGTTCCTGTGGAACTGGCGGAAAAGATGGGCCGTCCAGTGACTGCGACGTACGAGCCAACACTTCCGACGGTGGCAGAACGCGTCGCCCGGCTGAAATACGATGACGACCGGCTTTCGCACATAAAGGTACTCAACCCAAAATCAGACTTTATGAAAAAGATGGTGACTCTCTGCCCGACAAGCTGCTACAGCATGGAAGAAGGGGAAGGCAACGTGACGTTCCAGCACGAGGCATGCATCGAGTGCGGCACGTGCGCCAAGGAGACGGAATGGCGCCATCCGAGGGGAGAAAAAGGGATCGTATACCAGTACGGCTAGTTCTTCCACTTGATCGAGCAGCCAATCGAAGGATCAAAGTCCTTCTCGAGCTTTTCTCCCCTTAGCAACTTGCGGACGTTGTTCTCCATCACCGGAACTGTGGGCTTTGCTTCCGGCTCGAGGGCGTCATTTATCCTGCCGTGGAACGCCAGCTTGCCATCTACAAACAGGAATGGGTCTGGAGTGCATACTGCTCCATAAGAGCGCGCAACATCCTGGCTGTCGTCAATCAGGTATGGAAAGTTGAGCTTGTAATTCTTGGCAAATACGACCATGTTGTCAAAGCCTTCGTCCTTGTAGCTTGGGTCGTTGCTGTTGATGCCAATTACCTGAAGTTCAGAGGGCTTGAACTTGCTCTGCAGCTCCACAATGTCACCAATTCTCGCCTTTACATACGGGCAGTGGTTGCAGATGAACACCACGAGTGTAGCCTTGCTATTCTTGTAATCATGCAATGAATGTATCTTGCCGTCTACTCCTTTTAACGTGAAATCCGGAGCCCTGCTGCCAGTTTTCAGAACTTGAGGTGATGATTCTGTCTTGACCATGATTTTATTATCGAAATTATAGATATTAAATATCTATTGCGAATGCCGAAAAAGAGTTAGCGTTATAAGATAACGAAGCGATATTGTTGCTGCTACTGTCATGCAGAGCAAAGATAACAAGCTCTTGCCCATTCTGGCCATCATAGTCTCTGTCGGGTCAATAGTGGCCACAGTTGTCCTTGCTTTTTACGGGATCTTCTTTTTCTTTTTCTTCATACCGATTGCCTTTGGGCTGCCGTGGTCGATAAAGAAACTGTGGAGAAACAAGGCAAGGAAGCAGTGGAACGTAGAAGACCTGCGCTAGGCCATTCCAAGCGTTTGCCTGAGTTCTTGAGTTGATTCTTCAAGGTCTCTTTTTTGGTCGTCATCCGCTTTCTGCATCCATTTCGTGTTCATATTGCTCGTTTTAGGGATGTTCTTTTCAAACTCACCGTACCAATCAAGTTCGCAAAAGTCGACGACTCTCTTGATTTCGTCATGCGGGTTGGTTATCAGATCCTCGTAACGAACCTCGCAGTATCTGTCGGACCCAAATGCTCTTGCTTCTCTGGCCTTGCTGACCAGTTCAGCCCACGCCTGGCCGTAGTTGAACAGCTCTGAACGATCCGACCTATACTTATCGCCCAGAATTTTTTTCAAGCTGAGTAGGAACATGGTCGGGTTTGCCTCACCCTTCTTGTTCAGGATCGAGTATGCGACTGCCCTTCCGTCCCTGATTATGTGCACAAACTTGGCGTCAGGAAAAATGCGATCAAGTATCCTTACCCTGACGCAGTGCTGCAGGTTCTTGTTTATGAATCGCGGCCTCTTCCAGAGGTTTTGCACTGCAGCAACGTTTTTCTTCAAATGCGCCCTCATCTCTGGTGTGAAATCGTCCTCTGTTTTGTAGTTATAAGTGCCAAAATATTTGATCCAGAACGCGTTTGCTTCATGCGGCACAGTAGATGCCTTGTCTTTGTGGAACAGGTTGTGCATCTTGAATAGTGTCGCTCGCCTATCGCCGACAAGCCTGCCATGCTTGTGAATGCCTGCCCTGAGCATGTTAAGCGTCACGTATGCAAGGTCTCTGTGGGTGCAAAGTGTGTTATACAGCAGTGTAGTTCCAGAGCCCGGCGCCCCAATGATAAAAACTGGCTTTACTACTGCTATCGCAGTCCCGTCAGCCAGAGAAGAATCTGTCTGCATATGATGATACGAAAATGCAACCGACTTTGCTCCTTTTATGAATTAATGTAGATTGTGCTAGAATGCATTCTTCCGGAATTTGCTGTCTAAATTCATATCAACTAGGCAGATAGAATTTTCCCGTACTTGGGCGTGACTGCTAGCTATAACCCGCGAGAATACTGGCTTGCTCGAGGCAAGGTGTACAAGGAGCAATTCAAGCATGATCCAGAAAAACAACTGCAGGAAGGGGCCCTTCTTGATTATCTAAAGACCATCACTCCTCCTTTTCAAACTATCATTGAAGTCGGGTGCGGCTTTGGAAGGATTTCAAAGATAATCCTGTCAAATTTTCCGGGCATACAAGAATACTTAGCAGTAGACATGTCGCCTGATCAACTGGAAAATGCCAAGAGATATGTAAAATCGGACATAATCCGCTTCAGGGAGTCTGATATACAGTCGCTACAGCTTGACAAGAAATATGATCTAGTGATAGCAGTATCAGTTCTCCTTCACGTACTGCCAAGCGAAATCGATCAGGTTGTGTCCAAGCTAGTCAGCTTTTCAAAGATGCATGTTGTAAACGTTGACTATTATGAAAATAATAAGCCAAAACAGATAGCCCCACACAACTTTATGCACCAATATGAGGCAATATACAAAAGCCTGTCGTCAGTTAAGAGCGTCAAGCGTATTCCAATAGTCAAGAAAAAGACGTTTTCTATGATCGACATCAAGCAATCGATATTCCATGCCGTCGTTGTCGAGCCAGATCAATAATTACAAATAATGTTGAATCTGACTAGGATTAATAGATGTCGGATTCAATCGATGACATTTTGCAGCTACCACAACGCAAGCTCGTAGTAGCCCAGAACGATGTCTATTTGGACGACAAGCAGGCCAAGAACGAGATTTTCATCCTTATGGTTGAGGAATCACGGGGCTCTGCCGGCGGAAGGGCAGCAGGCTCAGGTCACCGGCGTGTAGAAAAAATCTATGGATTCTCGTGCGACTCTGGCAAATGCACCAAGTTCTTTGAAGCTAGCGATCAGGAAAAGGTGGATCAGTTTGACATTCCCTACAGTGCAGTAGCAATG
>JBFLWZ010000096.1:0-7636 GCA_040757615.1 Thermoproteota archaeon | reverse complement strand
ATTCGAACCCCCTGTGGGTTCGAAACGTGAATGGGCCGTAAGGGATTTGAACCCTCGACCTTTCGATTATCAGTCGAACGCTCCACCAAGCTGAGCTAACGGCCCGTTCAATTCAAAATTGTTAGCGTTATTTAAGTGCAAGCACTGGTATACTTTTAATCCCGTGAACCACCCACTAACAAATCCGCGGGCTTCTTACTGCTTCTTTGACTGCTGCATTGCAACCTCTACTACAGGCGTAACTTCCCTCAGCTCCTGCGGTAGCAGACCTAAAAGCTTCAACAATCCACATCCTGCAAGAGGTTGATGGCATGTATTCCGACATTGGCTTTTTGCAAAAATAGTTGTACAGCCACCTGCAGCCATCCAGCGTCTGCTCTAACACAAGCTCTTGTTCCTTTGTTGTTGTATATAGAGGCGGAACTTGAAGTTGAGTATATGATGGCTGAATCATTATTCTATTTCCCAGCCGTGGCATTTAATTTTAGGAGCACGCAAGGGTAAGAAGGAGAGGGCCTCCAAATGGCGACCAGTACAGGCTCGCTTTCATCCCACTTTTGAAGAACGTGGGTTTTCCCCTAACCACATTATAAAGTCAGTGAGCCGACAAGTTAACAATCGTTAGACCAGTACACTTTTAACCCTATTGCTCAAAGTACGCATGATCCAAAATAGGCAAGAAAAAGGTACTTTCAGAGTCAGAGTTGAAGGAAATGGTCCTGCCGCAAGAGGGCGAACTGCTGGGCCGGGTCATCAAGCTGGTCGGCGGCGACAACATCATTGTCAAATGCACCGACGGCAAAGTGAGAACCTGCCGCATCAGAGGAAAGATAAAGAGAAGGATGTGGATCAGAGACGGCGACTTGGTTCTTGTCGCGCCGTGGGACTTTCAGTCCGACAGGGCCGACATCATCTGGCGCTACATTTCTGCACACGCAGAAAAGATGAAGGCGGATGGACTGTTGCAGGGTCTGGACTAGTTTTCAACAGGCGACAACACAAATCTCCTTATAGCTCCTGCCTGCAACCAGTGACGCTTGGTAAGGATCGCAAAGAGGCTTGTCCGCTACAACGTAGCAGAGGGCAAATCTTCTGAAGTCAAGAGACGCATGCAATACTCCTGTGAAAAGTGCGGCAAAAAGTTTGGCGCATGGAAGCACCTGCGGCAGCACAAAGTTGAAAACCATTCTTATTGAAAGCGTGGACATGCTATCAGATTGTAGATAGCTTGTTCCTGTTTCATCGACTCACCTAGAATCCCTACAGGCGTAACTTCCCGCAGTCCTTGCGGTAGTAAAAGCAAGCCTCTCTGCTTGATTCAACATACACAACATCTAATGGGGAGAGACGGTCTCGATGATGTTTGCTATAGACATTGAAGGTTTAAATTATCAAAATCTCGGCTGATTTCTGTGGGCCGGTAGTTTAGTCCGGTAGAATACCTGCCTTGCACGTAGGTGGTCGTGGGTTCAAATCCCACCCGGTCCACTCTTTTCACGCTATCTCTTCATTTCTCGGTACGCATAGTTGTGCCAAGAAAGGCTTTCCGCTCTCTGAGCGCCAGAAAGCTTGTCCTCCAGTTCTCCTAGTCGTGCAATGGCTTCAGGATTTTTCCTCAATTCCGAATACTTTTCATCCAGCCGTATTTTGCGCAAGATTTCCATGACTTCGCTATTGTCGACGCCATGCTTCATGTCATATTCTATCTGCTTTATGCAGTGAGAGATGGTTCCATATTTCTTGTAGTTTCTTTTTTCAAAAGAAGATGCGTCCGGAGACAATCCTTTTGAAAAACGGACAATGGTTGTTTCAACGTGTTCAAGATGCCATTCTTTCATGGCAAAATTATTTGGCTTCATGACTATCAACAATGTTCTCCAACAATAGACATTTAATTCTTAGAGCTGATTCTGCACGGTTTCTCCTTTTTGCACATCATCTGGAATGGTTGCGCAATCTCCAAAATTCTTCCAGGCCAAGTACAATTTCAAATACCCCGCCAATAGTAGCTGAGGCGTGAGCGCGCGAGACGTCAGGAACGAGCTGAAAAGCCTTTCAGACCCGGAAAAGGCCAAGATATTGCAGAGGTTCTTCAAGACCGGGCCCGGTCAATATGGCGAAGGCGACATCTTTGTCGGCGTCATGGTGCCCAAATCGAGGCTGGTGGCCAAAAAGTTCGGCGATCTTCCTCTTGAAGAGATCGAAACACTGCTCAAATCAAAGGTGCATGAGGAGCGGCTGGTGGCTTTGCTGATCCTGATCCAGAAATATGCCCGTGCCCCTGACAAAAAGGAGATCTTTGATTTTTACGTCCTTAACGCTAACAGGATAAACAACTGGGACCTAGTGGACCTGTCCGCGCCAAACATACTCGGAGCCCACCTCATTGAAAGGGATAGGAGACTGTTGTACAGGCTTGCCAAGTCGGACAGCGTCTGGGAGAGGAGGATGGCGATCGTGGCTACTCTGTGCTTTATCAGGAACAACGATTTTGCAGACACGCTCAAGATAGCAGAAATGCTCCTGCAAGACACACACGATCTGATACACAAGGCTACAGGCTGGATGCTTCGTGAAGTTGGCAAGAGGGACCTGGTCGTTGAAGAGGAGTTCATCGCAAAGCACTGCAGGGTCATGCCCCGTACGATGCTCCGCTATGCCATCGAAAGGTTCCCAGAGAGCAAGAAGCGCCGCTACATGATGGAACGTTAGGTTCAAATATGGTGTTGGGCGGATGCATCCTACCATGGAATACGTATACGCCGCATTACTGCTTCACAAGTTAAAGCAGAATATCACAGAAGATAGCGTTAAGAACGTTGTAAAGGCGACTGGCGTTACACCGGATGACGTAAGGGTGAAGGCTCTGGTTGCTGCACTCAGCGAAGTCAATATCGAGGAAGCCTTGAAGGCTGCCCCGGTTGCAGTCGCAGCGGCCGCCCCTGCAGGCGCAGCGGCTCCAGCAGGCGGAGCAGCCCCGGCAAAGGCAGAGGAAAAGAAGGAAGAGAAGAAAGAGGAAGAAGCTCTCGAAGGCCTCTCCTCACTCTTTGGCTGAGCCTACTAGGGCAGGCCAGCCCTTTTACATCTTTTCACTTTTCCAATCTAGATCGAGAGGTAGTCTCTCGTACATCCAAGACACATCCGCGCGTTTTCGATCCAGGAACCCGGAAGGTTAATTCCAACATACAAGCTGCTGACTAACTCATAAGAAGCACTACCGCGCCGCTTTTCAGCACACCGTCGAAGAAATTGTCAACCTTCATTCAATGACGATGTTGTTGTCCAAGAGATGAAACAGAAAATTAAGAAAAAGGAAAAGGAGGGGGGGGTTTAGTCCCACTTGCTCCACGCGGCCATCCATCTGTATGTCCACGTGTTAAGCTTTGAACCCAACGCGGCCATCGGCACTGACAGCACTGCTCCTGCACCCGAACCTAGAGCTACAGGACTGTTGTAGAACTTACCTACCTGGGGCTCGATTGGAGTCATGTATGCAGGCAGTGTGGGTCTAGGATACTTGAACGCCACTTCGAGTGGATCCCTGACGAGCAGCAGGTTGACCATGTTGAACAGCGGCAGCGACAGTCCGACTAGCGATCCACCGATCAGTATTGCAGCGTGCTTGTTCCGCCTTGTAGCCCAGTATGAAAGATCCAACAGCATTGCTGAAGGTATCCACACCGGTACTATGATGAAGTCGTACGGATAGCCCAGTGCGAACCATGCACCCTTTGCGACCCATGTGTAGATCGTTATTATTGTCGCGTAGTATGTAGCCGTCCCTGGTACTCCTGTGAAGAGCATGTAGTATATCGCGCCCACCACGAGCATCGTGGACTGGCCGAGCGAAAATACTACGAAGGACGTCCACATCCAGTCTGTGTAGAACAGGTAGTCTCCAGTGTTGATGGTTAGCAGTGTGCCGTTAACTGCAACCACCACTATGAAAAGATAGTGTGTCGTACGTCTTAACCAAACCATCAATGCGTTAGCCACTCAGCTTCTATTTAAGATTTTTTTAGACGGACCTTTCGCGTAATGCACTGCATTACAAAAATATGCTAGTACTGCTAGTGGCTTCAAGAGCTTTAAACCAGATCAGTTCTGAAAGATGATTCTTTGATCTTCTTCAAACGTTCGGCTATTTTGTTTCTATTTCAGCCAAGTGCCATTATTTGCCATGCAATGTATACAAACTGATTAAATATCGCTGCAGAATCTTTTAGCGTTAGCCTAAGCCAGGCCGTTGGAACCCTGAGCTGAATTAGTTGATGGTTTGGCTAAGACAGGACGGGGTTCCAACTAACCATTGGCTGAGGGTGAAATGAGTAAAACTGGTATATAAGAATATGCAAAATCTAGGAGGATTCAAAATATGATCTTGAGCGGCGCAAGAGGCATACTGCAGAAAATTGATGAAGCAAACAAGACCGTCACTTTGAGTAGGCGTTCGAGAATGGAAGATTATGAATGTGCAGACTCGTTTGAACCCGGCAGGTGGAAACACTTGGTGGGCAAGACAGTAGATGTCCAGTTGCATGACTTTCTTGTTGTGGATATCTCTGAATATTCGGATCAGGCAGCCTCCAGAAGCGAGGGATAGGAGTGCTGGTTTCTTATTCAGAGTTATGCGAGCAGGTGGTTGCTCTTGATGCCAACATAAGATTTGCCGGCGTTGCGAACAAACTGGGAAAAATTATTGCCTCTAGCTATCGGAGCGGACTCGTTCCGCTGTTGTCAAAAGAAGAGACTGAACAATCGATCCCCCAGCACGCATTGCGGGTCAGCCCGCCACCAATGCTTGAGAGCAAGCTTGGAAGGACCGTCTACTCGGTCACGACTTTTGAGAAAATAAGAAGGGTGATTATCCCATTGTACGACCTGTATGGAAACACCAGCTCACTGCTACTGGTATCGTTTGATATAGAGACCCACAATTACGATTCCATAATTCAGGACAGGATCTTGCCTTTGGTAAGGGGAAATGATGATCGGCAGCGAACAGAGCGCCGGCATCATCAAATCTGAAGGCGGCATCGATCGTCGGACTTTTTGCACTCAAAAGCTATGCACTGCAGACTTGCTCTCTAAATAGCTGCATTATGGGGGGTTATCAGGAAAAAAGAAATGTCGAGGTTGAATGGAGAGAACATCGCCGGCGCAGCTTTTCTGTTCTTCTCTGCTCTTTTGATGGCAGCGGGGCAGGTAAATGCTGTTTTCGGACTGCTGTATCCAGCATATTACATTCTGGCAGCAACAGGAGTTGCCCTGGTTTTCTTGGGCTACAGGACTTGGCGCAATGAAGCAGAACACGAAAGCGAAAAAGAGGCAGAGAGGTTGCATGGCAAAGCCCGCTTTTAAGCGGCGAGGATAGATGACCGTCTCCATGGTGTGTCGAAATATCTGCCTCCGTTACAGAGCAAAAAAGCCCACTCCACAGCTGAGCAGGTATGCCATTGGCCAGAAAAGATGCCAGGTATGCGAGATTTTCATCAACTGGGATGGAAGGTATTGCCCATGCTGCAATTATTCGCTCAGAGTGCATGCCCGGAGCTGATGGGACATGCAGGAAAGAGGCTTGATCATTGATGTGTCTCTTGAAAATCGTCGAGGTGGCTGAACAATGGTAGTAGAATATAAAGATCTATGCGAGCAGGTTCTCTCCGTCGACAAAGGTATTCGATTTGCGGGTGTGGCGGATTACCACGGGAATGTGCTGGCCGCAAGGTACAGGGACGATATAGAGAAGGCGCCTCTGTTGAGCGGAGATGAATTCAACATATCCGTTTTCCAGTCTCTGGTCAGAATGATTCTCCGAAAGTCTCAAGAGGTGAGGCTCGGTAAACCGTTATACTCCATTACGGTATACGAGAAAGTAAAGCGTGTTACAATACCTATCGAGCGCGGTAATGAGGACTACATATTGATGGTTTCTCTGGATCTGGCGGCTCGTCCTGGACCGCTGATAACCAAGAAGATAATTCCACTTGTGAATTCGCTATGGCCATAATAGAGCTGGGAATGTATTCCCAAGTACAGGCGAGTCGCCCATCGGTCCTAGATGGCTCAATGTATTGCAATGCATTCCAACTGTTTAAAAGTGAACAGAAATGGTTGATGAACCGGCGGGGAATAAAATGATTCAACCGCAAGGCTTGGCAGGGAATGTCGATAAGCTATCCAGAGCGTCCACACATTATTACCTGAATTTCTCATTCTTCAAGATAGATCCGAAATGGAGATGGTTGAATGAAGTGGCCAAAAAAGAAGCAATCAACGAATTTGGAAATGCAATTGAATACTTCCGCGACAGGCAGAAAGGAATGCTTGTGCGGACATATTCGACAATAGGATTGCGCGAAGATGCCGATTTCATGCTATGGACGATTTCAGACGATGTCGAAAAAATGCAAGGCATGGCAGCCAAGATCTATTCGACTGTCTTGGGCAAATACATGGCACCATCCTATACGTACCTGTCCGCCACCCGCCCATCGATGTATTCCAGCAAAGTCGTGCCGGGGTTTATGACTGACCAGCCTCCAATGAAATATGTCATAGTATACCCTTTTGTCAAGTCAAGAGAGTGGTATCTTCTCCCATTTGAAGAACGAAAAAGGATGATGGAGGAGCATATCATAGTAGGCAGGAAATTTCCACAGGTGCGGCTAAATACGACCTATTCTTTTGGCCTGGATGACCAAGACTTTATGCTTGCATTTGAAACTGAAGATTTGGCAGCGTTTCAGGAATTGATAATGCAGTTGCGTGAAACTCAGGTCAGCAGGTATGTTGTGAGAGATACTCCCATGATAGTTTGTATCCACAAGGCCATTGAACAGGCACTCAGCGACTTTGGATGAGGAAAAAGACAGATCACACCGTCTTTAAGCTCAAACGGATCATGCACTGCTGAAATCATCAGGCTGCTGCCTGCCAACATACCTTAGAGGCAGCTCAATCAGCAAGATGTTTGGCATGATCTTTGGCTCAACTTTTTCCTCTGAAAAACGCTGGAAAATCAAATTGATTAATTCTGCCAAGAACAGAGACCAGCTCATGCCCAAGTTGTGTCGAACGATAAATCTCAGCGTATTTCCTACTGTCTCGCTCACGCAAGGGATGTCACACTGTTCAAGATAATACTGCAACACATCCAGCATAATCTGCAAGTCCACTTTTGCTTTCAACCCCATCGCCAGGTCCATCAGGTCTTCAAATGCGATTTCTGCGGCTCTTCTGAGGATCATCTTGCGAAAAAGGCAGGCATCTTTAACCCCCGCATTATTATCTAGCGCAAGAATGCGATCTATAACAAATGAAAGAATGGTCTTTGGAACAGGCATCATCCCAGTCAATGTTTCATAGCGTCCCCAGCTAGTGTATCCTTTCAGTACCTGGTTTACCAGATAGTTCAAAGACACTTCGTTGCGAATGGCCTCGCATCGTAATTCATTCATAATTTCAGGGTCCAGCTTTAGGCTGACGTTGTAGTCCTTGCAACCAGCTGCTGATGTGTCGGGCGATTTCAATGACGGTAATAATAGGTTGCGTCAACCTGTCTTATGAATCGTGTAATCGATAACGAAATAGATGCAATGCATTGCAAGACAATTAATTGCCATCACATATTATA
>JBFLWZ010000095.1:0-7639 GCA_040757615.1 Thermoproteota archaeon | reverse complement strand
CATACAATGCGCTTATCATGAAAGGAGCCACTTCGCCACTTCTGGCCATAGCTTCTTGTGCGAATTGCTGCTGATGCACAACGCAACATGGCCGCCAGGGTTTTTCAAGACAGATTTGTCCTTGCTTGATATGTAGTCGTTTATTGCAGTAGAAGCATCAGGGGAAACTAGATCATCCTTTTCTGCAATTACTGATAATACAGGCATGGAGATTTTCTTGAGATCGACGTTGTGTTTTTTGCCATCCTTGATTAATTGCATCTCGCCGGATATCAGCAGGTTGTTCCTGTAGCAATCGTTTATGATTTGTCGGTAGAGAACACCCGGTATGGGTGGAGTATCATAGAGCCACCTCTCGACATCTATGAAGGTGTCTACAAATTCCCTGTCATACGATTTCTGGAAGAGTTTCAGGTACTTGTCAAAGCCGTACCTTGGTGGGTTGCGCATTAGAAACCCCAAGTTGAGCACCTGTCCGTCCATGTGCCCGAATTCATCCATCATCCCGTTGATGTCTACTGCCTTTGACCATCTTGCAAGTATTGTATCATCCTTGCTGAAATCCACCGGGACCGCCATAAGAACCAGATTTAGAACATCTTCAGGATTCGTCGAGGCATAGATGAGTGCAAATATCCCGCCCCAGCAATATGCAAGAATCGATATCTTGCTTTCTCTGCTTTGTCCTTTTATTACCTTAACGGCATCATCTACATAGCCAAGATAGTCTTCAAGCGATAGGTGATTATCGTTCCAGTCGGGATAGCCCCAGTCAAGCAGATAGATGTCCAGACCATTAGATGCCAGCAGGTCTCTGACTACGCTTCGGTCAGGATTAAGGTCCAGTATGTGGAAGGTATTGATTGGAGCATAGATTATCAGAAGGGGTTGTTTTTTCTCAGCCGAGCTATCTCCACGGTAATGCAGCAACCTCGCCTTTCCTTTCCTATATACTACGTCAAATGGTGCCAGATGCGATTCTTTTGGAATGAGTGAGAAAACTAAATGGCTTCTCACGTACGAATCAAACAGCCTGTCCAAATAGTCTACAGGATAGCCGGCTTTTCTAAAGGCTGCGCGCAGTTCTAGCAACAGTTGCGTGTATCTAGAAAGCAGCGACGCAAAATGCTCAGATTTCAATTCCGCTTCTAGTTCATCGTCTGTGTTCTTTAGCCACATGTTGTATATCGACTGCATCGTATTGTGCAAAATAGTTCCTTTACCTCCACCCATCGTAGCCTCAACCGCTTCTTCCCTTTCTTCTTCAACAGCCTTTTGGAAGGCTCGCAGATAGATTGAATTGTACTTGTTCATCAGCCTTAGGCCATGCAAGTATGCATCAAGTGACGTTGATATATACTGGTTCATAGGCCATCTTATCGATTATGCTGTAGAAAGACGTGGCCCTTGTCTGTGGTAACAAGCATGCCTTTTTCATCCAGACGCAGCATGCCCCTGTCTACCAGTTCTGCAGTCAGACGTCGTAATTGCTGATTCGATATTGAAAGTGCTTTCGCAATCTCTTTTTTCGACGCACTCTCTTTGGCCATTGAAAGTATTGATGTATAGATATCGTTCTTGTTTGTCTGTGCCCTCATATCATCATCTCATGTACTGGATGCCAATACGTTGACGAGTACATTTCTTGGTGCTCCTTATTTTCGACCTAGACTTGCTGCTCAATCAGTTGGAACCTTGACATGGCTGCCAGAGTCGGATCCCGCTCACTTCTCTTATAGAGCATCTTTGCCATATCTGCCGCGGTGACTATTCCATGCAGCACGGTATCCCTTACGACAGGCAATCTCCTTATCCTGTATTTTGTCATGGTAAGCGCCACGTTGTGTATGCTCATCTCAGGATCCACAGATATTACTGGCTTGGACATGATGTTCGAAGCGGTAATTCTGTTCGGATCCTTCCCCGCAGATACGACCCTTCTTACAATGTCTCTTTCGGTGATTATCCCGATCGGATGGTTCGCACTATCGACTATTATTATGGCTCCCCGGTCGTGCTTGTTCATCTGGTCAGCCAATTCTTTGACAGTACTTGACGGCTGAGAGGTCTGCAGTGGCAACGGGGTCATTATCGATTGAACTTGAACTTCTCTGCCGTTAAAAGTGCTCATTGTCATTCGACCTTGACTCTGGTGGTCTCTTCTTCCACCTTTGTCGGCACTTTCTTTGGCATCTCTATTGTAAGTACCCCGTTAACCATCTTGGCGTTGACCTTGGAAGGGATTATTTCTTCTGGAACTGGTACCTGTCTCTGGAATGACCTGTAAGAGCGTTCGTTGTAGACGTAGTTCCTGCCCTTTTCCTCCGTCTTTTCGGTTTGCTCACCAGTGATTTCGATGGCATGGCGGGTAGCCTTAAGATCTATCTTTTCCTTTTCAATACCAGGAACTTCCACTTGGAGCTCGTACCTGTCGCCCTTGTCTACCAAGTCGCAAAGAGGAGTTCTTATGTCACTCCACGCTCCAAAGGGCAGGGTCGGAAACCGCCATTCAAAAGCTGAAGGCCATGGCCGGGTGAACGCCCGCTCGATGTTTCTTTCAATGTTGCGCCTAAACGCTTCAAATGGGTCTGCGCGCCTCTGAAGGTTAGTTTCTTCCCTCTTTTTTGAGGGTTCTGACTTCTCAGATGTAGTCATGCAATTAGATCCACTTTCAAGTATATATGAGAACGTAGTATACAGTGCATTGCAAAGCATTCTTCTTATTTTATAGAGATGTCGTCGCAGGTAATATTAAATGGTTCAACAAAAAATTTCCAGAATAGTGGTGCCTATTGACGGATCAAAGAACTCTTTGGAAGCAGCTGACTATGCGACAAAGATGGCTGAAAAGTACGGTTCTGAAGTAAGCGTTGTGCATGTCGTAAATATCGACCAGTATCTCCAGTCACTTGGTCTTTACCGGCTGTCTTATCCCGATCCGATAAAGAAAAAGATCGAAGAGGCTAAGGTAGAAGCGCAAAAGTATTTCACCGAAATAACCAGAAATGCGGAGCAGAGAAAGGTCCGCGTCAAGACCGACGTTATAGATTCGCCGCTGTCTGTCGTCGCCACAATAGTGAATTATGCCAATAGAGAGAAGGCAGATCTGATTGTGATTGGAACAAGAGGGCGGTCAGGCATCAGCAAGATGCTGCTTGGAAGCGTGGCTTCCGGTGTTGTCACGTATGCGCCTTGCCCAGTGCTCGTAATAAAATAAGCCATAACAGATGGTCCTATCTAGGCTCCCGCAGATTTTTCAACTTCTATCGTGCACTTGGTCACTATCCCGGCAATCACTCCAAGAGCTGCAAGCCAAGGTGCAAAAGCCAGCGTGACCACCGCTCCTGCCGCTCCCCACGTGACAGGAATTGACAGGAGCACTTTACCTTTTTCATCCTTGACAACGATCCTCTTTACGTTTGCGTCCCGGATTATCTCCTTGACCTTGCCGACAAGTCCTTCGGCTGATACCTGGTAGACATCTTTTTTCATTCCCACCTGAGCTCCGCAGTTCAGGCAGAATTTGGCCTGCGGGGGCAGGTCTGTCCCACACTCGTAGCACTTTGCCATAATGGATCAACGATCATCCATGAAATAAAGGATCGCAGCCGACCCATTATGACGCTATTCGAGGACTACTAACTGCCCGCGCATTGTCGGCTGATGCAACACGCAGAGGTAGTCAAACACGCCAGCTTCAGACGCAGTAAATTCGATCGTCTTTTGCTCTCCGGCGTTCAAATCATGATGCATCTGGTACACTCCGCTTGCCATGGTAAATGTATGGTGTTCCTGCGTCTCGTCTGGCTCCAAGTTGTAAAAGTGAATCACAACCCTGTCTCCTTTGTTCACTGCTATTTGTGCAGGGAAAAAGAGGTCAGGCGGGATGCCGAACTTTTCCTCATCCACTGCTTCTTCTACCCGCGTCAATAGATGAAACTCTCTTGTCTGTGGTGTAGGTGCTTCTTCTTCCTCTAAAGCAGACTGCTGAATCCATGTTGCTATCGATATTGCTATAGCGGCTGCAGCTATTCCAATAGCTGCAAAGGTAAGGCCGCTTTTTGTAGTTGTACTCATAATATGGAGGATGATTCCATTTCTATATTAATAGCAAGATTGCAGTGTAATGCACAACATTCCTAGTGCTTATCTGTCATGTAGCTCGAGTATGAGCATGGCCTGTGCCATCAAAAGTACTACAATAATCGACTCTCAGCTGCTAAAGCGCATGTCAAGAATGTACGAGACAGGCATCTCGATAAAAGATATCTCTGAACAGTTGGAAATAGAACAGGACATCATAAAGAAGCTCTTGAAACTTTTAGGCTACCCTGCTGCTGATTAAGGTCGATGGTATGCAGCTTTCAGAACTAGAGACGCCTATACGTGATATTGTTCCACATATATTCAAGAGGCCAGTTTTGGGCGTCAGCCCGAAAGACTCGCTCCTGCAGGTCGGAACGTTCTTGGCCATAGGCCCGCAGATCTATGTCGATGGGCTGGTTGTGCTCGATGGCCAAAAGGCCGTAGGCAGGATAGGCGGTCAGCACATCATCCAATATATTCTACAGCATCAAGAAGGATGGTTCCAATCAACCGCATCCCAGATAATGAATCAAACTCCATCATCGGTAGAAGCCTGTGACCTGCTGAGTGTCGCGCTCGATATTTTCAGAAAGACTAGATTCGCGTTTGTGCCAATAACAATCGACGGCAGGGTTGCAACCTCATTGTCGATGCGGGATGTTCTCAGGGTTGCGGCGAACAAGCTTGTCATACCGATAGGAGAACTCTCTTCCAAAAGGATTTCAGTCAAATACAGCATGAGCATAGAAAAGGCTCTAGAACTGATGCTTGAGAAAGGCATCAGAAATCTGGCGGTAACGAGCGAAAGTGGCATCATCCGCATAGTAAACGATCGCAAGATACTAGAATTTCTGCTGAGCTACGAAGGCAGACGGGTGATCGCGGGTCCGATGGGACTTGACGCAGTAAGTGTGGACTTTTTGGATCTGCCTGCGCCAAAGTACATAAAGCAAGGCACATCAGCAGGCATTGCAGCAGAACTCTTGTCAGATGTCAATACGCCATGCCTCTTGTGCGATGACTCGATTGTAACCCCTTGGGACATCATAATGAAGGGCTTGGTCAAATCTGACATTTGACATGCATTGCATGTCAGTGCATACTGCTTGCTAAAATACGATCTTGATTAATACTGGCACCATGTATCTTATAGAGGAGTCACATTGCACTAGTAGTGAGATAATGCTGTCGGCGCGCATTCATGAGTATCAAAAGCCGCTTGTAATCGAAAACATCCCGAAGCCCAATGACATCCACGGTGAAGCCGTACTTGTAAAGGTTGGAGGGGCGGGACTCTGCCATAGCGATCTTCATCTCATTAACGGTGAGTGGAAAGAGGCAATTCCGTTGCAACTGCCAAAGATCCCCGGCCATGAAAACGCTGGTTGGATAGAGGAGATAGGCGACACAGTCCCAGAAGGGCTGTTCAGCAAGGGTGAGATGGTGGCGATTTTCGGCGGCTGGGGCTGCGGCATTTGCACTTTTTGCAAGAGGGGTGATGAACAGCTTTGCGTCGCGCCGCACTGGCCCGGCCTGTCGCAGCGCGATGGAGGGTACGCTGAATATATCGTCGTGCCTTCTTACAGGTTCCTTGTCAAGGTTCCAAAAAAGGGCGGGCTGAATCCTGAAAAGCTCGCGCCGCTGACCGACGCGGGGCTCACCCCGTACAGGGCGGTCAAGAAGGTCAGACACATGCTCGCCCCGGGGACAAGCATTGCGGTAGTAGGGATGGGCGGCCTCGGCTCATACGGCATCCAGTACGCCAGGCTGCTTGCGCCGCATTCGACCGTCATTGCCATAGACCGCAACGACAAAAAGCTCGGCTTGGCAGAGAATTTAGGCGCAGATTATACAGTAAACTCAACCAGAGACGTTCGCAGAGAGGTTTTGCAGCTTACAGGCGGAATGGGGGTTGACGTGGTTATCGACACTGTCAGCGCAGAGAATACGATAAAGGACTCTGTCAGGATATTGGCAAAAGGCGGCGCGCTAGTGGTAGTCGGGTTGTTTGGAGGGCAGATAAATGTCCCGCTATTGCCAGCGGTTGTAAACGAACACCAAGTGCTTGCGTCGCTCTGGGGCAATTACAATGAGCTGAAGGAGGTGATGGAGCTGGCCAGCCAGCGCAAGATAAAGCATGCCTACCAGAGCTTTCCGCTCAGCGAGATAAACCGGGCGATCGACCTGCTAAGGCAGGGGCAGATAACAGGTAGGGCGGTAATCGTTCCCTAGTATCCTTTGCATTGCACTGCAATCTTGCTCTTTAAATAAAATTTAGAGCCAGTTTATGCATGAAACAGCAGACCGAAGAAAAGCCCTTGAAGGTCGGCGACTTTATGAGCTCGCCGGTCGTGACAGTGCACCCTGAAACGAGTTTTGTAGATGCAGTACAATTAATGACTACTGAGGGCATTGGTAACCTCGTGGTGGCAGAGGGTGAAAGGGTTGACGGAATCATTACCGAAAGGGAATTGCTGCAGTACCTCGTCTTAAACAAGTCAGTTCCAAATAAGCCGGTCAAGTACGTCCTTACGCAAAAGTTCACAAAAATCACTCCGAATACCAGCATACATGATGCGGCGAAAACCATGATCTCAAAAAAGGCCAGGCTGCTGGTGTTCCGAAAAGACAAGCGAACCGGTGTGGACCAATTAGCTGGCATAATAACAGCGTCTGACATTGTCAGGGCGTTTCTCCAGACGGACAGGAACCCGTCGATAGAAGGCGCGATGACAAACAAGATCTTCACGCTCAGCCCCGGCAGCACGATTCTTGCAGCCGCCAAAATGATGGTCAGAAGGAGGATCGGGAGCGTGGTCGTTACTGCAAACGGTGCCCCATATGCCATATTCACCGAGAGGGATCTGATAAACAGGGTCCTTGGAGAGCATGTTGACATTGAAGAAGGTGTAGGCGCATACTGTACGCATCCCGTGGTGACAGCAAAGATAGGAATCAGCGCAAAGGACGCAGCCAAAATAATGTTCTCCCGCAAGATCAAGAGGCTGCCACTGACAAAAGGAGGCGAGGTCGTGGCCATGGTTACCGCCAGGGATCTGGTAGAAGCATTCCAGAGGGGTAAATAGATGTCAGAGATAAAATTGAAAAAGATACTGGTACCTCTTGATGGTTCTGACCCGTCATTCCACGCGGCCAGGTACGCGATCAAGCTTGCCAAGATGGTAAATGCAGAAATAATCTTCATGCATGCTGTGGTCAACCCACCCTATGTGGAATACAGGACCGCGGGCATCGCGATCGTGCGTTATATCGAGGAAGCCAAGCGGCAAGCAGATTCGTGGTACAAGAAGATAGGAGAGGAAGGTGTAAAGGAAGGTGTAAAGTTTTCAGCAGATACGATACTTGACATAGTGTCTGCGGCTGACTCGATTGTAAACTATGCGGAGGACAAGAAGGTGGACCTCATAGTCATGGGTACCCATGGAAGGTCAGGGATAAAGCGCTTCTTGCTTGGGAGCGTTGCAAGTGGAGTAGTATCCCACGCAAAATGCTCGGTGCTGGTAGTCAGATAGCCTTCCATGTAAAGAGCCTT
>JBFLWZ010000094.1:0-7732 GCA_040757615.1 Thermoproteota archaeon | reverse complement strand
CGTCGCAAAAAATCCTGCATTGGAAATGGGTTCGTAAACATGCAGCAGCCGGCCGACGACAAACTCCCCGAGAAAGCCGGTTTTTGCATCGCGCTCCAGGGTTTTTTTGTCTACTGCCAACACTGACAGCTTTGCACCCTGTTCGGTGAAATAGACATACTTGATAACGTAAGGGTAGTTCTCAAGCACGACAAGGATGTCAATGTCGCTGTCGGGCCGGGAGTAGCCTGCTACCCTTGAGCCATAGATGCATGCGGCCGCAACTGCGCGCCCCTTTGCGACTTTGCTGATGCATTCCCTTATGACTTGAAGCTCTTGCGGCGAAACGCTAGACATAATCTGCCTTTTTCTTTCGCAATTTGACGCTTTCAAACTCGGCTATCTTGTCTTTCACGACCTGCTCTACCTGCAACCTTGCCATAGCTTCTATCGGGATCTTGATCACGTTTGCGTCGATCGGCACCTTTGTAGTGGGCAGACTCTTGTCCATCCACATCTTGATCACCTTGTCCTCAAGCTTGATGTCCCTAAAGCCTTCCGGGAACCTGGTAGTGATGTGCCTTATCAGCGTAGGATCCGACTTGAATACCGCGCGCTCTTCAAGAAGCCTACCGGCGTCCGCATAAGTTCCTTCAAAGAGCGTACCGGATACCTCGTCAGATATTACTTTCATCTTGACTATTCTGCTCACAAGTTCAAGGTAGTGCATGAATTCATGCGCCAGGATCGCGTGTATCGTGCCCTTGAGCCCATAGGCGATGAGTGGCGCAGTTATCTGGACAACCACGCGGAGCAGGTTGTCGTCACCTACGACAGGTATCGTCCTTGCAAATAAAATCCCCATCTGGGTGAACTCGATCGCCGACGTTGAAACGACAAGGCTTGGCTCAACATAATAGTACGGATATTTCAGTCCGGATGCTTCTTCGACCCTCTTGATACCCTCTAGAACAAGCGGGAACCTTTTGATCACAAGGTCGTAGGTTTTTTGCGGGATCTGCCCCGATTTGAAGGCGTCGTGGACCTTGTAGAGCGGGTCAAAACTGCTCATCTGTTGCTGCTCTCAGATTGCCCCTCTGAAACAAAAACGTTACTGAAGCGATACGTCAAGAACGTCAAATGTAGTGCATTCGCACTTGGCGCCAATAATCTCTGAAACGTTTGGCTTCATGTATTCCTCGCCGCCGACAAACTGCTTTATCATCAGGCCTCCATCAGCTACTATTGTAAGCGCGAGTTGGCTGCCATCGATCCTGCGAGTGCGCGCAGAGTGGATCTTTTTGGTCGCCGTCTTATACTTGTTCTCAAAGCTCACCTCTGCGCCTGCGAGTGCTCCAAGATTCTTGATGTCCTCTTTTGTAATCGCCTTTTCGCATTTTACATGAATTCTAGTCTTGACCTTGAAGCGGGGTTGGAGCTGAGGCTCTTCTTTGATGACAGACACTGTGGCATGCACGCCGGTTTTTCTAATCTGTTTCTTTTTCAACCTTCTTTTCTTGGGGTTAAAGATGTGGGCGTAAAACGGACGGCCGCTTCCAAGCACAAGGCTGCTCCGGTCTTCGCTCCCAATCCAAGAAAATTTCGGCGTCTGGCCGCCGGTCATTTCGATCAAGCCTTTTGCAATCACGCCTTCGACGCTGTCATAGCCGGACAGACCTGAATGGTTGCATGAATCGCAGCCTTTGCCTTCGCAGCTTGGGCACCTGTCTTGCTTTTGCGGGATGCCACGGATTTTCTTTACGTATCTGCCGGCAACCGCAAGCGGCCTGGACTTGATTGTGATGTCTACGCAATTTTCCTTATCTATCGTCAGGTTTATCATAACATCAGGCCTCATGTATTCTACACTTTTTTTCAAGATCCGGGCAAGCCGCATCCCGAGCTCGCGGGTCAGCTGGCTCTTGGCGCTTTCCATGCCTCGTATTTTCAGGCGTGCCCTTAGAGCATCTTCACGCTCGTATATCTGGGTCGGCAGCGTCGCGCCGATGAGAAAAGTCTCAAATTCGTAGCTCTTTACAGAGTTAGCTATCTTTTCTGCAATTGCGTCTAGATCATCCAAAAGACCGCGACAAATGTAGCACTGGTCTGATTTTGTTCCGGTGCCGCCATGCCTTTCAGAACATCGCTTGCAGAGTTTGTATTGTTTTAGCAAGATGGCCCGGGCATCAGCCAAGACCAAATCTCCTCAAGAGCCCCTGCATCTGCCTTCCTTTTGACTGCTTCATCATCGTCTTTGAGTCGTTGTACTGCTTGATCATCGCCTTGATCTCGCTTTCAGGCATGCCGCTGCCCCTTGCTATGCGCTTCCTCCTCGACTCGTTGATGATGTCCGGGTCCTTCTTTTCTTCTTTTGTCATAGACTGGATGATGAATCGCCATCTCTCCATCCTGACCTGCATGGCATCCAACTGGTCCTCCTTGACCATGCCAGAGAGCCCCGGCAAGTTCTCTATCACGTTTCTAAAGCCCATCTTGCTCACCTGTTCCATCTGCGCGTAAAAGTCCTCTATCGTCATCTTGCCACTCATCAGGCGCTTTACTTGGTTTTCGTCGGCCTGAAGCTCCAAGCCCCTTGCCATCTCCAACAGAGCCTTGATGTCGCCCATTCCAAGCAGCCTGCCAACAAATCCTGTCGGCGAGAACTGTTCCAAGTCATCTATGCGCTCGCCGGTGCCAATGAACATCACTTTTGCGCCTGTCGCTGCAGACGCCGCCAGCGCGCCGCCTCCTTTGGCCGTGCCGTCAAGCTTTGTGAGCACGATGCCCCCTACAGGAGCTGCCTTGTGGAACGCTTCGGCCTGTTTGAACGCGCCCTGCCCAATGGTGCCATCTATGACAAGCAGCACAAGATCAGGAGTGGCAACCTTGTACATGTCGGTCATTTCCTGCAGCAGGCCTTCTTCTTCCTTGTGCCTTCCGGCAGTGTCGATTATCACGACATCAAGTTTCTGATCCTTGAAATGCTCAAGCCCGTTCCTTGCTATCGCGACTGCGTCCTTGTTTTCCTCCTCGCCATAGACCTCGACATTGATCTTGCTGCAGTTCATCTTAAGTTGCGTTAGCGCACCAGGGCGCCACGTATCTGCCCCCACGACTCCGACCCTATAGCCGTGCTTTGTGAGCCACCTTGCCAGCTTGGCAGTGACGGTGGTCTTGCCGCTGCCTTGAATGCCGAGCATGAGAACGACATTCTGCTTGCCAGGGTTAAAGAACGAGGTCGCAAGCGCCCGCTCGTCTTCTTTTGCTTTGTCTATCGTCCGTATGACTTCACCAGAATAGCCGAGCATCTTGGCAAGCTCGCCATACAAAATAGTGACAATGTGATCCTTCCTTGAAAGCCCCTTTGGAGGCTGCTCCTGCAGCGCCCTCTGCTTGAGGTTCTGGGTGATGGAAAGAACCAGCCTCACGTTGACATCCGACTGCAAGAGTGCACGCTGGACATCCTTGCAGAGCGAATCTATTAGCTCCTCGTTGATGTCAGAAGCCCCGACTATTTTCTTCAGTGCTCCCCTGAGACCTTCGCGGAGGTTATCAAACATTTACTTCTCTACTAATGACACGTCCAGTATTTCAAATATTCCCCTCTGGCCATCCCAATGGGTGTTGGCCGCGTTCACCTTCAATTTTTTGCTGTAAAGCGGGCAGTCGACCACAAGAGTTTCGGCCTCGCCCCCCTCAAACGTCAGGTTAAAGCCGTGCTTTTTGGATAAGGATGCCAGCTTGGCCAGAGATGTTTTGCTGAGCTGCTTGCCTAGCCACTCTTTGTCAAGGCCCATGGCCGAGACGCCGACTATTATTATCTTGAAGCCGCGGCTAATAAGTTCGTTCATATATTTCACAGGCTCGATGTTCCACAGCGGTGCAACTGCGGCAAGCCCCTGCCGGCTGCATGCTTCCTCAAATGCTCGCTTTTGGAAGTTACTTGCAATGCCGCCGTAGACGACTCCCTGAATACCATAGCGAGACTTTGCCTGTGCCATCGCTTCTTCCAGGGCCTTCATTTCGTCCTCCTTTGACTTGCCCCTTATCGCAAATTCCACAGCAGGGATCTGCATCGCATCTGCAAGGTGTCTTGTCACCCAGCTGTTTGGATAGTGAAAAAGCATGCTGTCGTCTGCCACGGGATGCATTGTAATGAGGCAGGCGATCTGGTGTTTCATTTCCTGTGCGCGGAATATTGCAAATGTGCTGTCCTTGCCCCCTGAAAAGAGCGCCGCCAGCCTCACAGCAAACCTGACGATTGTGCTCAATATTAACTTCGTGCGAATAGTGGCTAACTGTTTATATCTCCAGCGCGACAACTTGCAGCTGCAAGTTGACTGTGCTACTTGAGACCAGAAACCTCCGAAAGTATTTCCCGGTCAAGAAAAGTCTCCGCCAGCTCTTGCAGCGCAGTCCCGGCGAAGACTTTGTCAGGGCGGTAGACGATGTCAGCTTTGTGCTGGAGAAAGGCAAGGTGCTCGTGCTCGCAGGCGAGTCAGGATCCGGCAAGACTACGGTCGCAAGGTTGGTCATGCGGGCGACCGACCCAGACAGCGGCTCGGTGATATTTGAAGGTCAGGACGTCACGCATTTCACCGGCAGCCAGCTAAAGGACTTTCGCACCAAGGTCCACATGGTCTATCAGGACCCATACTCATCGCTCAATCCGCGCATGAAGATAATGGATATTGTAATGGAACCGGTCAACATACACGATAAGGCAAGTTCGAAAGCACAAAAAATAGATAAGGTCTACGCAGCGCTCCGCGAAGTCCGGCTAGAACCAGAAGAGATCGCAGGCAGGCTGCCGCACATGCTGTCGGGCGGCCAGCGGCAAAGGGTCGCAATAGCTAGAGCGCTTGTTCTCCGGCCCCGGCTCATAGTCGCAGACGAACCCGTCTCGATGCTAGATGTGTCAGTAAGGGGCGAAATACTGGAGCTAATGCATGATCTGAAGAAAAGATTTGATATATCTTACATTTACATAACACATGACCTGTCAACCGCCCGCTATGTAGGCGACGACCTTGCGGTCATGAAGGCAGGCAAGATAGTGGAGATGGGCCCCATAGACAGAGTACTTTCCGATCCTTACCACCCGTATACCAAGGACCTTATCTCGGCAATACCAGAGCCGCCTGTATGAGGCGTCCAGCTTCACTGAAAAATATATTAGCACCAGATGGAACACACTCAACAGTGCATAAAGCACCAATAGTTGCGTCTGGGATAATCGTCGTTTTGCTCATGTCCACCATGCCTGCATTCAGCCAGGCTGGAGAAAAAGGCCCATATGTTGATCAGGTGCAGTTTATCGAGCGCCAGAGCGAAGACCTCGCGCTGCAAGAGGTCAGGTCAGGCGCACTCGACATGTATTATTTCAAGATCCCCCTTGAAGCTGCAGACGACGCCAAGAACGACCAGCGGCTGAACGTCTATGACAGGACTGCAGGCTCGATGGGGCTCTTTGTCAACCCCGCGCCTGCGGCGGACGATAGCGTCCTTAACCCGTTCCAGTTCCGCGAAATCAGGTACGCGCTCAACTACTTGGTGGACCGCGATTTCGTAGTTGACGAAATCCTCAAAGGCTATGGCAGCCCCATGGTTGACCCATTTGGCGTCTATTCTCCTGAATATCTTCTCGTGATAGACCTTGTCGAGTCATTTGGGTTCAGGTACAATCCTCAACTTGCAGATGGCATGATAACCGAAGCGCTAACCAGTGCCGGCGCAACTAAAGAGAACGGCAAATGGATGTACAACGGCAATCCAATTGTCGTCAAGATGATGATTAGGCAGGACGACGCGCCAAGGGAATCGATGGGTGAGTCTGTCGCATCAAAGCTCGAAGAAGTCGGCTTTACAGTCCAGAAAGAGTACGGCGACCTGAACAAGGCCAACACAGTTGTATACGGCTCTGATCCCGCAGACCTCCAGTGGCACATCTATACAGAAGGGTTCGCTGGAACGTCTGTTTTCGTAAAATACAACCCGCTCACCGTCGGCCAGATGTACGCCCCGTGGTACGGCAGGATGCCGGGATCGCAAAACCCTGCGTTCTGGAACTACCAGAATTCCACACTGGACGAGATCACCCAGAGGATATTCTTCTTCAACTTTACCTCGGAGAATGAAAGGAATGACCTAGTAAGGCAGGCAGTGCAGGCAGGAATACAGGAATCAGTCAGGATTTTTGTTGCGCAAAAGACCGATCCGTTTGCAGCGTCTTCCAATGTTCAAGGTCTGGTCAATGACTTTGGGGCCGGGATAACGAGCAAGTATTCGCTGCTCAACGCCCGGCCTCCTGACGGCAATTCGCTCAGGGTAGGCGTAAAGTTCATCCACCAAGGATCGTGGAACGGCATAGGCGGTCTGAGCGACGTCTACAGCAGAGACATCTACTACTCACTGGTAGACACGGCTACCTTCAGGCATCCGTACACAGGCGAGATAATACCGCAGAGGGCAGAATGGACCTCTGTAGAAACAGAGGGGCCGACAGGCAGGCTCGCAGTTGCGCCGGATGCACTCTTGTGGGATCCAGCCACGCAGGAATGGAAGCAGGCCGAAGGAAACCAGGCAATTAGCAAGGTCACATTCAGGCTGTTATATTCAAACTGGCACCACGGCATCCCGATGGATAGATCCGATCTGATGTATGTCCAATACTTTTTGTTTGAATGGGGCACCGATTCCGGCCCGGACGACCCGACAGTCGATCCCGAATACACGTCGCAGGCACAGGCAGCAATTCCGCTTCTGAAGGGAGTCAGGTTCACCGCGCCGGACATGGTCGAATCCTACGTCGACCAGTGGCACTATGACGAAAACGAGATCGCAGACTCGGCTGCAATCTGGGCTTCAGAGCCATGGGAGATAACTGCTGCGACTGAAAGGCTGGTAAAGTCCGGCGAGTTCGCCTATTCGCGCAGCCAGGCTACTGCAAAGGACGCCAAGTGGCTTGACCCCATACTGCCCGAGCACGCGAACGCTATCAAGGCAGAGCTGCAAAAGATGAAAAACGAAAACTATGTCCCACCTGCATTGCAGGGCATCGTGAGCGCGGAGGACGCTGTGAGGCGCTATGATGCAAGCATCGCTTGGATCGAGGATCACCGCAACGCGGTAATCAGCAACGGCGCGTTCTATCTTGATAGCTATAACGTGGCAGGCAAGGTCATCACAATCAAGGCGTTCAGGGACGGCTCGTACCCGTTTGAAGTGGGCCACTTTGCAGAATACGAAACGCCCAAGCTGGCAGACATTGTGTCAGTCAATGCAGGGCCGATAACAATAGGGCAGCCGGCTTCCATGACCGTCAGTGTGCAGGTTGACGGCCAGCCAAGCAGCAACGCAACAGTGGACTATTTCATTTTTGACAAGGACGGCAAGATTGCAATCAAGGGCAGCGCCGAACCTTCTGGCAGCGCAGGCGAGTTCCTTATCAACATATCGGGCGAAGAGACATCCATGCTCTCAGCGGGTCCAAGCCAGCTACGCGTATTTGCAAGCAGCAACGACGCACTGCGCCCGGATATCACTGAAAATACCATCCTTGCAACGACAATCACCGGCGGCAACCAGACACAAAACCAGACTGACGGCGGGCAGCAGCAACCAGATCAGCAGCCATCCGGCTGCCTTATAGCTACAGCAGCATTTGGATCAGAGCTCACCCCCCAGGTGCAGTACCTGCGCAACTTCAGGGAGCAGTACATATTGTCAACCGTGTCCGGCTCTGCGTTCATGA
>JBFLWZ010000093.1:0-7791 GCA_040757615.1 Thermoproteota archaeon | reverse complement strand
GTGGGAAATTCATCTTGACCCTTGACGGGTCCATGCAGAATACGAGCAGCACCGGCGCGTTCACATAAGGCTGGTTGTTCGCAGCTTCTACGAGCTTTGCCTTGACGTCAGGGTTCTTTATATGATAGATTTCAAAACCTTGAAAGCCGCCGGCGGTTGGGGCCGTGTCTGCAGCTGCAAATATCATTTCGAGCTTCCAGTCCTCTACTTGTCTGTCCTCGAACTTGCGTTGAGACCGGCGGTTGAGCATCACATTAAAGATGTTCGTCTGGAGCAGATCATCTACTTCAGACGGCGCTTCCTCTTTTTTTGGCAGCTCGATTTCGCTGTCTTCGCCGGCGTACATCCTTGAGAAAATGTCGCTGGGGTACATCCACCTAGATAGGGAAACCCCCGCAATAAAGACTTTCGATCGATGTAAGGCAAAAATACTATCTCAGCCCGTTACCGATCAAGGGAATGGTTCAAACTAAAAGGATGGTCCTTGAAATAGAGATAGAAATCGACGTGCCAATGGACATCGTCGAGGACGAGGCTAGGATAGAAGCCGTTGAAGAGGGCTTGGGGGGGGGAGCATTTCAAAGGGTCTGTACGACCAAGGAGTGTCGTTTCAGATAAAGAAACTGAGCTCCAAGATCAGGTGAGGCGGCCAGGACCATCATATAGGTTCACGAGAGACCCAAAGCTACACTCAAGTGGTTAAATATACCACCTCATGCTCTCATTCTACGCACATATTCCTGATAGCTTCTATCGTATTCCTTACGGTAGGAAGCGGATTCCTTGCAAGGGCCGGGATGCACTACTCCGACTCTGCCGAAGACGACGCAATTGGCAAGGAAGTCATGGCATGCCCCGGATGCTTCAGCAGCGATCAGGTGATGCAAGCGTATGCCGAATCGATCAGGGGCAAGATGCAGGACAGCCTACAGGATATGATCCTTAATGCCGGGATAGGCATCGCGCTGTTTTCGATGGGCGCCGGCTTTTCCATGGTCTATATGAAATACTATAGGAATGTCCAGCCTATTCTCTAACAGTCAGGGTCCTGAGAACCTTCTTTTCGAGGTCGTAGATCCTGATCAGGTGATTGTTGGTATCGGCGATGTAGAGCATGTTGTCGCGGACTTCAACGTCGCTTGGCTCGTATAGACCAAGGGTATCGCATGATGGGTCGTAGATGTTGCACATTGCTTTCATCTCCGGTTTGCCTACAAGCGTCGACACATTTTGATCTACAAGATCGATCAGCCTTATCGCGTGGTTGTACGTGTCTGCGACATAGATCCTGTTGCCCTCGCAGGTGATCCCGAGAGGGTGCTGGAACCTAGCAGAGTCAAGCGGTCCGTCCCTGTGGCCGAAAATAAACAGCCCTTCTCCTACCGCCGTCTGGACCACCTTGTGGCTGAGATCTATCCTCCTCACCGCTGAAACTTCGCTGTCTGCAACAAAAAGGTAATTTCCAAATATTGACAGGCCGCTTGGCTGCGCAAACTGGGCCTCTGCAAGCGAGCCGTCGACAATGTTTTCATAGCCGCTGCCTGCAAACGGACCTATCTTGCCGGTCTCTATGTGATATGCCCATATCTGGTGCAGGCCGGCCATCGCGATAAAAATATAGCCGCTGTCGTGCGCGAGATCCCAGGGCGAGCTCAATTGCGTCGCCTTACCATCTTGCGGCGACTGGATCCAGTATCCCTGCCTGCCGTTGCCTGCAAGCGTCCTGACCGCCCTTGACTTTAGGTCGATCTCCCTCAAGGCATGGTTCTCGGTGTCGGCAACATAGATCTTGTCATCCACCCATAGCACTCCCTGTGGCCGGAAAAAGCGCGCCTGCTCGAAATTGCCGTCGAGGAGGTCCTTTGTTCTGCCTCCTACCTTATGGATTATTTTGCCGCTATCGGCACCGATAACAAGGATGCGGTTGTGGTTCGAGTCGCTGACGGCAAGCATCCTGCCATCTGGAGAAAGCGACAGCTTGCCCGGATACGACAGAGTCCTAGAAGGGACAGTAGCAGGCCTTTTTATCGCAAGTGGTTCTTTTGCCAACATTTCCTTGTTTCGTTCAAGCAGTATGGAAATCACATCGTCGAGGTTCTCTCGCTGACCCTCGCCAGACTGCTGGTAGACGACGTTGCCTTTTGGATCAATTACCACAAGGGTCGGCCAGCCGCTCACGCCGTACGACTGCCAGATTTCCATGTTCCTGTCCGCTATGACTGGGTGACTGATTTCGTACCTGCCAATCGCTTCTCGGATATTTTCCACCTCCTGCTCGTTGTTGAACTTGGCAGAGTGGACGCCTATGACCACTACGGGCTTGCCGTGGTACTTTTTCTCGATCCATTCCAGATCGGGCAGAGTGTGCATGCAGTTGATGCAACAATAGGTCCAGAAATCGAGAACCACAACATGACCCTTTAGGTCTACAAGTGACAGCGGCCTGTCGGTGTTGAGCCAGACAAAGCCTTTCGGGAAATCCTTTGCCTTTGAATTGACAAGCGAGGGTCGGCGGAACATGCCAGGATCATCACGTGAATCCGATTTAAACTATGACTCCATCATGAGAAAGGTCTTATTGCACAGGCTGAGAAAAAGGAAATAGAATAAATACCATAAAAGCAGATTTATCGTAAAATGGAATGCGCAGTCTATGACACATACGTAACAAAAAAGGACGGCAAGATAATGCACTTTGACGTCGTAGTCGAAGCAAGCACCCCCCATGACAAGGCGATTGAATATGGCAAGCAGTACCTTGCAATGGCCGGCCAGAGCGGGCAAAAGATGACGTCAGAAGAGTGCCAGTTTTGCCACATACAGGAAGCACCGCCTTTTGTAGAGAAGGCAATCAAGCAGAACGGCTACTGGATACAAAAGATGGAAGGCTGCCCTCCATAGGGCCTTCTTATTATTTTTCATCCAATCTTTTTTGAAAGACTGGCACAAATTATAATTAAGGCGTCAACTGCTGATGCATATTCATGAATGCTGACAGCGTGTGGAATCCCGACAAGAGGCAGCAGATGCCAAAGATTGAGGACATCCTCAAGGCCAAGGAGCTGCTGGCCGGGACTGTCAGAAAGACGCCGCTCCAGAGTTCCAGAACGTTTTCCAAGCTCGCCGGCACAAACCTGTTCATGAAGTTGGAATGCCTTCAGGTGACAGGCTCTTTCAAGGCGCGCGGCGCATTTGTCAGGGTAAGCAAGCTATCAGACAAGCAGGCAAGTCATGGCGTCATTGCTGCTTCTGCAGGCAACCACGCGCAGGGCGTGGCCTATGCCGCTGCGATAAAAAAGATCCCGTGCACGATCGTCATGCCGCAGAACGCATCGCCGGCCAAGGTCGCGGCGACCCGGTCGTACGGCGCGACGGTGGTAAGGCGCGGCGCAAACTATGACGAGGCGTGGGAGGCTACGCAAGAGATAGCAAGAAAAGAAGAGAGGACAATAATTCATGCTTTTGACGATCCGGATGTCATCGCAGGGCAGGGCACTATCGGGCTTGAGATACTGGAAGACCTATCTGACGTTGACAAGATTTACCTGCCCGTCGGGGGCGGGGGGCTTGCAGCCGGCGTTGCGATTGCGGTCAAGTCTAAAAAGCCAAACGTCAAGGTAATCGGAGTAGAATCAAAGGCATTTCCGGCGATGAAGGAGTCCATGGCCAAGGGTTCGCTCCAGTCCACTAAAAAAGGCTACAGCATCGCAGACGGCATCGCGGTAAAGCAGCCGGGCAAGCTTACTTTTGAAGTTGCAGGCAAGTATCTGGACGATGTCGTGCTGGTTGACGACGTATCGATAGTCAAGACAATGTTCCTCCTCATGGAGCGCGCCAAGCTGGTGGTCGAGCCGGCCGGGGCGGCGAGCCTCGCATATTTGCTCTCAAACGGTGGCCACGCGGGCAAGAAGGATAATGTAGTCACGATCCTGTCTGGCGGCAACGTTGACATGTACCTGCTTGGGCAGGTAGTGGCAAAGGGCCTGATGCAGATGGGCAGGATGTTAAAGATCTTTATCCTGCTGCCGGACAAGCCCGGCGCGCTCAAGAGCGTTGTTGACAGCATTGCCGAGCTGAGCATCAACATCGTCGAAGTAGAACACGACAGGCTCAGCTCGCATATCCCTGCAGGCACCGCAGGCGTCTACCTGAGCCTTGAAATGGAGGATGAAAAGCACGCCCACAAGCTTGTGGAATTCCTCAAGCAAAAGGAAATAGAGTTCAAGATAGTCAGCTGAGCCAATCTACAGAAAATAGTACCCGGCAGCAATTATACCATCATGGCCAATCGGAGGCATGGCGCTGACAGAGGACATCGCAGAAATAATCTATTTCTGCCGACAGTGTGAGACCAAGTTTCTGCTTGCACAAGATGCGCAGAGTCACCTAGAGATGTTTGGCCACAGCAAGATTTCAGAGCTGCCTATGGGTTGAATCTAACTTACGTAGTTGTATTCTCTGAATCCTGCCTTGTCTGCGGTGGTTCCACCTAGCTTTACCAGCACGAATTCCTTATGAGCTCTCACGACAGAGTCGGTAAACGCACGCTCATTGCGGTGTAGTCTTTCGTATTCTTCCATCGACAGCTTTTGGCGAGGTCCAATTTCCTCGTCTAGGTCCATTTTGCTCACGACCTGCTTGTATTCTGGTTGGATTATGCCGCTGAACACCATGGCACTGCTTCCGCTGCCATACGATCCAAATCCGATCCTCTTGCCTGCGAGGTCGGTGCCCTTCTTGAACTCAAATTCCAGCAGGCTTCGGAGGCCCATGTACATCGAGGCGGTGTAGAGGTTGCCGATTATGGCCGACGCTTCAAGTGACGTAGCCATCTTTTTCTCGTAAACTTCATTGTAGAAAGACGTTTGCATGAATGCGCGCCTGAACTGCTCGTCAGCCTTCATGAACGCAGTGTCTGCAAGGATCGATTCGATCGTGCCGCGCGGGTCTTTTGGCTGCGGCTCGGGCATACCGATCTCTTTTATGACATGTGTCCAGCGCGGAAGGTGGCGCCATTCGTGTCTTAACAAGTATGCCAGCGCCTTTTCGCCCATCTTTCTGTATGGAAGGTGCACCGCGAAAAAGTCGATGTGGTCGGTTATGGACTCTCCGTCCTTTAGCTTGATCAATCCAGACTTGATCGCCTTTTCCTTGTAGGCGTCAAAGGCCTTCCGGACAGATATCAGGTATAGCAGGTTTGAATAGCTGCCGTTGACAAGCGGTGTTTCCTTGCCAAACGGGCGGTAAAAGTCGTATTCGTTCTTGATGGTTGTAGAAGCGACCTTTTGGTCAAACGCCATCAGGCGCGGGTTTTCCTTGATCAAGAGTGCGACTGCGCCGGCCCCCTGCGTGTATTCGCCAGTGGAACCCATGTCATATTTCGCAATGTCGCTTACAATGACAATCGCGGCCTTGCCATTGTTTTCTTCTGCCCTTATCCAGTTTGCATTGTCATACAGCGCATAGGATCCGCTGACGCACGCAAACTTGCATTCTATTCCGCCGGCGTGCTCAAACGAGCCTTCGCCGTAAATCTGCTCAAGCATTCCGATAACAAAAGAGTTCATCGCCTTTGACTCGTCCAGCGACGACTCGGTGGCGACATAGAGCCTGCCAACATCTGCAGGATGAAGGTGGTTCTTCTGCATCAGCTTCAGGCATGCGTTTGCGGCCATGCAGGCAGGATCCTGATTAGTGTCGGCAATGGCCATCTTTTTGATGCCTATACCATACTCGAGCTTTTGCGGGTCAATGCCTCTTGCTTCCGCAAAATCCTTGTAGTCGAGGTAAAGTTTAGGTACATAGATAGCCAGATCGTCGATACCTACTACTGGCATTACTGGCATTCGTAGAGCTACTAGTCATTTAAAGGTATTTCTAGGGAAATTTGACCTACACATATCAATTTATTTGAGCAGACTAGCTGAGATTCTTCCAGAGGTCGCTACCACAATATCTGCTGGCACTCGTACGGGCCGTCAAATTTCGTTGTCATATCACACTTTGGGCATACAGCGGGAGGCTGGTAGTTCTCTTTCCTTCCATGCATTACAATGCATAATATCGCAGATAGAGAATTGTAGCTGCATGGATTGCAGTATGTTTTATATTCCGATAACATTACCAAGAGCATAAGGATGGGGCAGGAAGAGCGGGACTTTCTTCAAAAGCTGTGCGATGCTGTCCTGAGTGCCGACAAGACTGTTAGGTTTGCTGGCGTGATAAACAGCGAAGGCAAGCTCCTGATAGGCAGGTACCGCTCCGACATTCCGTCTCCGCTGATCAAGGCCAATTCAGAGAGTGACACAAAGGCCACTTCGTTTTACAGCGCGTACCAGGCCCTAGCAATCAACAAAAGGTTCGAGTCGGATCTAGGCCAGATCCGTTTCCAGATGACTGAATTTGACAAGGTGACCCTCGTGTCCGTGCCCCTTACTGCCACGCAAGACAGGTACCTCTGCATTTCGCTTGATGCGCCGACCTATCACGAGCGTGTCATACCAAAGATTCTGGACATCATAGGTTGAAACATCACATTTAAATTGTCAATGCGCCAGAGTATCGTTACATCGACCAAACCGATGGGGAACAAACGGTCTGGCCGGGGCGCAGGTGAGAAAAACTGCGCTTCGCCAGACTACTTTAATCAACTATTCTAATGTCCAGCTCGTCATAGGCGTCTTTTACCGCAAGCAGGAACAGATCGTCTTCGTATATCAGCAACCAATCCTTGATGCCTATCACGGGAAGCTTGCGCACCAGTAACTTGCCAGTTTCGTTTATCGTGGTCATCAGGTAGGCAAAGCGCGGTTGCCTTCTCTTTGTCTTGAAGAGCGTCTCTTGAAGCTCTATTCCGAGCCTGCCTCCTTCGATGTTTATCTTGACGATGTCTCCATACCTGTTTTCCACCTTGGCAGTGACGTAGCTCTGCCCGACATCGAACCGGTCGATGTGGAGCATAACTTTGTTCGACGCGGACGCGGTGTCCGGCATTTCCATGTAGAGCTTTTCAGACAGCTTGTCGTGGAACGCCTTCATTAGACGCCCGGCATCTTCCTTGCAAACCTTTGGGCGACAATCACCGCGCCAATGACGCCTGCGACTGCGATCAGCGCGCCTGTTGGAAATTCTGGCACGACCACTATTCCCCTTGCGATGCCGTTTCTAGTCATATCTACCCCGTTGCCGTCTGTCACAATTCCGGTGATTTCTACCTCCATACGATAGTCTTCATTGTTTGGAAAGTCTATTGTATGGGTTCCGACTCCGCCTTGCGCCACGAGATCCGATTGGCTGTATACCTGTGTGCCGTTGCGATCAAATATTCGCAAGTTGTAGTTTACATCGCTGGTTATCCTCTGCCCCGTAAAGCCATCAGAGAAGGCGAGCTTTAATGAAGAGTCGGTCCCGGCGCTCAGCTGGCTCGGAGTCCATTCAACAAGGACGTTGACATTCCCGCTGTCAGTGAGCATCTCTCCAGTAGTCTGTGCATTTTCTCCGGTTGCCGGTGCAAGGGTAAATATCATTTCAGTAGACCCGTCAGGGACCTGTCCAGCCATGTTTACAATGTCGTTCTTGTTGACCAGATAGTGCAGGGTAAGGTCTTCCTCCGAAGAATATGGATCTATTGCAAGCATCCTGCCGGATATCGGGTTGTCATTGACAGTGGCGGCAAAGGAAGCGGCGTCGCCCAATCCTGTGAGCGACTTGGGTATCTTGACCTCCTCGTGGACGAAGATGTTTGTGTCCTGAATTCTGGAAACGTTCCAGTCAAACGGCATCGACCACGAG
>JBFLWZ010000092.1:0-8001 GCA_040757615.1 Thermoproteota archaeon | reverse complement strand
GCTGCAAAGGCCAAGTCGGCAGAGGACAGCAAGGGCAACGCCTAAAATAAGCGGCGCGCAGAGGATAGTACATGACAGACTACAAGAAGCACCTTACGCCAGAGCAGTACGAGGTATGCTGGAACAAGGGCACCGAGCCGCCTTTTTCCGGCAAGTACTACAAGACAAAGGACAAGGGCACCTACAAGTGCGCCTGCTGCGGCAGCAGCCTGTTCAGCTCTGAGACCAAGTTCGACTCGGGCACAGGATGGCCAAGCTTCTGGAAGCCTGTCAAGGAAGGCAGCGTGAAGGAAGAGGTGGACTCCAGCTATGGTATGGTAAGGACTGAAGCCATGTGCGCCAAGTGTGGCGCGCACCTAGGGCACGTGTTTGACGACGGCCCGAACCCGACCGGCCTTCGCTACTGCATCAATTCACTGTCGCTTTCGCTTGCCAAGGGTGCTGCTACTGATGAGCAGTGAGTGGTCACAGTGGCTTGATTTTGACAGGCCAAACGTCGAGGTCGTCCCCGAGTTACCCGGCGTCTGCGTGATGCACGCAAGCATGAAGACGCTGTACATCGGCGGAAGCGACAACATCCGGCAGGAGCTTTTGAAACGACTGTCAGACTCATGCACGAGCAAGGCCAAGCGCTTCAAATACATCCTGACTTCAGAATTTGTAACCATAAAGAAGCAGCAGATAAAAGAGTACGTGGAGAAGCACGGCAAGCTCCCGCTCTGCATGGAGCAAAATGCCCTATAGCCGAAATAAAGAAATCTCTATCAGAGACGCACTCGACAATCCATTATTACAATAGTGGGACGTGCACTACAAATGAATAGTCCGCTTATCTCTATTGGGCTGGCGGCAATCCTTGTGATCGCCATGCCCCCATCTTTCAACATTTTTGCAGGAGCGCAGGAAGCCGAAACTACGGACGGCCCCTCGGTTGATGATCCAAATATCGTGGTGGAGCAGGTGGCAGACGGGATGACTCTTCCGACGACAATGGCCTTTCTTGACGAAGACAGCATTCTGGTGCTAGAAAAGAACGATGGAACCGTCAGGCTCGTAGAAGACGGCGAGCTCCAGCCAGAGCCGCTGCTGGACGTGGCGGTGGCAAACGAAAATGAGCGTGGAATGCTTGGCATCGCGGTTTCAAGCGTGAACGGATCCACATACGTCTTCCTCTATTTCACTGAATCTGGCGGCGGGGAAGACGGAGACGACTCGGAAGGGGTAGAGCCTGCGGGCAACAGGCTGTACCGCTACGAGCTGCAGGGAGACCAGCTAGTCAACCCGCAGCTGCTGCTTGACCTGCCGGCGCTTCCCGGGCCTCGCTATAATGGCGGGCCAATCGCGATAGGGCCGGACGGCAACGTTTATGTCATAATCGGAGACGTAGAAGGCCACACGACGCAGGTGCAGAACTTTGAAGATAGCACTGCCGCCGACGGAACAAGTGGGGTGTTGCGCATAGGCCAGAACGGAGAGATCCCGGAGCCAGTCATCGGGACCGGTGTCTTTGGCAAGTACTACTATGCATACGGCATAAGGAATAGCTTTGGCTTGGCTTTTGATCCGCTAACTGGCGTGTTGTGGGACACGGAAAACGGCCCGGCGTCTGGCGACGAGATAAACTTGGTTGATGCTGGCTTTAACAGCGGCTGGCGCGACGTGCAGGGCTTGGCCAACGAGTCGGATCTCGGCGACCTCGTGTTGTTCAACGCGCGCAGCCATTACAGCGATCCCGCGTTTTCATGGACAGAGCCTGTCGGCCCGACTGCGCTGGCGTTCCTCAATTCAAGCGGTCTTGGAGAGGAATACGAAGGCGACATGTTTGTGGGAGACATAAACAACGGAGCGATCTACCGCTTTGATCTGAACGAAAACAGGAGCGCGCTGGTGCTTGAAGGGGCGCTCGCAGATACGGTGGCAGACACGCCGGAAGAAAGCGAACAAGCTGTCTTTGGCACCGGGTTTGGAGGAGTGACTGACATCAAGCCCGGCCCTGATGGCAACCTCTACGTCCTTTCGTTCACCGAGGGCGTGATATACAGGCTGATCTCCGCAAGCGTGCCGGAGGAAGAGGATGGAGCCGGTGAAGGGGAAGATGCCGAGACTGCCGAGCTTACAATAAGGTCGGAAGATCAATCAGGCGACACCATCACGGGAATGTACACAATAATCGAGGACAGCGACGGCAACATGCTCGAGGAAGGGTACACCCCGCTCACCTTTGAGGGAGAAGTGGGCTCTACCTACACTGTGAGCGTGGCTGATTTCCGCGACAGGGAATTTGACCACTGGGACGACGGCTCTGACGACAGGGAAAGGACAGTGACGCTCGAAGAAGACACCACGATCACGGCGCACTACGAGGTAGAATCAGACGACGATTCCAACAACCAGAACACCTCTATCATCAACAGGCTCACCCGGATTCTAAATAACGACGACTGCTTTGACGAGCAAGACCGGCGCAGGCTTGACAACACCATCTCGAATCTGATAGCGGACATATTTGGCGGAAATGACAGGAGTACCGACAGGCTGCAAAGACTGATCGACCGCATAGTTGACGAATGTGTAGACAATGGTGACAACGGCCGGGGCAACGACAACGGAGTACAAGGAAGGAACAGCGACGATGAGGAAGACGACTAGCCTTCCTTCAACTTTTTCTGAATCATTTCAAGCGCTGCCTTGGGGTCGGCCCTGCCTTTCGTTGCTTGCATAACCTTGCCCAGCAAAAAGTTTGCAGCGTTTGGATTGCGCTTTGCGTCTTGGACTGCCACATGCTCTGCAGAAAAGACTGACTCGATCGCCTTTGCAAGCACGTCGGCGTCGTCTATCTTGGCCGCCTGAGTCTTCTTGGCGACGGCAGAGGGCATCTCGCTTGTCCTCACTACTTGCCCCAGAATCTGCTTAGCAGTCACTCTGTTTATCGCGCCCTGATCCACTAGCTTTGCCAGATCAGCAATGTGCTCGGGCCCTATCTTTAGCCCAGCAAAAAGCGAACGCTCCTGCTCCTTCTGCCGCTCGTCCACAAAGCTCATAAGGTCAGTCACGACCCAGTTGGCAATCTCTTTTGGAGAATCATGCAGCTTGATTGCCGACTCGAAAAAGTCAGCCAGCTCTTTGTTGTCAATGAGCACCTGCGCGACGTGGGCAGAAAGCCCGTGCTTTGACATGAACCGCTCCTTGCGGGCGTCGGGCAGCTCTGGCATCGATTTTGCTATCGAAGAAGTAAAGTCGCTGCCGAGTATGATTGCCGGGATGTCAGGCTCGGGGAAATAGCGGTAGTCATGTTCTTCCTCTTTTGTCCTAGACTCCTTTGTAACCTTCCTAGCGTCGTCCCAGTGGCGCGTCTCGGACTTGACTTCGATGTCGCGTGATGTCATTGTCTTTTGCCGGGTGATCTCGTAGCGTACGGCCTTTTCGACATCTGCAAATGAGCTGACGTTCTTGATCTCTACCCTGTTGCCACCACCTACCGAAACATTGGCGTCGCAACGTACGGACCCTTCGAGCTTTGTGTCGCACACGCCAAGGTGCTCTATTATCGAAGTTATCTTGTCAAGGAACACTCTGACGTCCTTTGGATCTGCAAAGTCCGGCTCTGTCACTATTTCCACAAGCGGAACGCCTGCTCTGTTGTAGTCGATAAGAGCGTAGGCACTTGTCTCCATGCTGGTTCCCTCGTAGACTAACCTGCCTGGATCCTCCTCAAGCTGGACGCGCCTTATCCTCGCACTCTTGCCATCGCCGTATTCCAGTTTCCCGTCCACACCGATGCTCGTTATGCCGTACGCGTTGTACTGCGTCAGCTGAAAGTTCTTGGGTAGGTCTGGGTAAAAGTAGTTCTTCCTGTAGAACATGATTTCATCCGGGATCCTGCATCCAAGAGCAAGTGAGATCATGCCTGCAAACTCGACTGCCTTTTGGTTCAGCAATGGCAGGGTACCGGGAAGGCCAGCGCACGTGGGGCACGTGTTTTCGTTTGGAGCCTTTCCGCGATAGTCGCAGAGGCATTTGCAGAACAGCTTGCTCTTGGCTCCGGTCAGCTGGCAGTGGATTTCAAGCCCCATCTTTGTTTCCATTAGAGATCCGGACTCCTCTGCATTCTTGCAGCCTGTTCAAACAGGTAAGCCGCATCAAGCATAGTCTGTTCCTGGAATTCGTCTGCCATTATCTGCAGGCCAACTGGTAGGCCGTCGGCAAAGCCGGCAGGCACAGACATCGCTGGCATCCCTGTTAGGTTTGCAACAACAGTGTCAATGTCAACAAGGTACATCTTTAACGGGTCATCTATCTTTTCACCTATTTTGAACGGCAGTATCGGCATGGTCGGCCCTATCAGGATGTCGTACTTTTTGAAAAGGGACTTGAGCTCACACTTCAAGAGCGCGCGCACCTGCTGCGCCTTCATGTAGTATTTGCCGTAATAGCCTGACGAAAGCACGTACGATCCGACTATTATCCTCCTCTTTACCTCGTCTCCAAAATTGCTCCGCGCCTTGGCAAAGTAGCTATTCCATTCGTATCCCTCCGGGCTCATGTCAAAGCCGTAGCGGATGTTGTCATAGCGCGCAAGGTTGCTGCTCGCCTCCGCGGTTGCAATAGTGTAGTATGATGCAAGGGCATACTGCACCGATGGAAGCGATGCCTCTTCACACGAGCATCCCTGTGAAGCCAGAGTGTCTGCGGCCTTGTGGATTATCCTGCTGATCTGTGGGTCTGCACCTTCGATAAACTCCCTGACGAGGCCTACGCGCAAATCCTTCCTTTCTGAAAGCGAATACGCCGGCTTGCCACCCGCAGTAGTATGGTCGTTTTCGTCTGCACCTGCGATCACGTTCAACAAAGAAACGACATCCGACACTGTTCTGCCTATCGGCCCTATTTGCTCCAGGCTGTTTGCATACGATACTAGCCCGTACCTGCTTATTAGGCCATAGGTTGGTTTAACACCCACAACCGAGCAAAAGCTTGCAGGGCATCTTACCGATCCGCCAGTGTCAGAGCCAAGCGACAGCGTACATTCGAGAGCCGCCACGCTGGCAGCGCTCCCGCCAGACGAGCCGCCCGGTACCCTGCCAATGTCCCATGGGTTTCTGGTAGTACCGTGCCTGCTAAACTCTGTAGTGGATCCCATCGCAAATTCGTCTAGGTTTGCTTTGCCGATTATTATCGCGCCGGCTTCCTGCAAGCGCCTGACAACAGTCGCGTCGTAAGGCGGGACATAGTCATCAAGCATCTTGGAAGCGCACGTCGTCCTGATGCCCTTTGTTGAAATGTTGTCCTTGACGCTGATGGCGACTCCTGCAAGGGGGCCGGCCTGATCGCCGTCTCTGATCTTTTTGTCAATGATGCGCGCCCGTTCGACTGCCGCTTTGTTGATTGTCACAAGAGCGTTTACCTTGGGCTCCACCTTTTCTATCCTCTCTAGCAGCTGGCTGACGTATTCTTCGGCAGAAAACTCCCTGTTCTTTATTCCGCTGACAACTTGGCTGGAATCAAGAGTATAGAGCGCCAACTCAGGTCATCCTCGGCCCCTTGACAAAGCCGTCCTTCCTGTATTTCGTGCCAAGCGTGTCGCCTTCGAATTTTTCCGATTCGTCAGGCCGGAGCCCTTCAAACTTTTTCTTTACCGCGATGGGCTTGACCTGCTGTAGTGGTATCGTGTCAAGCGTATCAAGGTACTTGATTATGCCCTCTATCTGGGAAGTGTACCGCTCGAGCTCGACATCTGACAGCTCTATCCTTGCAAGCCAGCCGAGGTGCTTTACCTGCTCTTTGGTCACCATTATGGAGCCAGCCTATCGATGTCCCTTGGATAAAGCGTCGCGTCGCGGATGTTCTCGACCTTGGTAAGCGCCATCATGAGCCGCTCGAGCCCCAGACCAAAGCCTGCGTGGGGCGGTACGCCGTAATCGAACACCCTTAGGTGGTAGTCAAACGCATCCGGCTTTAGCCCCTGCTTTTTCATGCGTTCGACCAGCTGGTCCTTGCGGTTGATTCTGGTACTTCCAGATGACATTTCCAGTGCGCCAAACATCAGGTCAAATGACTCGCACACCCTACCGCCGTCTGCCGCGCCGGGCTTGACATAGAACGGCTTGGTCGAGGTCGGCCAATCAATGATAAAGTAAAAGCTGTTGAGGCGGTCGTCCTGCAGGTTCTTCATCACCTGCGGCGAAATGTCGTCGCCCCATTGGATGCGCTCACCTGCCTCCTGCAACTTGTCGATAAGGTCTGAGTAAGTATACTTTGGAAACGGTAGTTCTACCTTTGGCAGCTGCAGGTCAAGGAATTTCAGGTCGTTTGCATTCCTCTCCTTTATCACTTCTACGATGCTTACAATCATGCGCTCTAGTAACGACATCATGTCGTTATAGTCTGCAAACGCGCGCTCGACGTCTATTGATATCGCCTCCGACAGGTGGCGGTTTGTACGCGAGGGCTCTGCCCTGAAGATAGGCCCAATCTCAAAGATGCTTTCAAACGCCATAGTCAACTGCTCCTTGTAAAGCTGGGGGCTCTGAGCAAGGTATGCCTCCCTGTCATAGTAGAATATCGGAAAGAGCGCCGCACCGCCCTCTGTTGCGGTGGCGATCATTTTGGGAGTGTTCACTTCGATGAACTTCTGCCTTGCAAGGAACTCCCTGACTGCGTTGAGCACGGTCTGGCGTATGCGGAATATCGATCCGAGATAGTTGCGCCGCAGATCGACTGCGCGAAGATCTAGCCTTGTGTCAATGCCGACCGGAGACTGCTTGCCCTGCGTCATGAAAGGCGCAGCCTTTTTTGCTATTGAAAACGCCCTGATCTCTGCAGGGACTATCTCTACGCCGCCCGGAGCCTTTTCTTGCGGCCTTATCTTGCCGCGCACACCAATCGAGCTGTGCTCCTTGACCTCCTTGGCCATGCCAAAAAGAGAGTCGCTACACTCGCCCTTCTTTGCGGTGATCTGGATCTCTCCATGCATGTCCTTTAGTATGATAAACTGGATGTTGCCGTGGTCTCGTACGCTAGAGACCCAGCCCATGACGACTATTTCGCTATCTCCGATCGAGGGGCTTATCTCTGAGGAGTAGTGGGTCCTCCGCCAGTGCCCGAGGTCCTGTTCTTCAAGCAAGTCGCCCAATTTGACTAGATGCTCTGGGAGGTTAATTTAACCTTACCAGCAGTCAGTGCTGTTCTGTGATGCCTACGTATTTCCTGACCGTGCCAATCAGCTGAGCTGTCGTAAACGGCTTTGTGATCAGCTCGACAACCAAAGTCGAGGGGAAGACTTGCAAAAACTCGGACTTGTTGATCTTAAATGCGGTCATGAAAACGATTGGCATGTCCGGGCTTGTCTCTCTGACGGCTCGGGCAAACTCAAAGCCGGTTATAGTTGGCATCCTGATGTCTGAAATCACCAAGGCATATTCCTCGCCCCTGTGTCTGATCTCTTTGATCGCCATCTCTGGGCTGGTAAAGCACCCTGCCTCGTATCCTTGGCTTTGCAAGGCCATCTTGATGGTGGCCACTATATCTTCTTCATCGTCCACTACCATGACCTTTTTTGGAGTTATCAAACTAATTATAGCCAAAAACAGTAACATTCTGCCAGATTTTAACGTTTATGGTGGCATTATCGGAACAAAAATGCTAGCGCATGACCTCATTTGCGATAGCATTCATCACTCTTGTAATTGCTTCCTTTGCAACGATTCCGGTTACAAAGTGGGGTCTGCCTCCGCCGCGGCCGTCTGCGCCTGCGATCTGCTTGAAGATCCTGTTGCAGTCGATGTCTTGCATGCTTTCGTTTCTGGCAAAGACGATGCTTGCATGTTCGCTACTTGCATTTGCAATAAGGACTACCGTGTTCGCGCCGGCGATCTTTTCACCGGCAAATTCCTGCAGTTGATCATCGATCAGGTTTTCAAACAACCCTTTCACCAGCGACACCTTGCCGTTTGTTGCAGGAACGATGGCTGCCAGCTTTTCCCTGCCCAGCGCCTTTAGCTT
>JBFLWZ010000091.1:0-8083 GCA_040757615.1 Thermoproteota archaeon | reverse complement strand
AAAACGGGCCAGATACGGGCAACTCGTCTGATGTGAGGTTGGTGGCCAGTCTGAAGTGAAAACGTACAATATTCTGGACAATATCACAGCATGGAGTAATACCACCAACAATTCCCCTTCTTAGCTTCAAGATCAATGGAACCGGGTTCCTCTATCAATAACAGTCATTGCCGACAAAGTAATTCTAGTCAATGTAGACGATGATGTGACTGAGATCACTTTAGAGGACAGAAAATCTAGGGCATTGCCATTGAAAAAGAGAATACGAGTCGATATATGAGACCTAGGAGCAAAGAAGACAGGTGATCGCAGATACGCCACAGCAGTTGTTATGGCATTTTACATGCAACTTTAACATAATCCGTCGGGCAGAGTCTTTCGGCAGGTATTTTCAATAAACTTGTTTGCGGCAATATCGATCGGAACTCCATCGGCATTGTTTATGTCTATGGTCTGGTTGAGTAGATTGTTAGACGACAGCGTATTATTGGAGCTGTGTACATCGAGAAATACACCATTCTCTCCATTGTTAAACACGCTGTTGCCAGTTAAGGTAAAATAATTAGAATCCAAAACGACAATTCCTTGCTGTGCATTTTGTAGGATCTGATTGAAAACTATGTTGCCCCTCTTGCTTGATTGAGTCGCAATACCTACGGCATTTCCTTCAATAGAGGTTGAATATATTGTAATTTCATCAGAAGCTTTGATCAAGATGCCAACTTTATTTTTTAGAAATTTAATATCTGATATATATCCCGAGTTGCTGCCTGCAAATTCAATTGCTTTGTCAAAGCCCGTTATTATACCAGGTCCTACTATGGTAATGTTCCTGCGGTCTGCAACCAATATTCCAACATTTTCTAGTTCTGGTATCCTAGTTGCACTGACACTGCTATTGGTCAATGATAATCTATGACTGTTTAGCTGAATAGTGATTCCATCCTGCTTTACAATCAACCCAGTTCCGGGGCATTCAAGATCATTAGATAAAATGGCATTTTCTGTCAAGACCTGTCCGCATGATGCAGAAATCAAAGGTCGACGCTCTATGCTAATGCCAGATTTGTTCTCTTGGGACGGAGCACTGCTGTTCTTCTCGGCATCATTGCTGGTTATATTACTACTAATTTTGGTTGCAGTATTATTTGTGGTATTAGCATCAAGGGTAGCTAATGCCGCCTTGCCTGCAGGATCTAGAAGTGTAAGCGCAACCCGCACCTCTCCCTTTGCATATCGCATGTTATTTTCCTCTTCAGCCAATTCACGATTTTCCTTAAAGGTAGTCTTGCCTTGTTCCGGTGCTTGTTGTTGTGATAAAATTATTGATGTCAGAGTCACTACAGTTCCCAATGTTATTGCAAGCACATAGATTCGAAGTTTTGCTAACTGTAACACGCTCGCAGCTAGCAAGCTTTCATACATCGATATATGCAGTGGGCATTCCCATTCCTACAATTCCCTTCAGTAATCCATATATCGCAGATACTCTAGTTCCAAAATATATCTCTGCATTCACTCAACTTGTTATTAGTGCTCCTAGAATCATAATACAAAAATCTGTCACAAGCAGCCAAAAGAATATTGGTGATCCTTAGGTCGTAAATAGAATTCAGATTCATAGTCAGTTATGCGACTCTCGTGTCCATTAGATAGAATAGCTTCTCAAGAGCTTGGATGATTCCGACTTTTGGAATGTCAAATATCAAGGGAATGACTATTCTCATTTCTGAATCTGATTGTATGCTCTGGAGACCATCGTTCCGATGAATGAAATCATTTTCCTCTGATAGAGAACCTGTTTCTATAAAGACTCTCGACAAGTGGGAGCTTGCTGATATACAACGGAACCGATTTCTGCTATTGCAGTTATGCCAAGGACAGATATTCCAAAAATAAAATACAAGGTTAATTTTGTTAACGGTCCGCTTTCAAAAGATATGAGGTGGAAGTGTAACAAGTGCACCGAACTTTTTACCTCATACAAGGATCTTAGAAGACACAAGAAATCTGTCCATTGCTATTAAAAATAATAATTAGTGAATGCTAGTGCCCAATCCGTCTTGGTTTTAATATTTTGTTTCGCAATATTGTCAACATGCCAGCGTCCAGAAAATCTCGCAAGAGATGGGTAAGAAAAGTTGCCACCGTGTCAACTTTTCCAGAGAAGGGCATATTCACCAAGAAGGCAGAAACAATTGCCCGGCACATGGCCTCAAAGAAGGTAAGTCCTAAAGGAATAGGTTCTGGCATACGCATGATACAGTATTTCATCAACCGTGCCGGCAGGAACCTGCCTGCTTCACGAAAGCGCGAGCTAGAAAAGGCAAAAAGGATTCTCCAGTCGCAAAAAAGAAAGACTACAAACAAGTAATCTTTGAAATTGGGTAGGCAGATCAGCCGTTAACCTAGTGGTCTATAGAGTTTTTCTAAGGTCAAGGGCGACGCCGTTTGACAGCTTGGGCATAAACAGGACCGCGTCGTGGCTGTTAAGCACATCTTCCATCCATTTTTTATCCATCTGTGCATCAATGTCATCCAGCTGGTATGGGCACATCCACACTCCGGTGAACGAACGAATCATCTCTTCATTGAAAAAACGCTCTATCTGTAACTCAACTGTTGCAGCCATTCTCTGTAAACCGCCATCTCCTTCAGGAAATGCATGCGGAATTGATAGGCCGATTCCTCTGATCGGAGGAAGTGCCTGCCGGGAAGGCTGATGATTAATGAATTTCTTTGCAGTCTCTTCATAGATCATACTAATGCTACACTTGAACGATTCTAGGTCCTTTATGCCTCTGTTAATATAAAATTGCAACAACCCCTTATTGCCATAGCTATCGATATCTATGCCGTATGCGATCATTTCCCTGCTGGTAAAAAGCAGGTCCTGCTCGTCGTGGACAAGATAGATGCAGCATTCTCCCCTTTCCAGACCGTCATTTATGAATCTCATCTGGACAAGCTTGGCGTACTCGGGCTCTTCATAGAACATGACTATGTGCCTGTAGGTGGTAGTGTCGAGGTTGTCAATGAAATCAAGAAGCTGGTTGTATGCCATCTACTGTTGATCTCCATTCCGTAAATTGCGCAAGTACAAAAGTTCCTTGGTTATCTCCTTCTGGATTTTATCTAGGACAATGCTTGCGGTCTTGCAGAATATTTTCCGCAGAATATCTTCAAACAGCTCTGGCTGCGACACAATGCTGTCGCTATCAACTTTGTAAATCAGTTTCAGGGTCTTTAGCAGCAGCCTTGATGTGCCAGGACCAAGCGCATCGTCTATTGCCCTGTCGATTATCCTCAGGATAATGCTTGGCTGCCATTGAAGATACACTCCGCCCTGATAGATCGTGTATTCATGGTAATTCAGAAAACGAATCATGTTTGTAAATCCAAGCTTTGAAAATGCGACAGCGTCGTAGCAGCACACAGCCTCTAATGGCATGTCTAACCTTCTTCCTATCTGCCGCTCGTAGATCATCAACTTGTCTACATTGTTTGTATCGATAAACAGTTTTGGTGTGCCTATCACTACAATGCCTTGGCACCCTGATTTTTCCTTGATGTCTGAAATGAGTGCAATCCACCTATAGAGCAGCTTGCCAGCATCAAGCTGGGTGTCTGCAATCGAGTAGGCAGAAGCATTGTCCAGAACCGTCAGCACGCCACGATCAGTGTACTGGGTGGCATCAAACCCCTTTTTCTCCAGCGTTTCTATCGTTTGGCGAGGGTCCGATTCTGAAGCAAGTATTACAGCATGACCATCGGAGATAGCCCGGCTGACGGTCTCGATGATAAAGGTGCTCCTGCTATCGTCCGACTCCTCCACGATGCAAAAGCTATGAGTGTTTTCTCTCAATCTTTGCGCCAATCATGCGAAAATATTGTTTTTAATGATTGTCCACAATTCATCAACCAATCTTCCCTTCCCAACCTACAAGATTAGTAGTATCCAAACCCAAACTCTGTAGGTTTGTATTTGAGGTCGGGCCGCATCTCAACACACGTCAACGTCTTTGGCTCTATTCCGACCTTTCCATAGCACTTGGGGCAGTCAGCTGAAAACACCAGGCTGTTCTTGATGGCATTGTTTATCGACTTTTGATTGGGGACAAGGATCTGGAAGCGGTGGTTGCATGACCCGCACCGCACCTTCACCTGCAGGCCGCGAAAGACGTCGCCGATCCTTGAGAATAGCTCGTACGTGTTGAAATCCAAGTCATCCGGCCGCAACACTATGTAGCCGCCGCCCTGCAGGAATCCCCTGAGCGCCACGCTTTCCTCTTTGATTGGAATAATGTGCTTTTTTCTTGCAATTGCATATCCTATCTCTTGATCCTGCCAGCCGTCATTTGAACGGGCAGTCATTATGGCGACCACGCATCCGCACCTGTCTATCTCCTTTCTGATTCTTTCGCTTAGAGCCAAGTCGTGTGTTGGGATAAACGGTTCGGCCCCGTCAAGCCTGCTCAAAGCCTTCGCAAAATGCTCTACGTACCGCCCGTCGCCAGAGGCATAGCTGAGGAATACCGTCAATGGCTCATTCTAAATAGGGTGCAGAGCACGTAAAGCTTTTGGTGTTGGCAATCCTTACTACAGTCGTCTATCATTTCCTGCCAATATACAGTCACATAAAGAAGAAAGGACCTAGGTCGCCGGAGAAAACACACAAAGCCGCCCAGATCTCCAACCAATAGCTAGGTTGCTGCTTTAGCTTGTTCCACCCTCTGCAAGCCGAATCTGTACAGTAAACAGATAAAGATCATCGCTGCAAATATCTGGATCGCGATATATCCTTCAAGTGAAAAATACACGTCATGAAAAAATCCCTCAAGAAGTCCGGCGAGTGCATTTGGAACCGCAATTGACCAGCCCGCTATCTTGATTGCTTGAAACGGCATGAAACCTAGAGAGAAAAATGCTATGCCTGCGATGACGCCGCCGCTGGCATAATACCAGAACAAATTGCTAGGAACGCCACTGCACACAACGCTGGACATGGCGAAATTTATCCTCAGATAATAGTCAAGCCCCGAGCTAGAACAGACAGCTGCATGTCCAAGTTCATGAAGGAGCTGAGAAGGAATCGACAATGCTACCAGCAGCACGATAGAAAAAATAATCATTCTTTGCACGTTGTTCATTCAAGCGTTCTAACCTTTATCTTGCATGTACAAATATACAAACTTGATCCAGCTCAACAGGTATTAGCAAAAAATTGTTTGTTGCCAAGCTTTACATCCAGATTAACTTTCTGAAAAGCTTGGACAGATGTAATCCGAACGAGGTCATTACTGGGTTGAGCCAGTATCTTGCAATGGCCAATATTTCTATTAACACCATGTTCACCGCAGAGGCAAGAGTTGGACATCTGTATTTTAGAACCAACGTGAAACAGTTTGATCCAAAGTATAGCTTGTATTCGCGCTGTGGTAGCAGCTATTGATACATATCTCTAATCAAGTGCTGCATCTTTTGAAGTATCATGAGTAACACTATTTTGTGTTCGCTAATCCAAATAATCAAGGACAATCATTAAGAGCAATTTCCAACGAAGTATTCGGATGAGTTTTCATCCATCAAGAACGATAGCTATTGTCATGATTGCTAAAATGCTAGTTATTACAGCAATTGCTCAGGAAATGCCAAGGCAATCCTTTGCGCAGCAAAATGCTACAGGAACCCAGGCTCCCGGCCAAAATGTAACTGCAGGGTCTGCGCCGCCAAGCAATCAGACCGTTTTCGTGAGTGAAGGCAATGCAACCACCTTGACCATGAACAGGACGGTGATACCTCTTCAGATGACGACCATAAAGGTCGTGACAGTAACAAAGACGGTTGATAGCGAATTGATGTCAAGACTTCAAAACATTACTGTGACGACTGGTGAAAGAGAAGCTCCCTCGTTAGACCTCTCACATATACAGAACCAGACAATCACTGGCGTAACCGGCCAGGCAATTTCAACAATCATTGCCAGAACTGACGTGCCCTACAACGTGACAACATTTCAATTTACTTCAACCACAGGACAGAACCAGACATTTACGTTGAATCCGACTGCAGCTCCGGAACAAGTGATGGAACAGCTATTCAATATACCGCAGCAACAAATGCCAGGCAACCAGACAACGCAGAATAGCACATCTGCGGGTCCATAATTCGCCCAACTCATACTTTCTTTTTGAAATGCAAGCTGGTGCCAAAGAACTATTGAATTTACGGTAGACCCATGCCTTTATTTTCTGCCACTTTGCTGCATTGCAATGTCTGCAATGGCCAGTCGGATTGAAGATATTCCTGTTCTAAAAGGCACAGCTCCCTTTCCAACCAGCGTATTTGGGTCAACCCACTCGTAGAGGGAATATTCTTTTGGCCCATCCTCAGATGCAACTGTAGAAAGAAGCAATAGGCACTCGCTTAATCTGCCAAACCTAGACCTAGCGAGCATTTCTATCCCCGTTATCCAAGGCCAGAATGCGTGGTTGTGGTATTCATGCTTGTCCAAGACCCGTGGACCGGATTTTGCCAGTGCATGTGATGTCACCAAGGGCCATTCAAATTCACTTTTTGCCCATATCTTGCTGCGGAAGGTATCGAGAGTCCTTTGAGTCCTGCAGTGTATCTGCTCTTGTGAAATCCCCTCAAACACAGAGCGGCCCCACATACTCTGACTATCATCTATATGATCAGCCAGATATTCAGACAGCGCAACTAGATAGAGGCTGGCATCCTGAGTTAGTATAGTTCTGTAATTTTCAGAGGGGTGCAGCAAATCGACATAGCAGCCATCTTTTTCTGACCACATTTTCTCTTCAACAGCATGAATTGTTTGCTTTGCTAGTCCAAGCATCTTTTCTGCCAACATAGAGTATCCAAGGAGAGATAGCAGCGAGCAAAGTCCTCTTAGAGCCAATAGCCAGCATGCTTGACTGTAGACAATTCTTCCAGCACGCAGTGCAGTATCCATCCAGTCTTCATTGTATCCTTGCTCTAGCAGGCCATCGTCATCAATATCCTGACATTTGAGGTATTCTATGCCCTCAAGCAACCGAGGGACCAAGCTATCAATGACTCTGAGAAGATTCGGATAAGAAACATCGCCATTGTCATCCTGTGCAGCTACTATATTTTGTGCTTTAGTGGAAGAAACCATTGCTTTTTCAATGGTCGCTGTCAATATCGACGACGTTGCGGAAATCATCAGCGCAGTAGAATCAATGTCTGGCTTTTCGCCGTACACTTCGGCAAAATTATCAAAGATTGTAGTCGGAAGAGCGCCATTAAACGAGTGATTTGGCACCAAGACAGCCGAGTCAGTCATTTTGTAACCCAGCTTGGGTGATCCCCTTCCATAGACAACCTTTTTTCCCTGTTTGGTCGCTGGAATGCCGCCTTTAGTTGCTATCTGGTGCGACCAAATATTCACTACCTCGTCCATCAGAATGCGCAGATCTTTTCCTGATAAGAACCAGTCTTGGATGATAAACGATGCATCCCTAGCCCATATGCCCTTGTAGATTCCACCGGGATTCAGTCCTTGAATGGCATAACTTGACGTAGCATCCAGGAATTTTGCAGCTATGTCTGGAAGATGAGTGCAATATTCTGCTGGCTTGCCTGAAAATGTCGCAAGCGATCTACCAACCATACCCAAGTTTATTTATGCAGCCACAACTGAAACAACCATTATTTATGAATCAAACGGTACTAGTTTCTATAACCTCTCTAGCTTTCAGGATTAGCCATAGTCCGCTGTAAATATGTGGGCGAGCCAAAATGCGGATAAGTTCTGACTCTTTTGTGTGCTAATGCGAATAGTTCTTGCAGGCGCAGATCCCACAGGGCAACTTGTCTGATTTTGGATCAAGATAATGGGCTCTCAGGCCATGGTTGCACTTGCATATGTTGGATGGCCGAGACATTCTATTCTGCAATAACGCCATGATTTTAGAAAGTTTCGGTGGCGTTCTAAGCACCACACCTAAACCACATAAACTCTTTAAAATTATTAATTATGATATTTTATAGCCGCTCGCTCACACTTCAAGCGGTTTTGGAAGTGTATTTGAAATGA
>JBFLWZ010000090.1:0-8151 GCA_040757615.1 Thermoproteota archaeon | reverse complement strand
ATTCGCCTGACGAAGAGTTGCAGGAGTATGTGGAAAAGATTGCAAGCAGATATCGCGAAGCAGCCATCCTCATGCACGGAAAGCCCAGCCTTGAAGCGTACATCACCCTCATAAAGGCGTTCGTAAGTGCCAACGGCTACACCGTTGAAAAAAACAAGAATGGTGAAAACGACATTCTCATAGTACAATTCAATGTCAATGAAAAATATTCGAAGCTACTTGGCAGTGCCTATAAGATCCTGCTTGAAGAGTTTGGTAAAATCGAGCGATTTGAGATCACAGACAATCTGGCGTTCTTTGAATACAAGAAGCTTTAGAGGAATTCGATATGCAGCAATTTGATCTTTTTCCCGCCAGCCGGTTCGTCTTCAAATTCAAATGTAAACCTGCCCTTCACCTTATCTCCCCTTTCAAAAGTCACTAACGCAGCGATCTTGTTGGGCTTGGTTGATTTTTCAAACTTGATCGTGCGCTGAAAGTTGCTGTTAGCCATCATTGCGACCTTCAGAAACGGCTCTATCGACGACTTGCCCTTTAATCCCCCAGCTATGTTGCTAAACGGTTCTTGGACGACGGCATCATAGTCAAAAAGTTCTAGAATGCCGCTTAGATCCTTGTTATCAATACATTTGAAGTATTGACGTATCATGTCTTCGCCAGTAACTGGTATTGATCCTTTGACTTTAGACTTCAGTGATATTACCCACCTATTTGCACATTATGTAGTAGTGCTATCTGTATAGATAACCACTAGGTATGCAGTGCAATGCAAATGCGGCTACCTGAGCACGACTTCTGCCACTGTCGTATTCGAGGTTACGCTGATATCAGCCCGGACATTGGCCAGACTCTGGAAAATAAGTGTCAAAAGTTCCTTTGTAAAGAGCGACCAGTTTTCTCCAAGCTCGTGTTGTATAATAAAGACGTGCTTGCGAGAGCCTTCGATCTTGTGGTCGGCCTTTATCCCCGACACCTTCATGTATTCCTCAAGCACTGCCAGAACGACCCAGAGGTTATACTGCCTCTTCATAAAGAGTACTGAATCCTTCATGAGTCCAAATGCCAATTGCGCAGCCTGTTTTATTATCTCGTCCCGATAGCGGTCAATGTCCTTTATGCCGTTGCTCTTTGCAACCGAGATGGCTCTGTCTATTAGACTTGAGAGTATCACTTTTGGGACTGGCATCATGCCAATCTTGTTCTCAAACCTGTCCCATTCAGAATATCTCTTTAGGACTTGGTTGACGAGCACATTGAGGGAGATCTCCTTGTTGTCTGCTTCTGTTTGCAATTCGTCAATTACAGATGCATCTAGTCTGAACGTCACGCTACGTGTCTTTCTTGATTGGGAGACCCCTTCCGATATGCTTGAACCGTCTGACACTTTAGTTCTTAGTTAATTTGGTGCATTATAAAGCATTTGTGATTGCCAGTGGCAATTGGATGTAGTGGTTCACCATTTGCGCAAGTCACCTTCCAAAAGGCCACTTCCAAGGTGCAGCCTGTCTATGTGTTTTGATAAATCCTGATTATTCTCAAATTTTGACCCACAATACGGGCATGCAACGTTGCTTATTGCAGTAGGCAGTTCCACGTCTGCCAGAGCTATGTTCCTCTTGTGAGAGTCCCCGATGATCGACTTGAGAGTCAGCATTCCCACAATCTTCCCGTCCTTTGTCACAGGCATCCTCCTTATGCCGTGTTCTCTCATGAGAATTATCGCATCCTTGACTGGTGCTGACTCATCGATGGTTACAAGCGGCGAGCTCATCACATCTTTGAGGACAGCTTTAAAAGGGCTCCGATGCTCTGCCACTACCCGGTAGAGGATATCTCTTTCTGTGACTATACCGGCTGGCTGCATATCTGCGGTCTTGTACACAAGGACACTCGATACGCCTTTTTGCCGCATTGCTCTTGCAGCGTCGGCAAGGCAAACCGATTCATCCATCATCAAGACATCCTTTTCAGCAATTTCGCCTGCCTTTTTGTCAGCATACCCCCCACACATAATTGACTTCCTGTGCTTCAGCAATATATTGTGCATGTTTGCAGTGCAATGCACAATATTCCTAGATGTAAAATACTATGAAGCAGAAAAATGCGGTATGAGCATTGAATCTGTAACGATTTCTAGCGTAATGGTCAGGAACGTAAAGACTGCCAAGGAAGGTCAGACCGTTAAGGCTGTTGCAAAGATGATGGCTGACAACAACATAGGAAGTGTGGTTATTGTCAAGAGCAATGACTCAACCAATCCTGTAGGGATCATAACAGAGAGGGATATTGTCCGTATTGTTGGACAACAGGTATCGACCCTCCAAGTTCCAGCGCGTGACGTAATGAGCAAGCCGATTATCACCATAGATGAGGCAAGTTCTCTGAAGGACGCGATCCAGGAGATGGAGCTTTACAACATCCGCAGGCTACCGGTTGTTGATAAGGAGAAAAAGATGGTGGGCATAGTCACGGACAAGGATATATTCAAGGCAATAATGAAGAGTCAGACACTGGTTGCTAGTTTTTGTGAAAGTCTAACCGTAGAATACAAGCCTGTCTATGAAAAGCTCAGTGAATTCATGCTAGGTGAAATGCCAATGCCCGGAGGCAAGCCCTGATGAAAATCCTCAATATTATGGTCAGGCTCAGAAGCAGCATCGGCACCATAATACAGAAAAGGATGGCGTAACTGTTGTAGTTATCGCTGCGTATAATGTATAATGTACCGATTTGAAAATATCACCTACAAAAACTGCAATAGAATTTAGGTTGAAATAAGGGTGTACGAAGAAAAAGAACAGGGTTCGTGCTTGACCCCATCTTGTTTGCTGTAATTTTGGCAACCACGTTTGACGGTATGTCGTTAGGAATAAGAGCAGTGCTTGCGACAACGATCTGGATTAGGATGGTGGATAACAGAGGCATGCCCATAGGAGCCGTCTCGTTCTTTGGAGCAAAGTTGTATATAGTAAATTTTGACTCCAGCGTAACTGACATCCCACGTGCGAGAGAAGTCACATTTGCTAAAGAAATATCAGTACGGGGCAAGATTAACAGAACCGAAATAGCTGGTCCTAGCAGTTTTAGCAGCTACAGCGATGGCACGGATTTTTCAGAGGATCTGTCTGAAAGGCATCTTCCAACGGTTGATGACTCGATTGTCATAACGGCCATCGCTTTATCTGTAATACTTTGTTAATCGGTACAGGACCTGTCAATGGCTTACATCTCGGATCTTCGTGTATGGATTGCTAACAAGAGGAGATTCCTTGCAGTAATGCATCAAGATGGCCAGCGCAGTACTTCCTCTCGACATCAGAGCATAGCTATGGTCGTTTTGCTTACAATAGTCCTTGTTGCCAGGTCTGGGAAAATGGTATTAGTTCACTGCCTTGCACTGCATTCCTATATTTCATAATAGCGGCAAAGATGAATTAGTTCGTGTTGAAAGCCGGTGAACGGAACGAGACAGGTCTGAAGAGGAACATTAGTCTCTTTCAGGCGGTAATGTATGGCGTCGGTCTGATACTTGGCGCTGGGATTTACGTGCTTATTGGTGACGTGGCGGGCGTTGCAGGGAATGTGATGTGGATCTCTTTTGCGATTGCAGCCATTATTGCAACGTTTACAGGGCTCAGCTATGCCGAGCTGACTTCCATATTTCCAAAGAGCGCTGCAGAATACGTGTTTGTCAAGAACGCTTTCGGTAGCAACCTTGCAGCATCTGTCACAGGCTGGCTGATAACCTTTGTAGCGATCGCATCGGCGGCAGCAGTATCCATAGGATTCTCAGGATATCTTGCAAACTTTGTCCCGCAGGTTCACCCGATACTGTCAGCTATTGTGCTTGTAGCTGCGCTGTCTGCGGTAAATTTCATAGGGATCAGGGAATCGGTGTGGATGAACACCACGTTTACTCTAGTAGAGCTGGCAGGGCTGGCCATAATCATTGCTGCAGCAACGATGTTCGGATCGTTTGCAGAAGTTGACTATTATGAGATGCCGCCGGCCGCTTCAGGATCTTTTTCACTTTCCGTGGGCGCCATACTAGCAGCAGCCGGACTGGTATTCTTTGCATACTTTGGTTTTGAGAACCTTGCAAACATCTCTGAAGAAACCAAGAATGCCACAAAGACAATTCCTCGAGCTCTTGTGCTTTCAATCCTGATTACGACGGCCATCTATATCGCAATTGCTATCTCGGCAGTGGCGCTTGCCGGTTGGGAAGAGCTGTCTTTGAGCGAAGCGCCGCTTGCGCTGGCAGCAGAAAAAGCATTTGGAAAGACAGGCGTGACAATCCTTTCTGCAATAGCGCTCTTTGCAACATCAAATACAGTCTTGATGATGCTGGTCGCAGGCTCTAGGATAATGTTTGGAATGGCACGGTACCGTGCCCTGCCTGCAGCGCTTGGTCGGGTTCACCCTGTAGCAAAGACCCCATGGATTGCAATCGTAACGACCATGGCAGTGACGATATCAGTGATAGTTCTTTCAGGCGGCAGCATATTTGTTGTGGCCAATATCGCAGTCTTTGTTATTTTCATAGTGTACGCCCTTGTGAACCTGTCCCTGATCTGGCTCAGATACAAGCAACCGGGACTTGAAAGGCCATTTAAATCTCCGATAAGGGTCGGCTGGTTCCCGGTACTCGCAGGGCTAGGATTTGCAACATCGATTGCAATGCTGACGCAGTTTGATAGCATAACAATGATCGCAGGAGTTGGAACGATAGCGATAGGGCTGATAAGCAACGTTGTAATAGGAAGGCACAGGGATATTCAGAGGCGCAATAGTGGATGAGATGGTCTCTCGGCGACTTTGTCTACGGTGCAACTGACGGCGCAGTCACGACGTTTGCTGTCGTGGCAGGAGTTGTTGGTGCATCGCTATCTCCCTCAATAGTGCTGATACTAGGATTTGCAAACCTGCTGGCCGACGGGTTTTCCATGGCCGTCGGGAATTACCTTGCAGTGAAGACCCAGCGTGAATATATCGAGAGGGCTAGAAAAAAGGAGGAATGGGAAATTGACAATCTGGTAGAGCAGGAAAAGCAGGAGATACGTGACATTTACGCCAAGAAGGGTTTCAAAGAAGAATTGCTTGACGAGATAGTAAGGGTGATCACGTCACGCCGGAAGGTCTGGGTGGACACGATGATGAGGGAAGAGCTTGGACTGATCGAGGACAGCAAGCGCCCACGCGAAACAGCAATCACGACGTTTGTTGCATTCAATGCCATAGGCCTTATACCACTGTTGCCGTTTATGGCAATGTTTATGATCGAGACCTCAGCAGTATCGTCACTTGTGGCCTTTACATACTCGGTGATATTCACTGGCGCGGCATTTTTTCTCATAGGCGCGGTAAAAGGAAAAGTCGTCCAAAAACCACTTTTGAGATCGGGCCTGAGCACCTTGCTTGTAGGTGGGATCGCTGCTGTCGTCGCTTATATAGTAGGATACATCCTGAACCTAGTTGTCTAATTGCACTGCATTCGTCTACTTTATCTAGAATAGGCGGAATTGTGATTATATGTATAAGAAGATACTCGTTCCGTATGATGGCTCCAAACCGGCAGACAACGCGCTAGCTCAAGCGGTGAACATTGCAAAATCTGCGGCCAAGAACAGGCCGGACATCATCTTGCTACATGTAATTGCAGAATTTCCATCCTATCATTTCATCGATCGGCCCGCGCGGTCAATCAAGACTGGAGAGAAAATAATGTTGTCACAATATCTAAAAGAGATCTATGAGTTGATGCAAACAAGCGCTCATGATGCACTTGCCAAGAAAAAAGAAGAGGTCAAAAAATCCGATGACTTTGAGATCAAGACTATGGTCTTGGCAGGCCATGTGTCAGATACCATAATAGAGTTTGCCAGAAAGGAAAAGGTCGACATGATAGTGATAGGAAACGTAGGTCGGTCAGGGCTATCCAGAGTAAGGACACTGGGCAGTGTCTCAAGAAGCGTAAGCGAGAGGGCACCTTGCCCGGTATTGATAGTTCATTGATTGCAGTGTAGTGCACAACATTCCTACTTACTATATTTCAAATCCAGTTTTTGATTGCTATGGCAAAGCAATTGCTTTTCGTTGGCATAGCTGGAGGACTGGCTGTGGCCATAGGGTTAGCATTGATGTTTTCCGCAATAACGACACACAGTACGGGCCAGATGATGGGTTATCAAGGAATGGCAGGAAGCGCGATTGGTCAGGGTATGATGGCAACACAGCCAGCTGGCATGCATTGGCAGAGTAGATTAATGTTCAATGCAAACGGCATGAGCACGGCAGACAATGTACAGATAACAGGAGTTTCAATAACTGATATTGACACGGTCAAAGTGAATATCAGGTATGATGGTTCTGAAACCAGTCCTGCCATTACAGTGATCGCGATAGCAGGTATGATGCAAAGCAATTCAAGAATGATAGAACAGGGTATGATGTATGGTGGCAACAGCTATGGCATGGCATGGGCTACCAATACCGAATGGCAGCAGTGGCATAACCAGATGGCACAGTGGCACAGTCAGATCAATTCTACGCAATGGACACAGATGCAAGGTTGACACAACCAGATGATGGCTCAGGGAGCCATGGGACCAGGCAGCGTATGGTGGAATGGCACATCCGCTACATGGCCTGGACGGTTTATGACATTCCAGCCACAAACAGGTAGCAGCGTTGTGGAAGCTGGATGGGCTTCAGAAACCACAGTCACTATAAACCTTGAGGGAGACGGCTCGGTTTATGACAGCGGTACTATTCACGTAATGGTGTTTCCGCTGACGAGCTGAAACTCCATCTTTTTTCATTTCTTTTATATCAGAGAATGCACAAGTTATCCGTAATGAGCGAAGCCAGTTCTGGACAGCAGCCAGCCGAGATATTCCTCGCAAGTTGGAGCGAGCGATTCCTTGCATGGCTTATAGACTTTATCATAGTAAATGTAGTTCTTGGGGCAATATTCGCCGCAATCGCCTTTCCATTCTGGATGGCAGGAATGCCAGACAGATGGTTTGGCAGGATTGAAGGTCCCATAAGCTGGGCAGCTACAAGCTTGGTGTTCTTTGCATACTGGACATACTTTGAGACCACCACCGGCCAATCGCTCGGCAAGATGGCTCTTAGAATAAAGACTACAAACTTGACCGGAAATAAGATCGATGTCAAGAACGCAGCAATTGAGAGCTTTGGTAAGGCGTTCCTGCTTCCGCTAGATGTTATTCTAGGCTGGATATTCACGAATGATAAGAGGCAGAGAATATTCAGCAGGGCTGGAAACACTATTGTAATCAAGTTGAAAAATAGCAACAGCCAGAATATCCGCTACACGAAGGACTAAGATGCTGGGCACAACCAAAAGCAGGCTGCTTTGTCCTTAGGAGAGAAATCGGCTACTGCCGCGAGAAGATGAATGCAGTGTAATGCACTACATTCCATCAACATATATCGTTTGATATCCAACATAATGTCGAAATGACTCAAAATAACGATATGATAACTGTCGCAGATTACATGACTACAAGAATGATCACAATTCCTTGGAAGACTAGTGTAATGGATGTTGCACAAAAAATGATAGAGCGCAACATCAGCTCAGTTGCGATAACCGACGACAAAGATAGGATCATTGGTATACTAACTGAACGCGATGTTGTAAAGATCGTTGCAAACGGGGTTCCCGCAAGCGGCATTACGGCAGGATCATTGATGTCATATCCAGTATTATCAATAGATAAAGGCTCGTCGGTTGAAGATGCTGCCAGAGTAATGGCTCATAAAAAGTTAAGGCATCTGTTGGTAAAAGATGCAACTAATGAAGACATATTGGGCATCATAACCGTTACCGACTTGGCAAGGTATCTAAAGAAAAATTTGAACGATGAAGATATTGCAGCGTCAGAAGTTTGGGAGCTTTTCTTTTGACAGTAACTGATTTGTCTGGTGCTTGACCAAGGTTCTTAACTACCGTCACTATGCCTTGAACCATACAATGCGCTTATCATGAAAGGAGCCACTTCGCCACTTCTGGCCATAGCTTCTTGTGCGAATTGCTGCTGATGCACAACGCAACATGGCCGCCAGGGTTTTTCAAGACAGATTTGTCCTTGCTGGATATGTAGTCGTTTATTGCAGTAGAAG
>JBFLWZ010000089.1:0-8164 GCA_040757615.1 Thermoproteota archaeon | reverse complement strand
TTATTTGACTATTTTCAGCCCTACTGTCCGTGCTTTAATTTGTCAATCTTGGGATTGTAAACATATTCACCCTTCTTTTTCCATACTTTTTTCTTAAAGTCTTTCTTTTTCTATTTCCTTGTTTCATCAACGTAGAATATCGCTTCGTTTCTTTTGAGCGCTATTCCTGCCGCGAGGTTGAGTATGGAATTGTGCAGTCTTGCAGCATCTGGCTCCGCGCCTTCGCTGTTGCCTGCGAGTACAAGATGCAGCTTTATGTCAGAGCCCAGTACATCTCCAAGCTCTTGATTCACAGTTGCAGTGTATGGCCGCAGCGCTCCTCTGAATACGTCTGCTCTTGCCCTCAGAACTCCTGAAATCTTTTTGCCAACAGGGGCATCAGGTCCTACGATAACGACCGTGCCTTTAGACTCTTTGTATTTTGCAGGTTCTTCAAGTGCCCCCTTCGGAGCCATCGCGTTGACGGCCTCTTTGGTAATGAGGCCCGGAATGTATATGAAGTTGGCAACCAGAGCATCCCATTGCTTCCTTGAAAGCGTGCTGAATGCTGTGTTATAGTCATAGTCGCCGGTGAAATGAATTACAGAGTCTATCTTGCCAAACTTTGTCCTTGCGGTGTTAAAGATGCGCTTTACACTTTCTTCATCAGCCATGTTTATTGCGTGGCTGTGAAACTCTCTGTATTCCTGCATGTCGTTTTGGTTGTTTGCAAGAACTATTACCTGCTTGGCACCAGCGCCCTGTGCGATCCTCGCTATCTGTTTGACTCTCTCAATGTCCTTCTTGGCTGAAGAACTGGTGGTCAAAACAATGACCTTGTCTTTCAGGTCTGGCTGCGCCGGCCCTTCAACTGCAGTCCCGACTATTGGCTTGACTGGATAGAACACGCGGTCGTTAGGGATTACTCTGCCATTGATCAGCTTGCTTATCCTTTCGTCGCAGAGATTCATCACCATCTCTGCCACGTCATCCTGTGTCAGGAATTCCCCATCGACTATCATCTTGCTGGTGTTGTTCTGTATCTTTTCTGCAATCTCTTGCATCTTGGCTAGTGCGCCAGACACGGTCTCGGCAAGTTTGCTGATATTTTCTTCTGATTCCTGTCCGCGGGACTTGGCAATATCTACTGCAACCTCCCTACATCCTTTTGTGACAACTTCATCTGGCTCACCCAGTAGCGGGAGTGCGCCTGCTGTGACTTTCTCAACTTCTACCGAGCTTAGTCCAGGATAGCCACCCACTCTCAGGAATTCAGCAGCGGCCTTTGGGTAGACCGTCTTGTAGATCCTGTCAGAATGCACAGGTCCGGGGTTGGTGGAAATTGAGCGTATGTCGCGCTCTGCAAGCTCCCACGCAAGCGCTTCTGCAAGGCGGTTCTTGGCTCCCTGAGCTGCAGTGTAGGGGGTCCTGAAGCGGTACGGCCTCTGCTCGTAGCGATTCTCTTCGGTGAAAAATGTGGCAATCGTGATTATCTTGCCGCCTTTCTCCATCGCGCTCAAGCCGCTGACTGAAGTCCAGAAGGTCCCGGTCAGGTGAATTGCAACAGTGTCGCGGAATTCTTTGACGCTTGCGTTTGTAAAAGTCTTGACCGGGCCAGAAACGCCGGCGTTGTTAACAATGATATCGACCTTGCCAAACTGGCTTTTCAGACTTGAAAACATTGAATTGATTCCAGCTTCGTCCGCGACGTCAACGCCCGGAAAAACCACAACCTTTCCAGAAGATCCAATAGATGTGATTATTTCATTCAGTATGCCCGCAGTCTCATCAAGCGGCTCTTTTCTCCTTCCCATGATGACAATGTTGGCCCCATACTCGGCAAACTTTTTCGCTATCGCCTGCCCGATGCCCGTTCCACTGCCGGTGATGACTACGGTTTTACCGCTAAATTTTAAACCAGACTTGAGAGATGACTGCTTTTCCACAAAAGTTGACACTTTTCCACGACTATTAAAGTTAACTTCATTTCTTGCAGTATTTGTGAATACTATTATGAAAAAATCAGACGGCTTCGCCTAATGCGCGAAGCCTTGTTTTGATGTGGCCTGCTATTCTGTCTGCAATTTCCAGCATGGTCTGGTTGAATGCAAAGGATTCTTCGTGGATCCATTTGCCATAGATCCTGATGTGGTCATCCATTGGATCTATCCTGATCTCGCCTTCGCGGAGCATGACTTCCTTCAGCATTTCGGTGAGTTTGCTATCTGACTGCAACATTTCGGCAAAACTGTCAGCGCCAGTCCACCTTATATCAACGACACGCTTGCTGCCAAAGTGACCCTTTGTAATAGGCTCGCATCTTGAAAGAAAATTGCCATTTTCCTTGCTTTCACTTTTAACGATATAGTGGACCTGATAATATTGGAGCGAGCCATAAGGTAGTGGGACTGGATCTTGCTTTGGCATACTCAATTCCTCTGCAATACTTGCACAAAATCAATGTTCTTGTCCCTGACCTCTATCAGACCTTTGTTCGTCACCAATCTTGACGAAAGGGCGAATCCGTGGCTATAATAGGTTTCTTCTCGCTCTAGCTTGTGCGAACCGAGCGGAAGCGTTATGCAATCAACTCCATTCTTTTTCATCTCCTCTGCCAGCCTCTCATGCATGGCCGTCTTTCTTATGATGATGGGATCAGAGTGGTCATGTCCGTGCTCTTCATGTGAATCAGCATGGGAGGAATGCTGTGTGTGCTCCACGACAAGAAGTAAAATTGCCGCCCACAAATAAATTCTACTACTCGAGTTTTTTCAGGTATTTCTTTACACCTGCTTTCTCAAGCTTGCCTACCTTTTCTAATACGCTTGATTCAAGGTCGTGTTTGTACTTTTCCACTTTGTTGGCTATGACAGGATACTCTGTTCCAATTATCTGACAGGCAAGTATCCCTGCATTCTTGGCACCGTTTATTGCCACCGTAGCAACTGGCACACCGGGTGGCATCTGTGCTACGGACAAGAGCGAGTCCAGACCATCAAGGCTTTTTGTTTTGATCGGAACGCCAATAACTGGCAAAGGGGTCAGCGAGGCGACCATGCCTGGCAAGTGCGCCGCACCGCCAGCTCCTGCAATAATGACCTTGATGCCTCTTTTTTTGGCACTGCTGGTATACTCTACCATCCTCTTCGGCGTCCTGTGTGCAGAAACTATTGTTATTTCGTTTGGAATGCCAAACGAATCCAGAACTTCTTTCGCTTCTTTCATTATTGGAAGGTCAGAATCACTTCCCATTATGATGCCAACGATAGCTTTTTTCACAGTTTGCCCTCCATAAGGACAAGCTCAATCGCCTTTCTAGCCTTTGTGGCGCGTGTAATCGCTTCCTTCACTGTTCTGCCCGTGGCTGTGATGTGGCCCAGCTTGCGTCGCGGCTTAGCAGTTTTCTTGCCATAGATGTACAGCTTTGCTCCCGGAACTGCCATCATTCGTGTCAGGCCCTTTACAGCATACGGTCCATCCAAATTTTCGACTCCAAGTATGTTGATCATGACCGCTGGTGAAAGTAATTCTGGTTTTGACAATGGCAGGTCAAGCACCGCTCGCAAGTGCTGCTCAAATTGCGAGACAGAGCATGCTTCATTTGTATAGTGACCCGAGTTGTGCGGCCTGGGAGCGATCTCATTAATTAGTACCTCGCCCTTTTTCGTAACAAACATTTCGATCCCAAATATCCCTGCGCCGTGTATGGCTGCCATAGTCTTTTCAGCTACCTTCTTTGCTTTCAATTCTATGCCTTTGCTGATTCTGGCAGGCACTATCGTAGTGTCCAGAATGCTGTTTTTGTGAATGTTTTCAGCAACAGGGAATGACTCTATCTGGCCAGTGGGGTTACGGGCAACCATTATCGATATCTCTTTGGTGAATGGAACATACTTTTCTAATATGCACTCTCTTCCTGCAAAATAGTTGAATGCCTCGTGCACCTTGCTTTTAGAAGTAATCATAAAATTGCCTCTGCCGTCATACGAATCCTCGCACGCCTTCAACATGGCAGGAAAGCCAAATTTTTCGCACAGCTCATAAAGGTGTTCTTCAGAGCGCACAAGCGCAAATTCTGGCACCGGTATCTTGTGTTCTTTTAGAAATGACTTTTGTCTGTATTTGTTTTGTATTATGCTCAGGGTTTCAGGAGCTGGCCTGACAGGATATTTTTTGGCTTCAAGTTCTTTTAATGCTGCAGAATTTGCAAGCTCGATTTCATAGGTCAAAATATCGCATTTGTCTGCTAGTTTCATTATTGCAGACTCGTCCTTAAAGTCGGCCACTATCTGCTCATCTGCTATTCGTGAGGCAGGGCATCCTTCAGTCGGATCAAGGACGATGATTTTTAGTGACATACGCCTCGCCTCGTGCGCAATCATTTTGCCCAGCTGGCCTCCACCTATGATCCCCACACAAATGGGTCTTTCCATGAAAAGGAGGTCACCGCTGGTGGTCAAGACGGTATAGCTGATTTGGAGCGACGTTAAAAGTCTTTCAATCAGATAGACTTTTTATCACATGCATCGTAGGCAATGCGATGAGGCTCCTCCGCAAAGGGAAGGTCAAGGACATCTACGAGTTAGACAATGGCGACATCCTCTTCCACTTTTCCGACCGTGTTTCAGCGTTTGACGTAATGATGGCGACACCAATTCCGAGAAAGGGCGAAGTTCTCTGCAGGTTCGGGGAGTTCTGGTTTGATACCCTCCAAACACCTCATCATATGGTAAAGGTCGTTGACAATGACAAGATGCAGGTCAGAAGACTTGAGATGCTCCCCGTAGAATGTGTTGTGCGAGGGTACTTTTATGGCAGCTTTATCGATCGCTACAAAGACCGCAAAGACCTTCCTTCGGATTTCAAGCCCGTTTTGGCATCAAAGCTGCCACGGCCTATCTTTGACCCGACGACAAAATCTGAAGAACACGACGTGCCTATAGAACGGGAACAACTGATCTCCTCGGGCATCATTTCTGGAAAGGACTATGACTACCTCGAAAAGACATCAATATCGCTTTACGAAAAAATGAGCAGAATCATAGAGCACGCTGGCTTTATCATTGCAGACGTGAAATTTGAGTTTGGCAAGGACAAGAACGGCAATATCGTGCTTGGCGATTCGATTGGTCCTGACGAATACCGACTCTGGCTCAAATCTGATTACCAGCCTAATAAGATGCAGGAAAGCTATGACAAGCAGCTGCTGCGCGACTGGCTAATCAAAACTGGCTTTAAGGAGAAGGTTGACGCGCTTGCCAAACAGGGCAAAAAGCCGGAATCGCCAGAAATCGCTCCCGAAATAGTAAACGAGCTCAGCAGGCGATACATCTTGGCCTATGAACGCATCAGTGGACGCAAATTATAGCTCAATTTCAGGTCCGTTTTTTGCCCGTCTTGACCATTGTACATGCTTGACCGGCCGGTTAGGATCTAGTTTAGGGTCTGGTAGACAAAGTGTGTAATCATTTTTGTATTGCTATCATGAATATAAGAGTAATAGCATTATATAGATAGTATTATGGTTATATTCAGTATGTTTACATATTACTGGTAATGTCATGACAAAAGTAAGAACATTTAACAACCAAAGCAAAACTATCTGATAATTGCCTTTTACTATTTGGCATCTGACTTTGATGTCATAATGGCCGAAATCCTGTTCCAGAAGGAAGTCAAGATAAAAAGAGTGACAACAATCGGATATTCAGCAGCGCAAGCACTAAACGACCCTGTCAGGATAAAGATCCTTGAAATCCTGCGCCACAAGCAAATGTCTGCCGACGAAGTTGCCAAGGCGCTTGGCAGCTCTGGCTACAAGAAGGCAACTACTACCGTTCGGCACCATCTAGACACTCTAAGGGAATCCGGCTTGGTTGAAGCAACCAAGATGGTCGAGGTGAGAGGAGCAGTGATGAAGTATTATGCACCTACATTACGCGCGTTCAGCTATGACGCCCCTGATCTAGATAAACATACAAAATTGGTTGAAGATACAGGCACAAGATTGCTTAAATTGCTAAAGAGTATAGTTGATGACAAGAAATTCGCTTCCGCATTCAATGGAAAGGACCTCTGCAGCCAGTGCAAAGGCGATCACTACCGGGAATATGTTGCATTTGAAATACTGAATGCGGCCCTCGCGAGAGCTATGGACAGAAAAGAATACTCAGAAATGATGGCAATAAAAGAACCGCCTAAAAAGTAGCTATTATTCTACGGTAATCCTGAATATTCCTTTTGCTTCCTTGTCCTGCAATGTTTTGACTATGTTTCGTGGCACATCTGAAGATGCCCTGTCGCATCTGACTGACATTGTGCGGGGGCATACAAAATTGGTCTTGCGTATGACAATGTCGTGTGGGTTCTTCAGTGAGAGTCGTTCGTCCCCCATGCCATTTATCACAAAGGATTCTGGGCCGACCATTATCTCTATTTTCACTACTGAGCCGCTTGTGCGAAGCCTTCTCTTCAAGGCTTCGTCAAGATCTGCACAGCCCTTACTAGCTCTTACACCAATTATGCAATCACCTCTAAGAGTCAGGTGCTCGTCCTTGGTTATCTCTACCGTCTTGCCATGGAGCGACTGGACATTTGGGTGGCCGAAAAAGGTCACTTCGTCATTAACCATTCGGAGATCTACGGTTTAACGATATTAAATACCAATCTTGCGTTTGCTTTAGAGCAGATCCTCATAGTTAGGCTTAAATGGAACATTACAAAAAAAGTAGATTGAATTGTTACCAGCAGCAGCGGGCTATGACCGAGCCATTACTGTATTTTCACCAGACGGCAGGCTTTACCAAGTAGAATATGCTATCGAAACAGTCAGACGCGGAACTCTTGCAATAGGCATCAAGAGCAGAGACGGAGTTATTCTTGCTGTAGAAGAGAAGGCAAGAAAGCTCCAGATATCAAACGTGACGCAAAAGATCTTTCAGGTTGATGATCACATTGGTGTTGCAGCAGCAGGATACATCCCCGACGCTCGCACGCAGGTGGACCATGCACGTTTTTTCGCACAGAGCAACAGGCTGATCTATGACGAGCCTGTAGACGTGGAGGGCGTCGCCAAGAACTTGGCAGACATGGCTCAGCAGTTCACCCAGTATGCAGGCGTGAGGCCATTTGGCGTTGCTTTGATTCTTGCAGGCGTCGACAAGAATGGCTCTGAACTGTTCTTGACCGATCCAAGCGGCACATACATTGGCTATGATGCAGTGGCAATCGGCGCAGGCAGCGACCAAGTGACAGAATTCCTAGAAAAGAGCTACAAGGCAGATCTGAGCCTTGACGAAGCGGCAGCCCTTGCGATCGAATCCATCTACCTCGTGAGCGAGGAAAAAACAGGCACGAGGCACCTTAAGATGGCCATTATCGACAATAAGACAAAGACGATGCGCAAGATCGAAGATGAAGAAATCGAAAGGTACGCATCGATGGCCCGGGAAAGGACGTCAAAACGTGGCGCCTGACCTTTCAACCCTCTTTTCCAATAAATTAATTTAAGGATAAAGTCCCATCTTGGTTGTATTTATGGTTGCAAAAATAGGCTCAAAAGCTCCAAACCTTAAAGTTTCAACCTGGGTTCAGGGCAAGCCCACTAACATTGACAAGGAAAAGGGCAACGTCGTCTTGGTCGAGGTATTTCAGGTCAACTGTCCGGGATGCTTTCTCTATGGGATTCCAGAGGCAATCGACATTTACAAAAAGTACAAGGACAAAGGACTTACGGTCCTCGGAGTAGCGACAGCCTTTGAGGATTTTGACAAGAACAACCTCCCCAATCTGGAAAAGCTGGTCACCACTGGCGAAGTCGTTGGCGAAACGTACAGGGCGCTGGCACAGTACGGCCAGCTAAGGGACGGCAACAAGCTGCCATACAAGATACCGTTTCCTGTTGGCATGGATATGCTAACGAAAGAGTCGGACCAACTTACCGACAGCAAGATCATGGACTTTATTGAGGCCAACATACCTGACTTTAGATCATACTCTGAAAAAGACAGGCAGGTGCTGGTAGAACGCGTAAAGCAATACATGAGGTCAAAGGAATATTCAGCCAAGACTTTTGAAGAGTATGCACTGCGCGGAACCCCATCAAGCATCCTTGTTGACAGAAAAGGAATGCTGCGCTCAACATTCTTTGGATCAAATGGCATTTTAGAAGGCGCGATTTCAGAGC
>JBFLWZ010000088.1:0-8183 GCA_040757615.1 Thermoproteota archaeon | reverse complement strand
TCGTAAATGTAGACCCACTGGTTCTCCTGCCACTGCCTTACCTTGTAGTAATATGTTGTTCTGCAGCCACTTCTCGTCAATCCTTTGAAGTAGCAGAAGCTGAATTCTCCGTCCTCATTGACAGGAGTCTCGCCCACCTTTTTAGAGCTGCATAAACAGAATATTGGATAGAGGTAGTCGTGGGTGTTGATATATTCAAGCCTATTTTCCGGCGGCATTGAGGAAAGGACTTGGTAATCCTCTACAAGCCTCTGCGGCACATTCCCAAGCGGCATTTTGACTGCACTTGCCTGAACCAGCTTGATGGTTTTGGTGATTTCTCTTCCAAAAGGAGCAGGGTCCGGTCCGGGTGTCGGGCCTATTGGGCCATCTGGATCTATTGGCGGTATTGGAGGGATCTTTTCGAGCCATTCCCTAAGCCTGTCCAATAAATCATCTATGTCGAATGGCCTGATTATGCAGCAACACGTTTTTTCATAGACTTCAACGATCGCGTTGCAAACGGGTGCGCAAAGGGGTAGAAGTTCAGGAAATTTCGGATGGATTATGTCAGAGACATCTTGCACAATCTTCACAGACGTAGGGCTTATGTCCGACGCCTTGCTCATTGCGAGCTTTTTCGTTGTTGCCAGTGTAAGGATGGGCGGAAATATGAAACGACATTTATGGACGTCACCGTGGACGCATACTATTGGCAGGATCCAGTCGCGCCATTTTGGATTTATTTCAATGACACCGGTGCTTGACCATTCGCGGATCTTCTCTTTCGGCCTAAAGGTAACCAGCATCTCTTTTTTGACTTCGCCTTCGCCAATGTCTGGTCCAAATCCATAGCTGATCCCTTCCCTTATATTGCGTGACAATTCAGAGAGGTTGATTTTGTTGCCTTCAAGAGACTGTATCTTTCTAATTGTGGTTATGCCCCCCTTTGTATCCACTGAAAACAGAGCCGTCTTTGGCTGCGGATCCTGTGCTGCGCTTCCTAGGAATCGAACTTGCAGCGTTTTATCCTGATTATTGTCGGATCTTCTTTCCATGCCTGTCGGGAAGAAGTGTCCATTATAAAAGAATTCTTAGTATAATTGGCTATACTATGGAATTTGTATAGATTTCTACCACATAAACTTTATAATTAAGACGTTTTCCCGTAATCAGGTCACGATTTTCATGGCAAATGCATGCTGATCCTCAAAAGATGATTTAATAGTGTCAAGAATCGGTTGAAAATAAGTTATGGAGATAACCTTTGGCCACACGCCGGACGCGGACGACGCGTTCATGTTCTACGGCATCGCATCTGGAAATGTCAAGTCCGGCTTTACAGTAAAACACGTCATACAGGATATCGAAACGCTCAACCGCCGGGCGCTCAAGCACGAACTGGACGTGACTGCAGTGTCGGCCCACGCCTTTGCCTATTTGGAGGACTATGTCATCTTGAAAAGCGGTGGCAGTTTTGGGCTCAACTACGGCCCAATAGTCATTACAAAAAAGGACAACAAGCTGACGCCGGAGCAGCTGCAAAAAGCCATGATCGCAATTCCGGGCAAGATGACTTCTGCCAACCTCTTGCTAAAGCTGGCAATTGGCAAGTTCAAGGGGAAGGAGATGTCCTTTGAGGCCATACCGGACGCGGTGGCAGCAGGCAGGGTCGACGCCGGGCTGGTCATTCATGAGGCGCAGATAACTTTTGACAAGACCAAGTTTGCTGCCGCTCTCGATCTTGGAAGGTGGTGGTCGGAGAACATGGGCGGCCTTCCGGTGCCACTTGGCATCAACGTTGCAAGCACAAGGGCAATGAGCGCCAAGAAGATAGAAGAGTTCAGTGATGTCTTTACAAGATCGGTGAAATATGGCCTTGACAACATCGACGCGGCGGTCGATTACGCGATGCAATATGGGCGGGGCCAACCAAAAGAAACGATCACGAAATTTGTGAAAATGTACGTCAACAAGCTAACTGTTGACATGGGATCTGAAGGGAAAAAGGCAATACAAAAAATGTTTGAAATGGCCAAAGAAAAGAAAATGATCGGAGTGGACGTGGCAGTAAAAGTAGTCTAACCTACCTGTACCATGGGTAGCGGCCTTGCCTCCAGAGTCGCGGTAAGATCCTGCGAATGTCCGTTCCTATGCACCGTGATCGTCACCTTGTCTCCCACCGACGTCTGCTCTTCTATGTAAAAGATGATGTCCTCTATCCTCTTGACCGCGTGCCCATTGATTGCAGTAACGATGTCGCTCGTAGGCACGTCATTTCTGGACGCGCCGACTATGCCGGCCTTGTCGGCAGGCGCGCCGGGCGTCACTGAAGCTATCGCCACACCTTTGAAGTCCCTGGGAAGCCCCATCTTTTCCGCGAGGTCCGGCGTCAGGCTTGTGCCGGATATGCCGAGCCACGGGTGGTCGTATTTGCCCTCATTTACGAGATGGGGCACAATGCGCGCCACCGTATTCGAGGGAATTGCAAAGCCGATGCCGGAAAACTCGCCGGTGTTGGACTTGATTGCAGTGTTGACACCCATCACATTGCCCTGAATGTCGAGCAGCGGCCCGCCAGAGTTGCCAGGGTTGATGGCGGCGTCTGTCTGTATTGCGCTTGGTATGGAGAATCCTAACTCAGGGTTTGGTAGCAGCCTGCCCACTTGGCTCACGATTCCTGTGGTCATGGTATTGCTCAGGCCAAACGGATTTCCGATTGCAATCACCTGCTGGCCCACCTGCAACAGCGAAGAGTTGCCAAGCGAAAGAGGAGTCAGAATCTCGCCTGTAAAGTCGTCAGTTATCTGCAGCACTGCGATGTCGCTAAAGGCGTCGGTTCCCACAACCTCGGCAGAGTATGTGTTCCCGTCGACAAACGTGACATCGACTGTCCTTGCACCGTCAATCACGTGGTTATTGGTTATGATTCTACCTTCGGTATCGTAGACAAACCCCGAACCCAAACGCGTCGATTGGCTCTCAAGTGGATTGCCATTAATTATTATGTTTGGGACGACTGTCTTCACGCTGCTCGTTATCTGGACCACAGAGTTGCTGGTCTTTTTGAACACTTGGTTAAGAGCCACACTTTCTGTGTCAAGGACTGCCGATCCAGAATTCATACTATCTGCAGTATTGTTGTTCTGCTGTGATGCAGACGTGCTAGGAGCTGTCTGCGCCGCCGGACTTGTTGTCTGCCCGACTGCCAGCCCGCCATCGCGCATTACTTGAATTGCAAGCGCAGAGGCGAGCAGCATGGAAATTATGAGAAGAATTCCTACCTCCTTCTGCATTGCCTTCACCTTCCTGCCTAATCGTAGAATTACAAATAACGTCTTGCTGAACTATGTTAATTCACTTACAGCGGATGCTTCTAGAACCTTCGGATGACGTTAAAGAATGTGTCGCGCTGGGCCGGCTCGCGCTTGATCTCTTTGATCAAACTTGCAAGCTCCTGAATCGAGGTGCCGGTCTCTTTGCCAGCTGCCTTGAATATCTCCTCAGAGAACGCTGTCCCGACCATGTCGTTCCCGCCGTACGAGAGCGCCACTTGAGCGACTTTCTTGCCAAGCGCCACCCAGTACACTGAAATGTTGTTCAGCACGTTTGCCAGCATCAGGCGCGACACTGCAATGACGCGAAGATCATAGGATGAGGGGCTTTCTGCAGTGACCAGCCCCTTTTGCTCAAGCTCGGTGTTTTCAAGGCTGAATTTCAGCGGGATAAAAGTTGTAAAGCCCTTGGTCTTTTTATGAAGCTCCCTTAACTTCAGCACGTGGTCGACAATGTGTTCCGGCTTTTCGATGTGGCCAAAGAGCATTGTGCAGTTGCTCTTTAGGCCCAGTTCATGCGCTTGGCGTGCAGTGTCAAGCCACTCTTCGCCTGAACACTTGCCAATCACAATTTTCCTGTGGACGTCGGGGTGAAAGATTTCAGCTCCTCCGCCTGGCAATGAGTCAAGCCCTGCCGTCTGGAGGCGCGAGAGCACTTCCTTTACAGAGTTCCTCGTCAGCCGGGCGATAAAGAATATCTCTGCCGGAGTGAATGCCTTTATCATTACTTTTGGGAACTCAGCCTTGATTGCCCGCATCATTTTTTCGTAATAGTCAAGTCCGAGTTTTGGATGGAACCCTCCGACTATGTGAAGCTCGGTGGCGCCCATCTGTTCAATTGCAATCTTTGATCTGGCGACTATCTGCTCTGTTGACAGAGTATAGGCGTCGTTTTCGTTGCCCTTCCGGTAGAATGCACACAGAGGGCAGCTGGCCGCGCAAATGTTAGTGTAGTTTAGATAATAAGACGCGACAAATGTGACGGTGTTGCCGCAGAGCCTGTTCCGGATCTTGTCTGCAGCTGCACCAAGAAGGAAAAGGTTTTCCTCGTTCATCAACTGCACTCCGTCGCTGTATGAAAGCTCCTCGCCTGCAAGCGCCTTCTCTAGTGCCGCTGTTCCGCCTGCGATGGTGTCGCTCTTTTGCAACTATGGCTGTTTGCACCAGAGTCGGTTATAAATTGTTGTCAATCCAGCTGTATCGCAATAACAGTGGACGCTCCCCTGATCATGCCAGCCAGCCTTGCTTGGAGTCCATACTTTTTCTTGCGCAGCTGTATTGCCCGCTCGGCTTCGGCGCCCTCTGCAAACCGGGCTTTTCCTTCCATCCACTCGCCCTTGGGCTCTCCCCTGAAGCCGCTTGGCATTATGCGTACCGCAGGGTTGTTACGCAAGCGCTTGACCTTGCCAGTGTCGGCTGAAGTCACGACATAAACCAGATTGTTATCGATCATGAACCATACAGGTGTGCTGACGGGATGACCATTCTTCCGGTAAGTCTCAAGGTTTATGTACTTGTGCTTAGAGAGCTCGGCGAGTTTTTCTGCAGCCACAGGCAAGTGATCGCAGGCTTGTATCTTAAGGTTGTCGCATATAACGAATAAATACCATTGACGGCCCCACAACCACGTTAACACTTGCAAAACAGGCTGCTCACCGATTTTCTAAAGAGATCTGATATCAGCGACGTTCTTGAAGGTGCGCTTGTAGGCCGCCGGCTCGGCCTCAACGACTGCATCAGGCTGATGAAGTCAGACGACGTCTATTCAATGGGCCTCGTTGCAAATGCCCTCAGGCAGCGGCTGTTTGGCGACACCATCACCTTCATCAACAATATCATACTCAACTACACTAACGTCTGTGTCACCTACTGCAAGTTCTGCGCGTTTTACCGCCCGCCCGGCCACGAAGAGGCGTACACCGTGCCGATAGAGGACATTGTCAAGCGCGTGGCAATGTCAAGAGAGATGTTCGGTATTACGCAGGTGCTGATTCAGGGAGGCCACAACCCGAACTTGAAACTGGAGTATTATGAAGACGCGTTCAGAGCGATAAAGCAAAAGTGCCCAGATGTCGGGATAAACGGCCTGTCTCCTTCTGAGATCGACATGATTGCCAATGTCGAGCACAGCAGCACAAAAGAAGTGCTCGCCAGACTAAAGGCGGCAGGAATGGACACGTTCGCCGGCGGTGGCGCCGAGATCCTGGAAGATCGGGTAAAACAGGAGATCAGTCCCCTCAAGATAAAGAGTCATGAGTGGCTCCGCATAATGGAAGAGGCGCACCAGCTTGGATTCAGGTCGGTTGCTACAATGATGTACGGAACAGTTGACACAGAAGAAGAGAGGGCAAGGCATGTCATGAAGATAGCACAGCTGCAGGAAAAGACGGGCGGCTTTCTTGTCTTTATCCCGTGGAGCTTTGAGCCAAACAAGACCGAAATCCAGTCAGAGGGCAAGATCAAGTATCCAGCCGGCGGACTATCATTGCTGAAAATGATTGCGATTGCAAGGATAATGTATTACGGTCTCATCGACCACCTGCAGTCATCGTGGCTGACAAACGGCATAGGCATGGCGCAGCTTGCCCTCAACTATGGTGCAGACGACTTTGGTGGCACGCTCATTGGTGAAGAAGTGGTGAGCGCGACTGGCGCCCGGTCGACAGAGCTGACATCAGACAGGATAATCGCCGCTGTAAAGCAGGCCGGCTTTAGGGTTGCTGAGCGCGATAACTCCTACAAGATCATAAAGTACCATTAAAGTACTCGCGCCACTTTTTGTCAACGAGCGCTTTTGTTTCTTCGTCGACCGTGGCAAGCTGCTGGATTTCTCGCATGTATCCTTCCTCTCTGGTCTTGGTCGTGGCGTCGATGCCAAGTTTTGATCCTAGATTGACAAGCGGCGATGCAGGATCAAGCGTGTCTGTTGGAGTGTTGTTGATTATGACAGTGTCGCGCGCCGGGTCCGCACGCGTGGTCATGGCCCATATCACATCGTTCATGTCATGCACATTGACGTCGTGATCGACTACGATGAACATCTTGGTCAGCGCCAGCTGCCCCATGCCCCACAGCCCCATCATGACCTTTTTCGCCTGCCCCGGGTACTGTTTTTTTATCGACATTATCGCAAGCCCCTGGAACCAGCCGGCAGCAGGCATCGAGAAATCCACCACCTCGGGATGGAACATCTGGATGAGCGGAAGGAACGAGCGCTCGATCACCTTGCCAATATAGGCGTCTTCAAGAATCGGCTTGCCGACCACCGTTGTTAGATAGATCGGGTTGCTGCGCCTCATGATGCCTGTCAGCGTAAAAGTGGGAAACGGCTCTGCCGGTGTGTAGTAACCAGTATGGTCGCCAAACGGCCCTTCCATCCTCATGTCGTTTGGATCGACGTAGCCTTCCAGAACGATCTCTGAATTTGCAGGCACTTCGAGATCAACCGTTCTGCACTTGACCAGCTTTACTCCTTTCTTGCGCGTGATGCCGGAGAACAGGTACTTGTCCATGCCTTCTGGTACCGGCGCGACTGCGCTAAAGACGGTTGCAGGGTCTGCACCGATCACTATCGCCACTTCGATTTTTTTGCCCTGCTCCTTCAGCATCTTATAGTGCTGGGCGCCGCGCTTGTGCGTCTGCCAGTGCATTATAGCGTGTTTGTCGTCAATGATCTGTATGCGATAGACTCCAAGGTTGCGGGTCTCCGTTTCCGGGTGCCTTGTCACTGTCATCCCAAAAGTGATGAATCTTCCGGCGTCGCCTGCAAACGATTTCAGGACTGGCATCGAATTGAGCGATGCCTCGTCGGTTTCGATGACTTCGCTGACCGGGCCGCTGTCGACATACTTGGGGCCCTACTCGCTTATCTCTGACAACCTTGGAAGCATCTTTAGCTTGTTGAGCATTCCTGACGGAATCTTCATCTTTGTCAGCTCTGTGATGCGCCTCCCGATTTCGGTGAAATCCTGCATTTCAAGCGCGATTTCAAGCCTTTTCATGCTGCCAAACGCGTTGCCAAGTATCTGCATGCTCGTGCCCTCGACATTCTCAAATAGAACCGCGGGTCCCTCAGAATACATCAGCCGGCGCATGATTTCGGCTATTTCCAAATTTGGGCTCACCTTTGATTTGACTCTCTTGAGCTCCCCTGCCTGTTCAAGAGCGCCGATGTATTCGCCGAGGCTTTCGAAGGGCATATGCCAGCTTCGCTGGCTATGAAAAATATACCTTTGCATTGTTTCATAATCAGTAAATAGTCTTTAATGCCGCGTGAAGCATGTCAGAGAGTAGAGAGTACGAAGAAGGCGCGGCGGGTACTGAAAAAGCGAAAAGGGAAGATCCAACAAAGGAATATCGAGAGAAAGAACCCATGACCCCTGCCAAGATACAGGAGCACGAGCCTACGGCCGTCAAGCGCGAAATGACTGAAGAAATAGTCGAGAAGGGCCAAGAGGGCGGAAATCCTGAAGAAGCCCGGGAGATTGCAAGAAGCAAGGGTATGGCAAAGGGAACAGCAGGCGCTGCAGAAACTGGCGATGAGTACGAGCAGGGCGCTGCTGGCACAAGCAAGTAAGCCGCCCTTTTCTTTATTTTTCACCCATGACTATCAAGAAATTCCCCGAAGTACCAAAGGAAGCAATAGTCAAGCCGGAAGATGAAAAGCCGGCCAAGATCGAGCTCAGACCAGAAGAGGTCGAAAGCGAGGAGGAGATCGAGCAGAAGGAACTGCACGCAGTCGACCACGACATGGATGGCGACGGAAGTCCGGACACATAGTAAAATATGATGTGCTCTTTTAACTGACATGCAGGAGCTTGCCAACCAAGAAGACATTGGCAGGACGCTGGCATCTGAAAAATTTCCAAA
>JBFLWZ010000087.1:0-8186 GCA_040757615.1 Thermoproteota archaeon | reverse complement strand
GGGAACCTTTTTTTGAAATATATACTCCGGCAATAAGCCCAAAGACTATTACCATTGCAGCATATGGAAGTTGTATCAATCCGGATGCAGCTACAGGCAATCCATAACCTGAAGGTGGAGGGGCAGTTGCCAATGTGGGCGTGGCTTGAAAAATAATGTACTCCAGCACTCCTGCGAATAGAAAAACCATGTTGCCGACTACCATGAGCCTGCTGAACATTATTTTCAGATTGACCAATGGATACTTGCTCCGCCTCTCTAACATAAAGAAGATTATTGTCGATACGGTCCCAATCGCAAGGAATAGGACAAACTCTGTGAGAGTTCTTGGGATTGTACTTGCGAATGTTATGGCAAGGAGAAAGGAAGTAAGCGAAACCGCCAAAGCAATCGCACCTCTGACATCGATCTCCTTTCTTCTGCTTCCTACAGGCGGCTCTGTTCGTTGAGCATCGACTGTCCCAACTTCAGAGGGATGTTTTTGAGCAGGAACTGCATGTGTTGTTGTTGGTGATGGCGGTGGTGAAACCACCGGTTCCTGAGGCTTACGTCTACCGATATATCGCCATGCTATCGCCAAGAGAGCTAATGCAATGGGCGCCGAAATATAGAATACATAACGCCATCCAAGATCGCCTACAATCCACGCTCCCAGAACTAGGCCGACTACCATTCCGCCAGAAAAGGAGGCAATTATTATGCTGGCACCTATTGAGTATTTTTCTTTCGGAAATTGCTGCCTGATAATCGTGAGGGCTAGGGGCGTATTTGCCACGGCTATTCCCTGAAGCGCTCTGATGACAAGCAACGTGTAAAAGTCCTGGGCAAATCCTGCTAGGCCAGTCCCTACTGCAAAGCATCCAAGTTCTACAAGGAGCAATTTTCTGGTACCGAAAATGTCGGCCAACCTGCCAATTATGATTGTCATGACTGCCCCTGAAATCATGTAGGCTGTGAGCGCCCAGGATGCTAATGTATAAGATATTTCAAATTCGCTGACAAACAGAGGAAGGGCGGGAGACAGAGAAGTATGCACAAACAATACAAGGATAACCGATGCGGCGAGAAAAAAGCAGGTTCTCCATGCAGAAGAAGGTACCTTTACTGAATCGGCCTTCTGTTTTTCGTCGGCGGGTTTTTTTCGCGAACCGAACAACTTTATTCTGTGCCCTCTTTGCCGGCGTTAGGCCGCTTTGCATTCATACGTGAGTCTTTCAGAGATCAAATTTAAGAAATACGATTTGTTGTCTGGTAGTTGAAGCTTCAGCAGATTCTAAGAGGAAGCGACTTCTGTTTCGTTTTGACACTTGCTTTTGTTTGTTTGCTTCGCAATATTTCATTGTTAAAAGAAACTGGAATACGCCATGCTAAGTAAGTTTTTGAATCCTTAAGTCGGACTTCTTGTACAAGGATCTATGTCTGCGACCAAGACAAAGGAAGTAAAGTCGCCTTCATGGATAAGGGCTCTACAAATCGGCATAGGGGCCATAGCAATCGGGCTATCAATTTCAGCAATTATATACCCAGTCATTACTACAGTTGCGACTTTCACAGTCGGCGCCATAATTTTGCTTTTGTTAGGTATTGAACAGGTGGTAACTGGAATATTCCTATACAAGGAATCGCGATTTGCCCACATCGGTCTTGGAGCATTAGTCATTATACTTTCCAGCATCGTCATGGCATATCCGCTTGCTACCGCCACGGTGGTTATATGGTTGGCAGCTTTTGCGCTGCTACTTGGTGGAATTGCCAGCATAATATCTGGTATTTGGGTGAAGAATAGAAGGAACTACCGCACTGCCGGAAGAGGTTCAAGGGCATTAAGCATTGCTGCGGGAGTGCTAGCAGTTGCTCTGTCCATTTCAATAATGGTATTTCCCGTATTCGGTGTCGAGCTTGCAGGCGTATTGATTGGAATTGCGCTCTTGTTCTACGGCATAAGGCTCGTTGGCACGGGAATATCTGGAAGAGGGCGTGCTTTGACGTCCGCATCAGCGGATAATACCACGGCAGCCTAAAAACATCAAAAAAGGCGTGTGTAGTTGCGTGAAGAGATTCGATCGCCGTGCAGCTTCTTCCATATGGCTCTGGCCAGTTCAAATTGCAGTCGGAGTTGCCTGCATCGCGTTAGCAATTGCTATCGCTTTTTCACCACAACTCGGAACCTACACTTTCCTCATTTTGGCAGGAATGGGCCTTATGATCCTCGGCGGCGAAAGGATAGCAGCGGGAATACGCGCCCAGCATGTTAGACAATCCTCTCGCATCATAAATATTGTAATCGGCGCAGGTATCATTGTCTGGATCGGATCAGGTTTCTTCTATCCGGATATTGCTATCAAATACCTTGTCCTCTTTCTTGGATTGGGTCTGCTCGCCAATGGAATCGTAAGAGTAATTGATGGTCTTAGGAAGAGAAACGAGGAATCATGGACTATTTTTCCCTTAGGAGCTGGCGTGATATGTGCGGCTATTGCTGTATTGATACTCGTTTATCCGCCAGTTGGTTCAGGATTGCTCTGGATAATGACTGTCATAGCACTGGTGGTTAGTGGAATACAGATAGTCATGGTAGGCATCAAGGGTCGCCGCCTGCGAATCGATTCTGACCGTCGCATAGCACATAATTCTATTATTGAAAAACCGCGCGTGGGCAGCAATGGCATATGGAAGAAAGGATCTTGGTTCAGTGACGAACAGGGAAGGTACCTACTTTTCAGGGGTGTAAACTTCGCCTCTCGAAGCAAGCTGCCCCCTTATCTCCCAATAGCTCCTCTCGAAAATGTTGATTTATCGAGGTTTGATCTGAGCAGCGAGATTGCATCGGTAAAACGCGAGTTAGATCTCTTAAAAGATCTCGGGTTTAACATTGTACGCCTCTTGATTTCGTGGAAAGCAATCGAGCCCCGCCCAAATCCCAACATCAGTCAGCTCTTGCCGGAAGGCGAGAAATATCTGATGCATATGAAACGAACGATCGATGAACTGTATGCAAGGAACCTCTATGTCATACTTGATTTTCATCAAGACATAGCACACGAAGTTTATGGGGGAGATGGTTTTCCTGACTGGGCGCTGGCGATTGATGAGGAGCACGAGTCGCCCGAACCTTCCGATCTGAAGGATAAAAAGTGGCAGATAAAATACGCTGTCAACAAGTCCCTGAAGCATACCCTCAGATCATTTTGGCAAAACGATCTGACTAACATAGAGAGGGGTCTTGAAAACTATCCTGTCAGAACGCATCTGGAGAGGACGATTGGTCAGGCGGCAAAGTTTTTACTCTCCAACAATGGTCGTGGCGACGACCCTACAATTTTAGGGATAGAACCCTTTAATGAACCGCATCCAGCAGGGTTAGAAAAAGAACAATTTGAGAAAGAGACGCTCTTGAACTATTATGGCAATGTCAATTCAGAACTAACGGGCTTTGCGCCAGACCTATTCATATTCATAGAGCCCCGAGTGGACTGGACGGTCTCTAAAGTAGACAGCGATAGCAAGAGTGTGCTGGGATCAACTCCCTTTTCTGCTAAAAGTGCATTCCACATGGGCTTGATAAAAGATGTGATGCTTGAGGGAAGGATGGATTCCAAAAAAATACAAACTTACTTGCCAAAGGATTTGCATTCCACCACATTTGGACGAAACGGTGTCTTGTCGTTTCATTTCTATGACATGATGGCCGTCGCCAGCTCATTCTTGAAAATTCCGGAAAGCATGTACACGTACAGGAGAGAGTGGCCCTCAATCTTTGACCAGCTAGTCCGCGCTGCTACAGAGCGTGGGCTTATTCCCTTTCTAACAGAGTTTGGAGGATATCAAGAAGCAGAGCAAGTGCGGGATTACCTGAATCTCCAATTTGAGCAGATAGAGGCCCACCTTCTCAATGCAACATGCTGGAACTACGACCTTTACAATACAAAGGAGGGCAAAGACAATTGGAACCTCGAAGATTATTCGCTGCTCGGACCAAACAGAACTCCGCGGAACATAGACATCGTGGCCCGCCCATATCCGATGCGCAGCTCTGCCGAACCTGTATTACTGTTCTTTGATGTTGCATCCAAATATGCGACTATAATTCTGAGAGGCAGAGTAGTGGATGCGCCTACGATCATATACATCCCTTTCAGCATCCATTACAAACCCGAGTTTACGGTATGGGCCACCGGAGAGGAGGTGAAGTGGGACAGGGAGAACCAGCTTTTGTATTGGCAACCCTCAAAGGAAAGAGATGACAATCAAATAATCATCAGCAAGAGCCGGCAATTAGATGCAGATGCACTTCCGGAACATGCAAGAAAAATAGCAACAGATTTCATTTTGATGCGCACATTCACATAGCCCCTACGCTGACCGCAACCGCCGAAAAAAGTATGTGACATCGAACACTCTTTTGTAGCTTGTTCAGGATTTGGTACACGTATTGGAAATACCGAAAGTTTCAGACTGCAGCTGTTTTGGGCGCATCCTTCAGATTCAGATTATGATACAATGGAACACAATCCGTAAATCACAATAGTAATGAAATCATCATCGTAGTGATATCCAAGCATGCGGCAGGAGTCCATTAAGGCTCCGAAATACGTGCGCGTGATAGATGTGATACTGGGTGCAATCAGTCTAATACTTGCAGGGATTGTTTTCGCATCGCCAGCTTTTGCAGCAGCGCTTCTGATACTTGTCATTTCGCTATCATTGATATTTGCTGGAGTTGAAGGGATCATTGTAGGAGCCTCAGGAAGAGGTCTGTCTGGCGGTCAAAGGGCTTTGCGCCTGATACTTGGGATAATTGCAGTCGGTCTTTCGATAGCAGTCATTGCATTTCCAGGAGCAACGGTGTTGAGCTCGGTGGCACTGCTTTCTATAGGATTACTTTGTTTGGGTGCAGCTGCCGTTGGAAAAGGAATAACAGAGAAATTCATGCCAAACTGGGCTAGAGCCATGTACGTGGTGGTGGGCGGGATAGTCATTGCCCTTTCAGTTCCCGTTATAGCCTATCCGGGTCTTGGATTATTGACTCTCTATTACATGATAGCAACAGTACTGATAATAAATGGAATAGGTTATGTAATTGCAGGGATAACCGGTGCAGTATACGTGCCTATAGGGACACGTATTGCCAGAGGAGACCGGAAGTGGGAATCTGATGCCGCCTGAAGTGAGAAGCATGGAGGATTTCTCCATTCATAATAATAATACTGCTACTACTACTATCACAATTGCGTTCCTTTCTTCATTGTCGATTCTTCTCTGTGAACATATTTTACCTCTTGCCAGTCCTGCTTCACATTCTATGCGTAGCTTTATCTACTATTGCCGGGATGATTCAAACCTATGTTTTAGATTCTGAATATATTGTTCCGCACCTTCCCTTATCTTGTCGTCCGCGTCTCTGTGACTCACCATTCTAAAGACTTTCCCAGTCGGCGGCAATTCATAGTTGATAGTATACTTGACATGTGTCGTATTGTCGTCTCTTTTTTCAAATTCCTGAACACTCTCCCAGTTCTTGAATGGGCCTTCAGTTTGCTTAGTTTCATATTTGCTGTTCGGCCACTTTTCAGTAACCATCATCCTCATTTCCTCATCTTTGCCCGCATAGTGACCCTTAATCTTGAACATAGATCCCTTTTCCCCTTTTGTTCCAGAGACAAGTGCTGCATCCTTCACTATTTCTGGAGACCACGCTTCTTTCTGGTTGTCTAGATCGGTACTGTAGTTGTAGACTTGTTCCACAGGCGCGTTCACATCAATTTCATATCTCAGTGTGGGCATATCCCATATCCGTTTGTTTCGTATTTACCTAGTTTGAAACAAACAAGTATCACATTAATCAGTCTCTTTAGACCATTCGTGGGAAGGGGATATTTTTCTACCAACAGACTCCAAATTGCAGAGCCAAAAATTCCTTCGGTACAGTGACACAACTTACTTGTCAGTCAGTAGTATCCGCGGATACTACTGACTGACTGTCTGTATCTTTCATTTGTTGTAAAGATCCACAATATGAAGGAGCAGTTTTGTTGGTATTGGCATTGTCGGAAAAGTCAATGTATAACTACCGATGAAGAGTGGATTTTATAGAAATCTGGCGAGAAGACCATCGGACCACCGGACTTGTCCGGTAGTAGTTCACTTCTTTCCTATTTTCTTCTTGAGGCTCCTCCAGTTTCTCCGACAGTCTCTCCTCTGATCGATGTTGCAGCGCCAGCCGCACTACTTGAGCTGGCTGTTTCACCATGAACTGCTACTGTCTCTCTAGTAGTTCGACTAATTGATCGTACACTCATTGACATTATTCGTGACATTTCTCTTGAGCTGTCCTTTGCATATCTTGTGGTAGTCCTAGCTGCATCTAATGCCGCTAGCATCATATTGGTAGTTATCTTTGTGCCCACCACAAAGTTCATAGTCATATAGGTTAGCATCCTTACGTACAAGTCTGCCATAGCCATTGGTGACATCATTCCTCCTCCAGTCAACCACCAGAAATAATTCCATGGCTGCATCATCGACCCTGTCGAATATCCTGTCCTATCTGCAAAATCCCCCCAAGTCGAGTGCATTGAAATTACGACATCCTTTTGTGTTTCAAGAAATGTCTCAGCTACCTCTCTAGCTGCATCTGCTGTTTCATTTTGAAAGTCTGTTACTGTTTGTGCAAAGCGAGGTGTTTCTCTTCTTGCTTCCTCGATTGCCCTTTTGACATTTTCCTTAGTTTCGTCAATAGAACGCAAGGTTGCTTCTTGTTGTTGTTCTCTCTGCCCCTGCTCACCTGTTCTTTGAGATGTCGAGGTCATACGGTCATAATGCATTCAGCAAAGATAAGGATTGTATGCGATTGTACGGTAGACAGACTTTCAGAGTGTTTTCCCTACATGAGTCTACTTCTTAGATTACAACATATTATGAAAATCTCTGATCTTCTTGCACATAGAAATGACTGAGAGTAAATATGCAAGCAAACATCATACGTCCGTACATACGTCTCGAAGCGCGTTTTAGTTTCTCGTTAGAAGCTGAAAAATTCATCCATCTTTGTATTTCTTCCCGAATAGTCTCCAACTCTCCTTCATCTATGCGGATATAATTATCACAACAAAGCGCTCTGGAAAAGAGTAGATTGGCAAAATTGTCGGTGCTTCTATGTCATCATCTCCCGCTTGCTTCAATAGTTGCATTTAGGATTAACTCGGCAATCTCTGTTGGATGTGAAACAAGTGATGCATGGCTAGAGTTAAGCGAAATGGTGTTTGCGTTCATTCGTTCTGCAAACTGGCGCTGGTCATCAGGAGAGATTAGCCTGTCATCCTCAGAGATCTGATACCATGACGGGAGTTGCCTCCAGGCTGGTGGTCCTGATTGTTCGTTAAGAATAGAATCACGAACTGGTTTTTGCACTATAGACATTGTGTCAGCTTCAGTCGAGTTAACATCTTGGGCAAATGCCTGTGGAAAATAAGTTTGGTTTATGTATGCAAAGCCATCCGCGTCGAGGAGAAGAAAGTCTTGAGGGCGCTGTTCGATATTGAGCAACCCGCCTATGGTCTCACCTTCATCTGGTGCAAACGCAGCAACATAGACAAGGCCATTGATATTTTCATTATTATAGGCTGCATTCGTGATTACGAATCCCCCGTAAGAGTGTCCTACTAGGAGTGTCGGTCCGCCAAGCAGCGCAACCGTGCGCCTTACTGTGGCGACATCATCTGCGACAGAATTAAGAGGAAGTTGCACGGCGACAACTCGGTGTCCTGCATCCCTTAGGATTGGAATCACCTTGCTCCAAGAGGATCCATCAGCCCATGCCCCATGAACAAGTACGATATTCATACCGCTGGTTTCATTTTGATCAGAGCCGGTGACATTATCGCCATCAATCATGCCGTCGTCGATATCTTGGCTTGCAGAGGCTGCTGAGTAAATGTTGCCGGCGTGATTACTAATCGGAATAAATCCTAATAAAATTACACCCCAGACTGCAACCGCCATGATCATCAAATATCTTTCTGGGTTAGTAGGTGGGCATTTCCTCATATTCGTGGATTCTAGACTTCGCTGGTTGTTTAGATAAAGATTGAGTCAGATAATTATGATATCATTCCACCGAACTGTAGCGCAGCTAATAAAACATGATACCTACTTTAGATCCACAAACTGATAGCATCGACTGTATC
>JBFLWZ010000086.1:0-8217 GCA_040757615.1 Thermoproteota archaeon | reverse complement strand
ATGCCAGTTTCATCGGGACGTAGCGGTTGATTTTTTGTTGTTTGCTGCTTACTGAAACATCTCCTACCTTGATAAGTCCTGATTGTTCCAATCTTTTGAGATGATATATGGTGAGGGGCAGGGATATGTCAAGCTTCGATGCGATCTCACCCGCGGCGTTTACCCCTTGGAAAATCTGAATCAATATCTTTCTGCTAGTATCGTTTGCGAACGCTTCTCCGATGAGCTTGATCCTCGAATCATCTGTTGTGAGAATGTCAACATTATCCTCAGCTTTTGCAAACGATTCCGATGAATCGCCATCTTCCTTTATTCTTTCCAATTTCTTCAGGCTATTGGCATTGGTAGAACAATTATCTATAAAAGGATAACCGGAAATACTGACACGCGACGGCATTTAAAGTGTGGCATCTATGATAGTGCATGGGAAGGTCTTCTGCGTCCGAAAGAAACTCAGCTAATAGCCAGCTAAGAATTTTATATTAAGTTCGATTACAGAAGTGTGAGGACTCAGATAGACCTCAGAGCTATTGGATGAAGAGCTGAAAAATTGAGGTACTTGGACTAATACTCGGTCAGATACCCTAGTACTTTCATCACAAAGCAGAAAGAGCATTCATCATCCCGTGAGAAATGTTTGTGCTTTGCAATATTAACCCTTTGGATATGGTGTAAAGAAATTTACCAAAACTGCTGCTGGCTATCACTTCGTTATTTAAATAACAATTTCGACCGTCTACCTCATGACCGCAGAGGAAAAACTGGTCAAAAGAATCCTTTCTGCGGGGTCGGCCGGAATCAAGAAGACCGATCTGCGCAAGGAACTAGGCGACATTGATGCCGCGTTGGAGAAGGTCGTAACCACGGGGGAGGTTTTCGTGGAAAAGAGATCCACCGCTTACTATTGCTTCCACAAGACGCACTATGTGCAGAGCCTGCTCAATTCCGACCCGAGGTTCAAGCTGACATACGACCTGATACAGTCATTGGGCAATTCCAACAAAGAGCTTGCGCACACGGTCGAAACGCTTGCAAACAACATCTCTAACCTTGCAAGATTTGTGCTGGAGATAAAGAACGACCAGCAGTCGTCGCTTCGCCAGCAAATGATCGCGACCGACGTTCCCATACCTGCCGCTCCGCGCCGGACAATGAGCGTTCACGATTTCAAGGAAGAGTTTGATGTCGCGCTGGCCAACTCTGGCTCTTCGATAGGATGGGTCGAGCTGGCAAAGATCAGAAACGAGCTGTGCGACAGGTGCAACATCACTGCGGACGAATTCTACCGCCTTGTTGGCGAGCTCACAAGCATGCATCAGGACAGGTACGAGCTTTCCACCGGCGGCGAGGAAGGCGTCATGGTAAGGGGATTGCTACACGGGCTCGTGAGGTGCATATAATGTATCCATACAAGCTGGATCGCAACCCGTACCCAAGCAGCCCGACTCCAACTCTCATAGACGCCCAGATACTCGGAGGGAAGCGCCACAAGGACGCAAAGGCCGCGCTCCTTTCCTGCATTTCCGACCTCTATTCAAAGCTGAGCAGCGGATCTGCTACTGACAAGGACTTCCGGCTTGTTACGGTTATACAGGACGTAGGCTCTGGCAAGACGCATCTTGCACTCCACACAAAGGGGCTCAAGGAAGTCTCTGACAGCGCCGTGACTTCGTACGTAGACCTTTCGCAGATATCTCCGCGCAACATGCATAGTCTGTATAGCGCCATGCTTGCAGGGTTCACGGACGAATATGCCACCAAACTTAGGCAGGCAGTAGTGAAGCACCTGCAGGAAAAGGCCGAGCGCAACATTGGCAAAGCTAAAAAAATATTCAACTATGGTTTCATGGACTCGATCACCGGTAAGAACATCGCTGACAAGGCGGCGCAATTGCTGCGCAACGAACTGGTGCCCAACTATGCTGCCCTTGACGACACACTGGCAAAAGAATTTTCGCCGGTGGAAATCGCGATACTAAAGCTGGTCATAGAAGGCAAGTTCAGGGCCGACGCGCAGAACGTGGCGACGCTTGAGGACATTATCGCCAGCCTGGCCGCGCTTGCGAGCCTGAATCTGAAATTCCTCAACAGGCTGACCCTCTTTCAGATAGACGAATTTGATGCGGACAAAGAATCTGTCGAGTTTGTCAAGGCGGTAATCAACGCGCACCTGCCGGCGACAGCACTGATGCTGATATTCACGCCGTCTTCGTACGAGGACATACGCAAGTCAAACGTCTCTGTGTTTGACCGCTTGGAAAAGGCAAACTACAAGATCGACATCGCCGGCTCGAACACGCTTGAAGAGATACTGGACATTGTACTTGAATACATACGCCACCACGATGCGACCAAGACCTTTACAGAAGAGCAGGAGCGGGAGCTTGCAGCCAAGGTCAAGGTGATCTATGACGAGTTCTCTGACTTTCGCAACGTGCGCTCGATGCTCAACATAATGTACCACGCCACAGAAAACGCTGCAAAGCGGAACATCACCACAATCGATGAGCAGGCTATAGACGACACGATCAAGAACGTCTACCCTGGACTTAGAATAAGGGGCAGCGTGATGGATGTCCCGATATCAGACTTTATCAAGATCAGGCGCAACTGCAGCGACATCTCGATGCTCGAGTCGGGAGTGAGAAACGCAGTGAGAGATCTGGTCAACTATGCTCACGAGGTAGGAGTGGTCGCAAGGCCGCACTCGACAGACGCCAAGGGCAACGGTATCGACGTGATGTACAGCGACCCATACGGAACCAAGGTTGCAGTGGCCGTCGTTATCAACAAGGATCACGCCAAGAGCTTTGAGCAGATATCAAACACATTAAAGTCGACGGGCTTTGTCGACAAGCTGGTGATACTGACAAACGCCAACACCACCGGCGGCACCAACGGGAGCACACTCGTCAACATCGACAGGTGCAAGATGATAGACCTGATCTATTTCAGCAACAAGTACAAGAACAACGAAATGCAGCATGACGATTCACAACGCGCGATTTTGCTTGCAAAGTCGATAAGGCTCTGCTAGCGGTTCTCTTCCTGCCAGATCCTCCTTACTTTCTTTTCGTGATAGATAAAGAACCTATAGTGCCAGAACAGCGTTGCCGCCATAGATATGTAGCTAGTGCAGAAGAGCAGATCCCACACCCATATCTCTTCCTCCATCCCCGCCGCCTGGTAGTAAGCAAAGCCACTGTCGGCAGCTGCAATAATCAGGAGCGAAGACGACAGGATCAGCCAGGGAGTCGATGTGAGCTTGCCGTCGCGCAGGGACGCAAGGACGATTACTGCCGGGACGATCAGCACCGCATCCAACACCGGGTAGGCGAGTGAGATGGCCATGGAAACCGAATCCTCTCCAGCGGCCGAGCCAGCCTCTAAAACCAACGTGGCGGTGTGGCCTACAAACAGCCCTGCAGCGATGGACACGATTATTATCACATGCGGCCTGACTACCTGACCAAAGAACCTGTAGGTTGCTATAAGGTGGTAGGCAAAAGGCGCGTACCCTGCAATCCAGAACACGTCAGCCAAAGAAGGGAACGGATCCACCTCTGCGAATAACGTGTAATAAGTCCAGAGAATTTCAGCCACAAACCACAGCCCGAGCCCTGCTGCAAACGCAGCGTACGTTCTGCCGTTTAGCCCGTCCAGCTTTTGCCGCCAAACTATTATTAGCGATATGCCAAGCGCGACAGCCGCTGTCACGTTTATCGTCCAGTTTGTAAAGACCGGCCTGCTTTCGCTGTCGGGAAATATGATAAAAGAGTTTGCTACTGCGATAGATATGCCAAGTGTCAGAATCAGCCTCTTGCGGACCCGTGCGGGATCGAAGGTGTTGCGCAGCATCTAGCTCATCTTTTCTGCTTCAAGGATCCTGTTGATCTCTTCGAGTGCCCGGAGATCCTGATCGTCCCGCTGGTTGGTTTTGAGGTACCTGCACATGTTCCTATAGATCATGTTCAGTATTACCTCAGAGCCCTCACCAAGAAATTCTTTCAGCACTTTGTCAAACTTGTTGACGTCGAAATTGTCAGGGGCCATGCTTACGCCGTTTTCACTTAGCTGCCACGTTAACGTCTTCATGGTGGGCCTGCCGAGAGAATTGAGAGCCTCCTCCACAGACTTCCAGAGGGCCCTGTTCGCGTTCATGCACCGTATAGTCCTTACAGACTATAAAAATAGTTGTCAGCTCTAAATCTATGGCGACATTACGAGAGCGCAAATTGTTTTATGAGAGAATTGCCATTATCTTTCGTGGGAGAAAGCGGGATAGAAGATCCGAGCTTTCAGTGCAACATTTGCGGCGGCAGAGCAGAATTTGTGGTGCAACTCGAACTGGCGAGGGGGGCCAAGAGGTACAATGCTTTCCGCGCTAAGCAGACGCTGTTCTACCTGTGCAAGGCACACGAGCATGTCTACAAAAAGATGCAGAGGAGCATAGAACTTAAAGATTATTTCACCGAAACAATAAGGGAACACCAGTAGATGCCCAAGAGAAACTTTACGACGCTTGAGGAGTTCAAGGCCAACCTGCACAAGGAGGGAGCCACCCTAGTAGAATTTTCCGGCTCGAAGGTTCCATGCATCCTGCTAAACCGGAAGAAATACGAGGAGATGCTGCAGAAAGTGTACGGCAAAAAGGTGCGCGCCGATACTCTTCTTGACATCTTTTACGATGGGCAGGACGTCTTTGTAGACGTCCAGATCAAGTTCGCTGACACTGACTTCGAGGAAAACTATTTGCTCTATGCAAATGACATGATCGAGTTCTTTGAGGCCCTGGCGGAGAGCGGCCTGATCTCGCTCGCCCCCGACTCGTCAGCATACGCTAATTCGCAGAACGTGTTCATGATCCAGCTGCCAAAAAAGGATGCCGCCGAAAAGGCCCTTGAAATAATCAAGTCAAACGCCAAAAAGCACGGTTAATAACACTCCTGCGTGCAATTTCGCCTGTGGCGGAGAGCAAAAAGAAGTCTGAAAAAGACGACCATGGAGTGCCTCCAGAGATAGACACGCACTACCAGATGTACGGCAAGCACGCGTGGGAGGTCGAGTACGGCGAGCGCTGTCCGACTTGCAACAAGAGGATCGACGAGTTTGGCTTTTGCGCCTGCGGAAGCAGCCAATGATATTTAAAAATTATAGTAGATCGAAACGAATCTAGACGATTATTGGATTCTGCTTATATCATTTGTAACTCAATCTCCGCCATGATTTGGACAATCGTGTGGGTCGTGCTGGGCATCATAGTGCTCATAATCCTGCTTCGCGTTCTATTCGGGCTGATATAGAATGCTGGACAAGTTCATGGACCGGTTGATGGAAAGCGCTGTGGGGGCTTACATGCCCAAGCTGGAAGAGATGGCCAAGGCCAGAAAGGCCGAGCTGGAAGAGATGAAGGCGAAGATGAGGACGAATCCAGACGAAGTGGAGGCGTGGTTTGACAAAGAGATCGCCAAGCTGGAGAACATGGACGTGAAAGAAATGATGAAGAATGCGACGGCCGGGATTTGAACCCGGGTTACCAGATTGGCAATCTGATGTCCTAGACCAAACTGGACGACCGTCGCACGAAAACTATCGATACTGCATCGTTATTTAAAGCGTACGTGCTATACTAGCAGAATCAGGGAAGAATATCCCCTGCTTTCAGTGACATAGTCCTTCTCTACTTCTTCGACCACTGCCGTGATCGAGATTACGTCGTATTTCTGGCAGTCCTTGGCGTCGATTATGATGTAATCGTCAAGTACGTCTGCGCCCTTCATACTCTCCTTGCTTAATGAAAAATTCACTGGCGAGCTAGAGTTGACAAGCAGCAGCTGATCCTTCTGGTAGTTGCCGATCCTGGCAAGCCTGCCCTGCCGCGGGGTGGCCTTTACGTTCATTCTTATCTCGCCTACAGGGTGCGTCGTATAACGGTTCACCTTGCTTACGAAAATGTCAAAGTTGAAGGGGTAGCCTGCGGTGTTCTCTGCCATCTTGTTCACGCCGTCGTTCATTATGACGTCAACTTTTTTGATGGTGTTGCCGTATTTTACTATCCAGTCGTTCGTGGTCTTGACGATGCTGCTGATGGCTGCCTTTCTCCTTGCGGTTTCCCGTTCGCCCAGCTGGTAGTGGTCGACCCAGTCCATGTAGTCCTTGCTAATGTCGGTAATAAAGTCGGCGCAGGTGTTCTGGTAATCCTCAATACTGGTTGCCCTCTCTGAGCTAGTGTCTGTGGCAAACATCGTTTTTTATGCGGCTAGCCGCAATAAAAACATGAACTATTGGCTCAGTAGCTGCGCCATCTTTTTGGCCTGATAGGTGATTATCATGTTCGCGCCGGCCCGCTTGATCGATGTGAGGAACTCTGTCATCACCGCATCTTCGTCTACCCAGCCGTTCATTGCTGCCGCCTTTATCAGCGCATACTCGCCTGAAACGCTGTAGGCGCATATCGGGAGGTTGGTCGCTTGTCTTGCCTTGTAAATGAGATCAAGGTACGGGATGGCCGGCTTTATCATCACAATGTCGACTCCTTCTGCAATGTCGGCCTCTATCTCCCGCATCGCCTCCTTTGCGTTTGAAAAGGGCATCTGGTAGGTGCGCCTATCGCCAAACTCGGGCGTAGAATGCGCCGCATCTCGGAAAGGGGAATACAGCGGCGACGCCTGCTTTGCAGAGTAGCCCATTATCGCCACCTCTGAAAATCCTGCCGCATCGAGCCCCTTGCGTATCGCCTGCACCTGTCCGTCCATCATGGCAGAAGGCGCGACAATGTCTGCTCCGGCCTCCGCGTGGCTGACTGCGACCTTTGCCAAGGTGTCGATACTTCTGTCGTTGTCTATTTTCTTGCCAACGACAAGCCCGCAGTGGCCGTGCGTGGTATACTGGCAGAGGCAGACATCCGTTATTATTGCGATCTTGGTGCCAAACTGCTTACGCACAAGCTCGACTGATTTCTGCACAATTCCCTTGCTGTCAAACGCCGACGTTGCCTCTGCGTCCTTGTGCGACGGCAGGCCAAACAGGATAACCGCAGTGATGCCCAAGTCGGCAATTCTTTCAACCTCGTCGGCAAGCCTAGAAAGGGGAAACCTCTGTATGTCTGGCATCGAGCCGATCTCTTCAGGCTTTTTCAACCCTTCCTGCACAAACACCGGCGCGATCAGGTCTTTTGGCGAAAGGCGTGTTTCCTGCAAAAGATCCCGCACTGCTGGAGTCGTCCTCAGGCGCCTGAGCCTGATGTTTGGAAAAGCGTTACTGTTGCTGCTTTTCTTCATACTTGAACAACTTGGCTACTATTTTCATCAACTCTTCGCTCTGACCCTCTTCTATCTCCTTTCTCAGGTTGTTCATTGGGGTGGAAAGGACGCTCTCCATGATGGCATATGAAAGCTGCTCGATGACCTTGGCTTCCTCTGGACCGATCTTCTTGCCAAGGATTGAAAGTGCCTTCTTGAGCTCGCGCTCCCTTATCGCGTCGACGTTCTTGAATACTGATACGACCACCGGCTCGGCCTTGATCCTCTTCATCATAGCGTCGACCGACTTCATCTCCTCGCTGATGAGCTTTTCAGCAGAATTGATCTCTTTCATGCGGGACCGCATGTTCTTGCCCACCAGTTCGGCTATCTGGTCCATGTTTACGAGCTTTACCCCGTGGATCATCGCGACTTTTTCGTCCACAGTCCTTGGGTTTGAAAGGTCAAAGATCATTATGCCATGCTGTCTGCCCTCTCTGGCCTTCTGTATCCTTTCAAAGGTCAGGAGCCGGTACGGGGCGACTGTGGCAGTGAATATGAGGTCCACCTTTTGCAGCATATCAAGCGCTGTGTCAAACGGGATCGGGGTACCTGCCACGGTTTCCGCAAAGGCCTTGGCCCTCTCCGGCGCTCTGCTTGTAACCATAAAGTCCACGTCGCGCTTTTTTAGCAACTTTGCAACAAGGCTTGCCGCTTCGCCTGTACCAATAAGCATTATCGTTTTGTCCTTCAGGTCGTCGAAATATTCCTCGGCGAGGTTCACAGCCACCGACGCGATTGAAACATTGCCCTTGTTGATTCCAGTCGCGGTCCTGACCTTGCTACCTGCCTTGAGCGCCCTGTCAAATACCAAGGAGAGGTTTGCGCTTGCGTATTTGGCGCTGCGGGAGAATTCAAAGGCCCGCCTTACCTGACCCAGAATCTGGTCCTCACCTACGACAAGCGAGTCGAGTCC
>JBFLWZ010000085.1:0-8269 GCA_040757615.1 Thermoproteota archaeon | reverse complement strand
CGAGAACGAGCGGCATGCTGAGCCCAAGTTTCTTACTTATATAGCTCCCATCCACAAGGTAGCCTACCCCTCCGGTCCCGGATGCATAGCACGATACTCCTAGGTCTCTTGCAAGCAAAAGGGGGATCGGGATTGCACGCGGCGAAAGCTGATCGACAACCTTTGCGATGTCCAAGTTGTCAGGGTGCCCAAGACCGAGCTCTATTTCCTTCTTACAAGATATGCACGGGCCTGCAAGCGTCAGGTCACTATCCTTTTTTGAAATCTTGGCAGACGCCTTGCTCCCGCAGCTGCAGTGGACCCAAAGGGGGGCCTGCAAATGGGAGGAAGAGCTGACGCCGGTGTCAATTCCACTGCTCATGAACATGTTCTCTGCCTGCCTCAGGGCGTCAGAATAGACGCCCGCGTTTGAAAGCAGGAACGTAAAGCCGTCTTCGAAAACCCTTGAAATATCTGATAGCCTCACAAAGAGCGTGCTGTAATCCCAAGCCTCATTGACGATCCTTGACATCAGAAACGAGTTAAGATCTGCATACGACTTGGCTCTTGCATAGCAAGCTCCGACATGCTGCCACAGCTGCTCCAAGTTGTCCAAGAAGACATCTCTGTCTGCTTCATCGGCACTCTTTCTTATCCAGGACTTTACCTGCCTCTTCCATCCGTGGAGGATGATCTGGTTTGGAATGGGCATGTGGGAGACTCTCTGCCAGCGCTTTGACTCGCTGACTGGCATGCGAAGCTCCATTACGCCAGAAGAATGCTGCATGCTTGGAAGCTGGGCGAGCCGCACCCATGATTCATCGACAAAATCGTGATCTACCACAAGGAAAAGATTGACTATTCTTGAGTTTCTGTCGCGCTCTTCCACGAAGTTCTTTAGTGTTTCGAGCAAGACTATTTTCTTAAAGACGCCGCCGTACGCGAAGAGGTTTGGCTGGTGAGTAGAGACCACTATCTGTGCAGCCGGGTCATCAAGTAGTCCGATACTGCTCTTGACCTTTCCGGTCAGCGTGCCGGCTTGCATATGGAAATTGTTGATAAACGACTTGAGCATCACCCGATTGCGCAGGACAAAGTCGCTCGCAAAGAACTTTTGCGATTGCATGCTATCCACTGCGTCAGCAAACTTTTCTGGTATCGACTCTGTAAATTCCGATACAACCGGATCTTTTACTTGGCTGAACTTGGCAAATAATGTCCTTATCTGAGGCGCCTTGTCGACTATTGCTAATGGACCTGACATTTCTAAACCCCTCTAGACCAGCTCGATTATCTCATTTGGTCTTGTAGCGCCAGCGCCCTTGGGTATCATCTCATATGGCACCTTCCAGAGCTTGAACTCTTTGCCGAAGCAGAGCTTGGCCACCTCAAACGCCTCAACATAGTTTATGGAAGTGTTGAGCCTGCTTTGCAGGGCGCGGTATTCCGCAAGACCCTTGATCGCGTTTGCCTTCAGGTACAGCTTGCTCTGCTGCGACCAGAATATCTTGATAAGCTCCACCTTTTCGTCAACGACATCTGAAATGTCATAATAAACCTGCGGTGTAAAGTCCTTGGTAAGCGGGATTTCGTACGACATGATGTTTGGGATGAACCTTCCAGCTTCTATGGTAGACGACGCTACTGCCTTATGGTCATGGTGCACGTCGCCAAGCGAGTGTGTGATGATAAGATCCGGATCGGCCTTGTTTATGAAAAACTCGATGTGGTTGATAAGCTCGTTGTTGCTGGCGTTCAGCTTGGTGTCTTCAAAGTTGTCAATCCACAATGCCTTTGCGCCTATAAATTTAGCAGACTGGATAAGCTCTTCTGTCCTCTGCTCCGGGTTCCCTGAAGCACTTCCCCTTGTAAGGGTGTACATGTGGACGTTGTGACCCTGCCTTGCGGCCTTGATGAGAAGCCCGCCACATCCCAATTCAATATCGTCCGGATGCGCGCCTATTGCTAAAATGTTCACGAGTGCAACTCTCTATCGTGTTTATTTATTGCTGAACTAACCTTCTTCTATGCAATTCAGCTTGCTTCTAGAAGCGTAGATTCGACAATTCTATGTAGACAAAATTGCTGTTGGGTTAAAAATTGGGCGTAGAAGGCTTGAGTGGAATGCAGGTAAAAACATGGTTACAGCGACTTACAGATGAGTCTAATCTGTGGTTCAACGCCGTCAAGGCGGAAGACGAAGGGAACTTTGAAATCGCGGTTTCGTATTACATGCAGGACGCGCTTGAATGCATAAAGCAGCGCTCGCTTGTCAGGGCTGCCCTTAGTTGCTCGTGCGCGGCAAATTGTCTTGTGAGGATGGGCTCGCTGTCGTCTGCACGCGTCCTGTATTCCGAGGCTGGAACAATTTACGTTGAAAATTCCACAGTCGCCCTATCAGAGTCCATCAGGGAAGCTTTGTGGTCTTTGCAGGAAGCATTTGAAAACTATGCCCTTGCTGGCGACAGCGCCGCAGACACTGTCCGCGACAGGTACATCGCGCTTGTGGCAAGGACAAGTCCCTTTTCCAAGGCAGACAAGGCGGCAAAAGACTTGGAAGCGCGCAGGGCAGAGCCGATCAAGCCCGATCCGAAAAAGGAAACTAGAATCTCTGAGCGTCTTGCTGGAGAAATTGAGGTCTTTGTAAGGGCGAGAAAATCCGGCAAAACCCCTACGGCCAGACTTGATCCAAGCTATGTCATGAAGGCGATTAACCTGATCGGAGGCAGCAGATTAGATGAAAAAAGTATTGTTAGTTAACTGGGACAGCTACCCAAACGTAATGTCCGGCGGGGTGTACTCGTGGGAGAAGGTGCTGATCGACAGCATGACTGATTATGAGTTCACGGTCATCAACCTGCTTTCAAACCCGAACGTCAACGGCAAGTTTGCTGTACCTCTCCATGTCACGCAGGTGATCGATCTGCCGCTCTTTGGATCGAACAGGTATGAGGAATTTTACGCGGAGAAGAACAGGCCACTTCTGGACAAAATAGCGCGAACCAAAGACCGTGTCGTAGTGGAAGAATTCGTCCCGCTTTACAAGAGGTTCCTTTCAAGCATATTTTCAAACGACTGCGACCCTGCAGAGCTGGCCAAGATAGTGTTCGAGCTCCACAAGTTCCTCGCCGTCTATGACTCTAAAAAGTGCCTAGAACATACGCTTGCTTGGGAAGCATTTCTTGACCAGATGGACTGCGATCCGCTTTATCGCGAAATGACGATGAAGGAAGCCCTGACTGCGTTCCAGATCATCCAGCGAAACATGCAGATCCTGTCGCTTGAAATACCCAAGGTCGACCTAGTGCACTGCTCGCTTGCATGGTTCCCTGCAATGATAGCGATATCTGCCAAGCTGGAGTACGGCTGCCCGATAATCGTCACCGAGCACGGCGTCGCGTTCCGTGAGCTCTTGCTATACTACAATGCATACCTGCGTGACGAGCCTTCCAATATCTTCTGGAAGCTATTCTCAGCAAACGTCGTCAAGGCAGTTTATTCGATGGCAGACGTGGTCGCGCCAGTCTGCTATGCAAACGCAAGGTGGGAGGAAAGCCTCGGAGTAAACCCATCCAAGATAAAGGTGATCTACAACGGGGTCGATACGAACAAGTTCAGACCAATCAAGGTAGCAAGGGAGGATGCCCGGCCAACAGTCGCCTGCATCGGCAGGGTGGATGTCTTTAAGGACATCGTGAACCTAATCCAATCGATACGGTACGTCAAGAACTCAGTGCCTGACGTCCAGTGCCTGATTTACGGCTCGTCTACAGATCTGGAATACTCTATTCGGTGCATCAACTTGGTCTCGACTCTCGGATTGCAGGATAATGTCCGGTTCATGGGCAAGGTCAGAGACCCTGAACTGGCATACAATGCGGCCGATGTGGTGGTAATCAGCAGCATCACGGAAGGCTTTCCGTTTGCAATAATCGAAGCGATGGCATGCGGCAAGGGTATTGTCGCAACGGATGTCGGAGGGATAAGCGAGGCTCTGGAAGGATGCGGCCTGCTGGTGCGCAGCAGCCACCCGCAAGAGCTTGCAAATGCGATCGTCAAGCTGTTGCAGGACGAAAAGCTCCGGTCGAAACTTGGCGCATTGGCACTCAGCCGTGTGCAGGAGGGCTTTACGATAGAAAAGTCGCTGAGCCAGTACCGAGAGCAGTATGAGCGCCTGACAGGCGGGCAGAGCCATGTCCCAGTCGCCAAAGAGGTGGCAGCGGTTTGAGAAACATTTCAAGGGCTCTTGTGACTGGTGGAATGGGCTTTATCGGCAGCCATATTGTCGACGAGCTGATTGCCAGGGGAATCGAAACTTACGTGATCGATAACCTGAGCACGGGCACGCTTGAGAATCTTGCACAACACCGCGGAAGCAGGCTGCTCCACTTTATGGCCGGGGACGTCCGTGAAGTAGAGGCGCTCCTAGAGGACACCAGCATCGACGTTGTCTTCCACGAAGCTGCCATAGCAAGCGTGCCCAAGTCTGTGAGCCATCCGATGCTGGTCCATGATGTCAACGTGAACCTGACGCTTCAGCTGCTGAACTATTGCGTCAAGGCCGGCGTCAAGCGGTTCATCTTTGCGTCCTCGGCAGCCGTCTATGGGATATTGGAAAGCGAGGCCTCGGAAGACATGGTCTGTAGGCCAAACTCGCCATATGGCGCTGGCAAACTGGCGGTTGAAAACTATTTACACGCGTACCGGCGAACCTACGGGCTTGAGACGGTGATGCTGCGCTATTTTAACGTCTATGGCAGGCGCCAGCGCTACAGCGACTATAGCGGGGTCATCACAGTTTTCATAAACAAGTTGCTCAGGGGCGAGCGCCCGACGATCTTTGGAGACGGTCTGCAAGTGCGCGACTTTGTACACGTGGAGGACATTGTACAGGCAAACATGCTTGCGATGGAGTCTGCAAACGCGGTAGGCGAGATGTTCAACGTCGCGTCCGGCAGGGCGACCAGCATACTGGACCTTGTGCAGATCATAAAAGAATTGGTAGGGGCTGCTGACATCGATCACCAGTTTGCGCCGCCAAGACTTGGCGACATGAAGTTTGGTCTTGCATCGATCGACAAGATCCGCGCAATTCTGGGCTATGACCCCAAAGTGCGGATGCAACATGGCCTGAAATCACTCATCGAGTCGACAGTCAATCAGCAGATGGCAAAGATACGCACATGGGAGGTGGCCTAGTTTGGAACCTGTTCAGGAAGTCTCGCGTGATGCAAGGGTGTTTGCCAACAAGACCGCAAGGTCGATAGCGGAGATCCAGCAGAGCGTTAACAACATGGCCGACGTGCTGGTTTTCTTGGAAGTCCTCGGTTACAACGACAAGACCGCGAAAAAGTACGGCTTTGAAAATCTGCAGGAATTAGCAAAATATGTCTACAACTTTGTAGACGCGTACGACGAAGTGAGGCCAGATGCGGCCCAGTCCCTAGCAATGGAGGTGCCAAGCACAAAAAAACGCTTGGCGGAGAGCCTGAGCATGATATTTCCTTGGCTCGGCTCGCTCGTGCTCTTGTTTGTGACAGGGGTTTCGCTGTGGATGGCTTGGGGTCTGCCAGCCGATGTGACGACCGCGTTTCTGGCAGGCGTTTTCTTGGGCCTGGTCATGAGTGAAGGCCTGCTGCAGAACTATAACCGGCTCTTTTCGTTCTATTATTCGCAGACAAATATTGGTGAAGTGAAGAGGAGCATCAAAAGGAGCTATGCCCTTGTTGGAGTGATACTTTCGGGCATTGTCGCTTTCCTATACGGTGTATCCATCATGGCAAACATACCTCCAGAGCTGGCTACAATCGCGGCGGTCAGCGCAGTGACGATCTCTTTGCACCGGGTAAGCTATGTGATAATGTATGCGCTCAAAAAGCTAGCTCACATAGGGATCTCGTATGCAATAGCGTTTGCAGCCCTTGCAGGATTGTTCTTCATTGCAACTGACGCCATACCTGATATTGCGACCAGATACTTTGCAGCGCTTGGGAGCGGGTTTGCTATACTTTCCGGCTTTGCGACGTACTATCACTATAAGATAATGGGACAAAGCTCAACTTCAATAGTCGCCAAGAACGCTCCACACTTTTACAGCCCGCTCACTGTCAATGACAATACAATCACTTCGCGCTTTGGAGTGCAGTTGTGGGAGTGCATGCCGTATTTCATGTATGGTACGTTCTTCTTTGTCATGCTATTTGCAGACAGGGTGGTATCGTGGTTCTTCAATCCTGCGACTATATCTGCCTCAAACGGCACTGTCATGCCATTGGCGTTCAACTCTGTCTATCACATCGGAGCCGACCTTGCTCTGCTCGTGATATTGCCAGTCGCAGTAATACAGTACATGATCACATCACCGATCTACGCCTTGGTGCACAACCGCGCAATAACGCTCAAGGTATCTGAGAGCAAAAAGATAGACTGGTTCCTGCAATACAGCTACCGCAAGCTGATGGCTGCCACAATCGTGGTGTCAATTGCTAGCGCGGCTCTTCTGAACTTTCTGGCGCCTTACTTTATCGGGGAGCTTGGAGGCTCTGAAGTGAGCCTGCGCATCCTTGCCTTTGCATCAACAGGAGCTGTGTTCCTCTCGATGCTGACAGCCAATGGGGTGTTTATGATCTTTCTCGGCAAGGCAAAGGCGCTGGCAGAAGTATCATTCATTGCGGCAGTCATTGCGATCGGAGCGGGGATATTCCTTGCCCAGTATGGCTTTGAAAACTCAGTAATTGCGTACCTTGCAGCCACGGCGTTTGCAGCAGTGGAATCAACAATCGTGATGAGAGTAGCTATCAGAAAGGCAGGTAGCCTGCTTTTCTCGCGCTACATCTAACCCCTTTTTTGTAAAATCAACTATGTAATAAAACAACATTCCGTTCCCAAGATCAGAAATAATTTCTTTGAATTCTGAGTAGAAAAAGTTCCATATCGGTGCCGACATCTGATTTAGAAATAGTCAGGCACGAACGATCCCATTTCTATTTTACCCTGCAATGCCTTTTCGTACAGGCCATAGGGGATATAGACCTCGTTCCAGTACCTCATGCAGACCAGGCGCTTGTAACTGTCAACCTTGACTTCTTCTCCAAGAACTACATTGCGAAAGACGATATCCGGTTCGTTCACTCCTGCTGTTGCGCGCATGGGGCACGTTGCAGAAAAGCGCGGGTTGATTTCAAAGATTACGGGAAAGTCGCCTTCCAATCTTGCTTGGACATTTACTGGCCCAGAAGCGCCCAGCTTTAACGCTACTTCTTCAGCCGACTTACGGATGTTCCTATAGTCGTCGACGAATGCCTTGTAGGTCTGGCCGTGCTTGATCGTCTTTTTTATCGATATTGAAGACATTGCATACCTGCAGTTCCTGTCGATAGTCACACCGGTCGTAAATTCGTCCCCGGCAATGTATTTTTGCAAAAGCGGCCGCCATCCTGCCTTTTCTATCGCAGAAATGGCGGCATCCATCTCCTCTCTATTGTTCGCAATGCACAAGTGGAGCGAGCCATAGCCCTCTCTGGGCTTTACTACCAACGGGAAGCCGAATTCTTTTGCAAATTCCTCACGGCCTTCTGTAAGCGACGAAGGTGCGCACGGGAGACCTTCTATCTTGCAAAATTCGTATGTGGCCCACTTGTCCCTTGCTATTGCAAGCGCGTCAGCCGAGCCTGTCAGCAGTTTGGCACCAGTCCTGATTTCAATCTCCTTCTTTGCACCAGCGAGTATCAACAACTCATCGTCAGATCCACAGAAGATCGCCTTGACAGCGTTGTCATTGCACACTTTGACTATATTTTCAACATAGTCAGTAGATGATACAGGCGGAACCAGAACACCTTTGTCACACCGGTAGAGACCTGTAGCTAGGGGGCTCATGTCGGCTGCGATTACTGTATATCTGCCTGCAAGCTTGAGAGACTTGATTATGCCTTGGGCTACTATGCTGCCAGCGGCAGTCACAAGCACGCTTGCGTTCATGTGAAAACATGTGCCTGGTGATTTATCTGCCTTGATAGATATTCTCTAGAATCATCCTACATGCAATACATTTAACCGCCAATGCACAATCCTTACCTGTTGCAACTAGAGCAGGCCTCTGCTGCCGCCGAAGCGCCCGATCTCATCTCAAAGATTGATCAGGCAATGTCAGCCTTGCACACCGAAAGGCAAAAGGGGAGCATAGCAGGCGGTAGAATAAGTGGCGGGCTCGTGCAGATAGGCGAGCTGGAAAATCTTGCCGTTATAAGCGATTTGCACGGCGATTCTAAATCGCTTTACCAGATCCTCT
>JBFLWZ010000084.1:0-8288 GCA_040757615.1 Thermoproteota archaeon | reverse complement strand
CTCGGCAGGAAAGAATGTATTTGATTATCAAACGCAGGCCCTTTTTGCCTCTGCTGTTGAATTAGACACTGGAAGCAAAGAGTATAGTACCATGCTGACAAATTCGCTGGAAGGCCAGAGAGGATCAGCAACATTTTCAACCTCGGGTTCAAGGAATGCGTATGCCTACTCGCCCGTATATGTTGACAACAAACTCTTTGGCTCGCTCCATACAACCACTCCACAGACACTTGATGCAAACATTGCCGTGTTGGTTCAGCAGCAAAAGAACGTCAGTACGCTGATGATAATAGTTGTTGGAGCAGCTGCTGCAGGGATCGCTACAACAGTCCTGACATGGAACAGCAGGCTTGATACCACCGTAAGAGAAAAGACCCAACAGCTAAACGAGTCAAAAAAGCATCTGGAGGCATCAAACAAGCAACTTGCGCGTACAACTGAAGACCTGCGGCTGGCCCTAGCAGAGCTTGCAGAGAACAACAAAAAGTTGAGGGCTGCTAACGAGCAGTTGCTGCAACACGACAAGATGCAGCAGGAGTTCATCAGGGTAGCAGCCCACGAGCTCAGAACACCCGTACAGCCATTGCTTGGAGTAGCAGACATTTTGACGTCTCAATTTGAAGAGCTCAGTAACGACAGGGACAAGATAGAAGTATCCAGAGCCGAAATTGAAATGATAGTTAGAAATGCCACGAGGCTTGAGCGATTGTCTTCAGACATTCTTCAGGTATCAAGAATTGAAAGTCAATCGCTCAAATTGGACAGGGAAACTTTTGATCTAAATGCCAAGATCAGAGGTGTTGTAAAAGACATGCGTTCATTCATACCGATTGGAAAGCAGCTTAAGATCTTTTTTGAACCTTTCTCCATGCCTTTGGTTGTTAACGCAGACAAGGTAAAGATCTTTGAAATCTTGTCAAACATCTTGAGAAATGCAATAAAGTTCACAGAAGAAGGCGCCATCATCGTCTCATCGGATAAAAGCGCAGACAACCAATACGCCGTCGTTACTGTAAAAGATACCGGAACAGGGATTGATTCTGAAATTTTGCCCAGACTCTTCAAGAAATTTGTAGTCGGCCATTGCAACCAGTACGATACGCGCACAGGAAGCGGTCTTGGGCTCTACATATCAAAAGGCATCGTCGAGGCTCATGGAGGCAAAATATGGGCTGAAAACAATCTGAACGGGTGCGGCGCAACATTTCACTTTACCATTCCACTTGCAACAACTATTGTGAGCTAACCTCTTATTGTAAAGCGCCGGGAGAGGGACTCGAACCCTCGAGTCCCGAAGGACATCAGCTAGCGCGTCATACCCTGCACCTATGATCTCGAGGCTGACCCCTTTTAGGGTCTACCGTGACTTACCTAGCTTGGGTACCCCGGCGCGCTTGTTTTGCAGTTGCATTGCAATTTATGCCTTTATCAGGAGTCGCCCAGAGCATAAAGCCGATTCCCTGGCAGCCTTTCAAGGCAGGATCCCCACACTCGAGGTCGCCGGCCATTGCAAAAATCAGGAAGAAATATTTGCCATTTGCACTTCTATAAAAGAACTAACTGCAGTTCTACAGGCTCCACTAGAAACGCGCGCACGTATCAGCAGGCATTTCAGCCGTACAGCCCATCCAGCCCCGGTTTTTACTTTTTTGAAAATGCACAATTGCACAATTTTTCCTTCGTGAAACTGTGCATCGATGTACAAGAATCGGGTACCGAAAGCGCGCAAGCGCACCCTGCTGTGCGCATACTCAAAAATTATATAATGATGCTAGGGAAATAACCCCCGTGCTGGCGACATCAGGAACGCCTTCGATCGAAGCGGTAAGAAAGCTGTCCATGGCAGACATTGCGATTGCGGCCGGGCTCTCAGACGAGCTCCGCGACAGGCTCGGCAAGTACATACACATCGACCCATTCACCATGCCCGACCCGTTTGGCGAAAAAGAAGACTATAACTACATTGCCATACTTGACAGGGAGAACCTGACAAGGGTTGTTGCGATATTTGCCAACAGGAAGGATAACCTCCCGCAGCTGCCTTGGTCCACGATCTTGGGCGAGCGCCTGGCCAAAGTTTCGCTGTCAAAGCAGGACGCAAAGGAGCTAAAGCATGAGCTGATGCCAAAAGAGACCAACAACTTTTACCCGTATCGGCGCAACAGCAAGATATCGGGATACGTCATGTTTGCGTTCCAGATCTGTGGTCAGCGCTAGTCGCGCAGCTCGATGACAGATATTTCCTTGAACTGTTTGACCATCTGTTCAAGCGACCTGCGCACCTCGTCCTCGTCGCCGCTTGAAATGCGGAGCACTTCAAGCAACAGGTCATCAAAACTGATCCCGTTGCACATGTTCCACAATGAAACAGCGGTGTCGTTGACACGATAGGCCTCGCCCCTGTAGTTTATCAAAAGCGGCGTGCCGTCGGCGTCATTGCCCACTTCGCCCCTCCGGTAAATAGTCTTGCTGCTTTGCCTCTTCAACAACATGGCGTCGTCAAGCTGATCCTTCCTATGCACTTTCCGCTTATTATCCATATCTGTAGGTTCTGGCAGAACAGTCGCTCAATGTTAAAATAAGTCGCAGGCAGATTTTCGCCATTGTTCGGTAGGCGGGAGAAGGTGCAGAGGAAGGTCGTGATCATGAGAAAGGCCGCCGACGGGATCATCACTTGGTCAAAGACGCACCACCCAAACGAGGCGATACTTGTGCTGCAGGGCATGACGACGAAGGACCAGATCATCATCGACGGCCTGGTCATACCGCCCTTTGCGGAATCCGGTCCGTTCTACTCGGGCTTTGCGCTGCACGATCTCCCTTACACGATTCCGCACGTTGGCACCGCCCACTCACACCCCGGCGGCTCTAACCGGCCTTCGCTTGAGGACCTCAACTATTTCTCTGGCTTCGTGTCGATCATTATCAGCCACCCCTACGAGGACGAGACCATCGGGGCCTATGACAGGAACGGCAACAGCCTTGAAATCAAGATCGTCGATTCCGTGTGATCATTTCCTGCGGCCGAAGTCGAGCTCGACCCCGCGCTTCTCATCGTAGCTAAAGATGAAAGACTCGTCAGGCATTATCGGAAAGCTGGACAAGACTGACGCCGAGCATATCGGGCACTTGTCAACCACCCAGGTCTTGTCTAAATATGTCGCGCACCAGTAGCAGGTCTCGCACAGCATAAAGATTGACGGAGCGGCCCCGACCTTTTGCAATGTTTTGTTATGCAAAAAGGTTGTTAATTACATTTTATAGCACAAGGGCTGGAAAACTTAATAAAAGAACAGCTCCAAAGATCATCGTTTGAACTGGATAGGTCAGCAGATGGCATGGATAATGGTGTCCCTTGCCATAAGTCTCGCTCTCACTTGGTGGCTTGGCTGGTATGGCATTATCCCCGCGATTGCAATTTTCATAGGCATTTCGTACTATATGCGCAGGCGCGCGATGGCCCGCATGGGCATGGGTGGCGGAGGTTTTGGCGGCATGCTCGGCGGTGGAGGTGGCGGAGGCGTCAACTATATCTGCATAGCGTGCGGTCACCGATTCAAGGGTGGTTCGTGCCCGCGCTGCGGATCAAAGATGAAGAAAGCGGACTTCTAGTATGACTCTTGAAGAACTTCGCCAGAAGGCATTTTTCCAGAACACGATAGATGTCTGGATAATGTACTGCGACGAGCGCAACTGGGATTGGTACGACGTCGACGCGTACAGGCGCTTTATCAACCACCTCAGCTCAAAGGGCATCAAGATGCAAAAGTTCCCCCTGTGCATCAAAGAATCCGGAGGCATGTATGAGCGGGGCAAGGATAAGGCTCAGTTTCTAGACATGCTCTCAAAGATACCGTTAGACGACGCCGCGGCATACACGCTCAAGCTGAGCGGCGACGTGTTGGCGGCTATACGCTCGTTCAATTAGAGTCTAGAATATTTCAGCTAATAGGCACTGCAATTTAGCAGGAACATCTAAAACCCAATTGCGGCAATCACAGCGCAGTGACTGAAGAAGAGCTGCCAGTTGGCATCCATGAAGATCGGGTGATCGAGCAGGCAGTCGAAAGGCAGGTCAAAAACGAACCGCTGTTTGACAGCATCGTCGGCTATGCCGAGGTAAAGAAACTATTTCAGATGTCTCTATCTTCGGACAAGCCTGTGCACATCCTGCTTGTCGGGCCTCCAGCGTCCGCCAAGACCCTGTTCATGCTGGAATGCATGAAGCTAGAGCGCTCGTACTTTACGCTTGGTAGCCACAGTACAAAGTCTGGCATGATCGATTATCTGTTTGAAAAGCGTCCCCGCTACCTAATTGTCGACGAGATAGAGCACATGCCGATGAAGGACCAGACGGCTCTCCTGAGCCTAATGGAGACAGGCATCGTGTCTGAAACAAAGTTCCAAAAGACCCGCAACACTCAGCTAAAGACGTGGGTCTTTGCTACGAGCAACGGGACAGAGAGGATGCTCACCCCACTCTTGTCAAGGTTCGTCGTTTTGCATTTCAAGCAATATTCCTTTGGCTCATTCCAAGAGGTCTGCACGCACATCCTAGGCCGTGAAGGAGTCCCTACCGACGTTGCAGGTGCAATAGCCGGCGCGGTATGGACGAAGCTAAAGTCAAAGGACATCCGCGACTGCATCAAAATAGGCAGGTTGGCAAAGACAAAGGAAGACGTTGACTGGATAGCCCAGACGCTGAAAGCATACAAGCAATAATCATTTCTTGCCGATTATCGCCTGCAAGCTGTGATAGAGAGGCTTCAAATGGGATGGCGAGCCACGGATTTCAATTTTCAGACTACCTTGTATCGAGATTGCAGCCGAGCGGAGGATCGTGCCTCTTTCAAGATACTTTAGGCCGTGAAGCAGATCCAGCCTTTCGCTGACAATGTCGTCTGACTTGACAAGCGTCCCCCTGCGGGCATAGAGAATCAGCCGCTGATCGGTGACAAGCACCCTGTATTTCTTGTCCCCATATTCCACGATTTCGTTATTGCTTGAAAAACGGATGTTTTCTGCAGGAAGCAAAAAGTCGTCCAGCACCATGGCCCTGTCTTGCGGAAGGGCAATTTATTGGGAGGTGTCATGCTTGTTTAGCTTTGCATGAAAGTTTTGTAAATGCTAGCAGCCTCTATTTAGAAAAGTTAAAAGTTTTTGTGGTGCCGTATTCCACTAGACAACAAATGGGCCTAGACCTCAAGCCGCTTGTCACGGCCGTGCCGTTAAAGCTTCAAGAGCTAGCAGGCAAGGTCATTGCGATTGACGCGTACAACACCATCTACCAGTTCCTGAGCACCATTAGGGGGCCGACCGGAGAGCCGCTTTCAAACAGCAAGGGCGAGATAACCAGTCACCTGAGTGGGATCTTTTACAGAAACACTAACCTACTGATGGAAAACATCAAGCCCGTCTATGTTTTTGACGGCAAGGCAAACGACCTCAAAACGGCCGAGATACAGCGGAGGAGCCAGCTAAAGAAAGAAGCCACTGAAAAGTACCAGCTGGCGATAGAAGAGGGCAGGATTGAAGATGCTCGCAAGTACGGCAGCAGGACTGCCGTCTTGAACGACAAGATGGTTGAAGAATCCAAAAAGCTGCTTTCCATATTGGGCATCCCCTACATCCAGGCGCCTTCAGACGGCGAAGCGACAGCTGCCTACCTGACAAAGCGCGATCTGGTATATGCTGCTGCGAGTCAGGATTATGATTCGATACTTTTTGGTGCGAAAAAACTTGTGCGCAATCTGGCCATCAGCGGCAAGCGAAAGGTTCCGAATCGCAACGCCTACATCGATGTCGAACCTGAAATATTCGAGCACGACAAGGTGCTGCAGGAGATCGGGCTGACGCACGAGCAGTTGGTAGATGTCGGCATACTAATTGGCACGGACTTTAACCCCGGTGGATTTCCGGGGATCGGGCCCAAGACGGCACTCAAGCTGATCAAAGAGAGCGGCAGGCTGGAGAACGTGGAAAAGATCAAGCACCTTCTGTCACAGGTACCATACCAAGAGATCCGCAAGATCTTTCTAGACCCAGAAGTGCCGCAGGTTGACAGGATTGAGTTTGGAGAAGTGAACCGCGAAAAGGTGTTGGACTTTCTCTGCGTCGACAAGAGCTTCTCAGCAGATAGAGTAAGTGGCACTTTGGACAAGCTGGAAAAGTCGGTAGCGAACAGGAGCCAGTCGCTCGAACAATGGTTTGGCTGATCTGTAGGGAAAATCCACTTTTCGATGCTTTTATATAGAAATCATTTGGCTAATGGCACATATTGGCAAACCCACGAGCTTGGCTCGCTGAAGCAATAGCAACTTTTGCACTCGTATTCTTTGGTCCGCTTTCAGTCACAATGGCAGCGGTGCTTTTCGGCACTGGGCTGTCGCTTGAAGGGATAATCATGATTTCTCTCGGCCACGGCGCGGCTATTGGCATCATGATCTATGCATTTGGCCACATTTCTGGCGCCCACATCAACCCCGCAGTAACGATAGCAATGATGGTCACAAAGAACATCAACGTCAAAGACGGCGCGGCCTATATTGGTGCGCAGATAATAGGTGCCATTGCAGCGGCTGTTGCTCACATGACTATCTTACCTGATTCAGGCAAGCAGGTGAACTTTGGTACTCAGGGTGGCCCAAGCGAACTACTCAATTTCAGCGCAGCTTCAGGTGTAGGAGTGGAGATAATACTCACGTTCTTCCTTGTCACGACCATATTCATGGCAGCGGTCCACAGAAAGGCAGCTGCAGGAATGGCAGGCATTGCAATCGGTGGCATGATATTCCTGCTCCACCTCGTCGGCGTCCCGCTAACTGGCGCCAGCATGAACCCGGCAAGAACCCTAGGACCTGCAATCGTATCAGGCTACTGGGACTTCCACTGGATATACTGGGTCGGCCCGATAATAGGCGCGGTAATTGCAGGCTTAATAATGCAGTACGTCTACGTCAAGAAAGCAGAAAAAGAAGTGGCGAAATAATCGCCTCTTTTTTTAAGAAACATCCAATGCCCTAGAGTGCTTGCGGGTGTGCGGCCTCTCACCCGAATATTTTCTCCTCATGTGCCCAGATGGCCTGCCATAGAGAAGCTCTAGGAACCAAGATTCGTGTTCTATTTCTTCCTTCAGGATGTCCTTAGCGATGTCGTACGTTGCTGGATCCTTGCCCAAAGTCATGTTACACATCTTGTTCCAATTTACTATAGCCCCCTGTTCCGCAGTCAGGCATTTTTTCAAGATCTCCTTCAAGTTGGTAGTAGGCGTTGGCAGCTGCAGAAATTCGCAACCAGACATACGCACAAACTCCATTGCGTCGTTGGGCAAGCTCCCTCCAAGCTCGTGAATCCTCGCGATGCAGGATTCGAAATGGCTCAGGTCTTCAAGTCGCGCATCTTCGATTACTCCCTTGATGCCTTCCCCGTCAAGGCCGGTGCAGTGTGTGCGCAAGTTTGTGAAATAATAGTAGGCGGTGAATTCAACAGCCGCATTGTATATCAGCCCCTTTAGTATTTCATCAACATTGGCCCCGTTCTGCTTTAGTACGGTTACCCCCACCACATTGATCTTTTCTTCAGTCATAATGTCATGCCTCTGATGCATTACTATAAAGTTTTTTAGAGGTCAAGTAGGAACCTGACCGTGGCTTTTCCCTTTTCTTGCCTGATCTCCATTTCGTGATAGGTTACGGCTTTTATCTCTACCTTGTAATGGTGCTTGCCAAGATTCAGCTTTTCTCCTTTTGCAACACCTTCAAGCGAGTAAACTCCATTTTTCCTGATCTTTACCGAAAATTCAGACATCACAATACCGTCAGCAACAAGCAGGAGCATAACCTTGTCCAGCCAGTCAAAGAGAAGAGAATGAAGATCATGGCCGGCTGCAGTGATTCTTATCTCTCTGTCTGGCACGACCGTTTTCAGGTCGATCATTGTGTCGTTGAGCCCTCTGGCAGCATTTTCAAAGGCTTCCTCTAGCGTATCGCCGTACGCTTCGATAACAGAGTCTGTCATGTGTTCCAGATAGTGGAAGCCGCCTGCCAATGTCTGTCATATGCGGCAGAGACTGTTATTATACGTTCATCGTAAAATCTAAATGCTAACGCACTGCTGGCTACTGATATGGTAAAGCTGGAGCTTCCCCGTGGCATGCGGGACATTGAAGCGGACGAGTTTGCCAACATAAGTTATGTCCGCGACAGGTTTATCGAAACCGCCCGTCTATTCAACTTCCAGCTGACAGAGCCTTCGCCGCTTGAAATGCTTTCCACACTGGAGGCAAAGGG
>JBFLWZ010000083.1:6853-8402 GCA_040757615.1 Thermoproteota archaeon | reverse complement strand
GTGTGGCTTGAAGGGGTGAGGGTCCACCCGGACTATCGCCGCTCTAGAATCGCGACTTGTCTCATGGAAAAGATGCTGGAATATGGACGGAAAAAGGGGGCGGTCCAAGCGTCTGCCATAGTCGATGTGACAAACATCCCTTCGCAGCGGATGGTCGAAAAGAACGGCTTTGAGGCGATATCGAAATGGGCGTACTATGTCACGCATGAAAGGCCGGCCAAGACAAAATCTTCTGCCCGGCTTGCAACTGCAAGCGATGTTAAAGATATCTGGAAGTATCTTCAAAAATCCGAGATCTACCAGCTGTCTGCAAAGAGGTACGTCAAGTCGTGGCACTGGTACCCGCTTGACAGAAGGGCGCTCAGCGGCTTTGTCATGGACAAGAGCGTGATTGTGGCAGGCAAGCCAATAAGCGGAATCGCAATAATAAACAGGCACGGCTACTGGGACAGAAAAACGATCATGCAGATAGTATACCTAGATTCGCAATCAACGGGCGCGCTGAAACAGCTGGTATCGTTTGCGACAAACACCTATGTCGACGGCGGGTTTGAGCAGCTACAAATAGTCTGCCATGACAGCAAAAAGCTGACCTCATTTATCGAAAAGAACATGACAAAGGACGAAGAGCAGTTCCTGCTCTACAATAAAGTATTTACAGCAAAACACGCGCGTTCACCGTAGTTGTTGGATTACCTGCACCTGCAAGTCGGCAATCTGCGCGTCCGTTATGTCGATTCTGAAAGTGGCGACCCCGTGCTCCTTATTCACGGGCTTGGAGGCTCTATCGAGAGCTGGACAAACAACATCGAAGAGCTTGCAAAAACTATGCGCGTGATCGCAATAGACCTGCCGGGGTTCGGGCAGAGCGACAAGCCGAAAATCAGCTATACGATCAGGTTCTACCGCAATTTCGTTGCCCGGTTCCTGAACAAGTTGCAGATTGACAGGATATCTATGGTTGGCTCGTCGCTTGGCGGACAAGTCGCGGCCGAAACCGCGATAAGCCGCCCTGCGCTTGTGAAAAAGCTTGTGCTGATAAGCCCTGCCGGCGCGCTCCCCCGCTCGTTCAAGGGATCGCCGACGCTGTGGAGATACGTCAGGGTGCTAGACGCCAAGTCGGTGCAGGAGGTAAAGAAGGCGCTTTACGCGGTGGACAACAAGCCGGTAGACGGTTCGTATGCAAAAGCAGTGTTTGAAAAGTTCTCGATGCCCGGCGCAAAAGAGGCATTCCTGTCTGCGCTGATGGGCAGCGCACACGCCCCGCGGCTGACAAACCGGCTGCGCAAGATCAAGGCGCCCACCCTGCTCCTGTGGGGCAAGGAGGACACCATGATCCCGGTAAAGTTCGCCGAGCCTTTCGTAAGGATGAAGAACTGCCGGGTAGTGATGCTTGAAAATTGCGGCCACCGACCTCACGTGGAAAGGCCGGAGCTGTTCAACAGGCTAGTGGCTGACTTTTTGTTATCTTAGCTCGCGCTCAAGCCTGTCGACCTTTTGCAAGAGCTCTAGGTTCTTTGACTTGACCCTTTCGAGCTCTTCTCTCATC
>JBFLWZ010000083.1:0-6843 GCA_040757615.1 Thermoproteota archaeon | reverse complement strand
TCCTTTGGCTTCTTGGTCGCGTCCTTGATTATGTTGATGCACTCTTCTGCCACCCTCCTGACCCTATGGTCAAGGTCGTGCTCTGCAACCCATGATAGATCTGGGATCGCCTTTGTCAGCTCGGCATCTGCAAGCGCCCTGCACGCATTGATGCGCACCCTGAACCACTTGTCTATCAGCAGGGACTTCAGGTGGTCGAAGACCTGCTGGCTGTCTGCAAACTTGCCAAGCGCAAAAGTGGCCGCCTCCCTTACCCTGTGGTAGTTTCCGTACCTGCTCTTTTCCATAAGGAAATTGGCGATATCCTTGTCGCCGGGGAACTCTTTAAGCCCGGCGATCGCGCCCTGTGCCACCACGTTCTGGAAGCTTTCGGTGGCTGTGGCCTTTTTCAATATCGGTATTACATGCCTGCTTCTCGTCCTGCCCATCGCAGTCGCGGCCTCTGACTCGACAAAATAGCTCTCATCTTTTTGCAGCACCGGCTTTAGGAGCTCAAGCGTCTCTTCCTTGCGGAACTCCCCCAGCGCCCTTACGACTGCACGTCTTGCCTTTGGATGCTTTACAGTCAGGCACTTTTTCAGAACTTCATAGGCATAATCGGTCCTGATGGCTCCAAGCGTTTTGGCAGCTTCAGCCGAGACTCCCCAGAACTTGTCTTCCATCACTGCCTTTTTCAGCGCGTCAATGACAGAGTCGGACGACTTGTCCCTGAGCGAGCGCGCAGCTTCAACGCGCTCGATCACAGTCTCGCCTTCCAAGAGCTGCCGGACGAGCATCTCGGCCGGCGCCTTTATTAATAGCGTCTTTAGGATCTTGAACTGTGGATCTATAGAGAACCATTCGACTTCTCCGTCTACTGGGATCTGAAACGCGCTCTCTTTTTCCGATATCCTGAATGTGTACGTCTTTTTCGCTCTTGCAAATGCCAGCTTTATTTCAAGCGAAAAGTCAAACGGCTCGCCTGACTGTGCCTGCTCGACCTTGATCTTGGCGACTCCGCCGTCCTGAGAAAAGCTGACCTTTAGGTCCGGGTGGCCTTCCCTGAAGAGCCACTGGTCAAAGAACTGCTGGAGGCTCTTGCCAGTCTCTAGCTCGAATATCTTGCGAAGGTCGTCGGTCTCGGCGGTGCTGTTGGCAAAGCGTTCAAGGTACGTCTTGAGCGACCTGCGGAAGTGCTTGTCACCTACGTGGTGCCGGAGCATGTGGAGCACGCACCCTCCCTTTTCATATGTATGCCTGTCAAAGAGGTCGTCTGGGTGCTTGTATACTTTGGTGACGATCGGCCGCATGTACCTCATGCTGGCCTCTTCGAAATAGTCGTCTGCAGTCTGCATGACGTAGTACTGGAACTCGTCGTTGCCTCTGCTTGCCTCCCAGTAGAGTGCCTCGCAGTAAGTGGCAAAGCCCTCGTTGAGCCAGATGTGTTGCCAGTCCCTGCAAGTGACAAGGTCGCCGAACCACTGGTGGGCAAGCTCGTGTGACACGAGGTAGTCGCTGGTAAAATCAAGGTGCGCCTTTTTGTCATGCAGCGTGTCAAGCGTCAATGTCGTGCAGCTGGAATTTTCCATGCCACCGTAGACGAAATCCTGCACTGCCACCTGCGAATATTTTTCATAAGGATACTTTGTGCCAAGGTACTCTTCAAAGAACTTGACCATCTTTGGCGTCTGGTCAAACGACCTTGCGGCATCCTGCTTTCTTTCTGCCGGCACATAGTACTGCAGGCTGCCGTCCTTGATCTCGGTGTACTTGCCCACAACCACTGATGCAAGGTAGGCCGGGTGCGGGTTTGACTCGGACCAGTGATAGACCTGTTTTTTGCCTTTTTGCTCCACTTTCAAGAGCCTGCCGTTTGAAATCGCGGTAAAGCCCTGCTGGACTGTGACTGAAATTTCGCTTGAAAATTTCACCTGCGGGTGGTCGATGCACGGGAACCAATGTTTTGCCTGCGTGGCTTCGCCCTGCGTCCATGCTTCAAGGTGCTTGTTCGGATAGTGCTTGTCCGGCGCAACGAAATAGAAGCCCTGACGCGGCTTGGCCGTATATGCGATGGCAAGATCGATCTTGCTGCCCTCCTTCACAGTCTTTCCAAGCTTTACGATGAGCTCGTCGTCAAGACTGCGAAATTCCAGCTTGCCGCCGGCAGACACCGACTTTATTTGCAGTTCTGCCGCGTCAAGCTGTATGGTATCTGTGTCCTGAATGATCGTGATCGATAATTTCTGGTCGCAACTGATCGAGCGCTCCTGCAAATCGGGCTCGATAGCAAGGCGCATGTGGGTTATCGTGAATGACAATGACGGCGGGTAGTGCGGTTTGCTGCCTGGCAGCTCGAATTTCTTGCGGAAGTCATCTTCCTCGCCGTAGGTGTGCATTGGTGCAAGCGCTACTCGCAGGGATTGACAAAATAAAGGTATCCCGACGCCTCATGAGATGAATTGTTAGCTCATATATCGCTAGTGATATAGATATAAGCTAATCAATCGAGTTCTGTTGCAAAGGCGACTGATTTCGAGGCGCGTTGCAATTCGAATGATATACTATAGATTCAGCTCTTTTCGGCATTCAGCGCGGTCTTTCTCATCGCCTAAATCGATTATTTTCATACCCTCAATAGTGGCGGCTTTGAGCCTTTGTACTATCTTATTATCGTGGATCAGGAAATGACTACAATCGTAAAGCCAACCCGTATAGAGATGTAACGCATCATCTGCCGATATATGGAAAGCGTTGTTCAGTAGTCTTGACTTTGCAACAATGACATGCTCTATAGGTGCAATTCTAAACGTGGCGTATTCGCTGGTATGTGTTACACGCTCAAAGATTGTTGCTATGATTTGTTGGACTTCTGTTGGTGACAATGGATCCTTTGGTTTTCTTGCTAATCTATCGATAACTGCAACGGCTTCGTTCAGTGACCATATAGAAGTGATGATCTGTAAATTCCATGCTTTTGCAGCATTAGAAATATCATCAACTAAATCTGATCCAACTTCGGGCACGAATTCTTTGATGACGGTCGATGTGTCAAAATATACTCTTTTCTTTACCGATTTTCCTCACGCATCGCGGCTAATTCATCGGTGACATTGCCAAAACGCTTCAGTATAGCGCGTGTCTTGCTCAAATTAGCTTGCGACTTGTTTGCTCCATAATGCTTGAGCAATTCATCCATATCCGCGTCCAACTGCTCTTGACTAACAAAGTTCAAATTCCCTTGCACCTTGTTTTTTTCGTCTTTACGCAGCGGCAACGGCATCTATCCCGCACACCATCCCGACGAAATTACACTTAACAGTTGCATAAATTAATTCGGTAACTTGAAGAGACATTTAGAAGTCACAGTTAGTTGTTTTATTTCTGAATAATCATTCCAACAAATGAAATTGTTGATTTGTATAAAATGAATGGGTGAGTCCGATAAATATTCAATCAACCTTGCTACGACTAATGACTAATAATATACGGTCATTAGTTTTGGCTATTGCAGCAGTGGGAGGATTGTTCTTCGCCACTATAGCTGCAGTGTTGCCAGCTGCGCTAGTATACGCGCACGACTGTCCGCCGGAAGGCTGCTTTGCAGACGGAAGGATGACCGGCGGAGGAAGACTGGACTTGAACATAATTGTCACACATGGCTTTGAGCTGCACTGTGATGTCGACGACGTTCCAAACAACCTTGAAGTCAACTGGGACGGCGGCAACCGCTTCCACCTAGATGAGCTGACAAGGGCTGACTGCATCGACGATCCAAATATCGCCCCGCGCCCACCAAGAGCAGGCTTTGACTTGTTTGAAGGAGGGGGAACAGGCACATACAACGGCGAGGAAGGAGCCACGATCTATTTTGTCCTGACTGACGCAGGCGAGCCGGGATCAAGGGACATTGCAAGGTTGCTTATCCGCGACGCTAACGACAACATTGTGCTTGATGTTAGAGCCAATCTAGATCAGGGCAACCACCAAGCTCACAACGTGAACAATCCATAAGAGATTCACGTCTCTTTCCTTTTTTCTTTTTCTATTTAAGTGCGAAATAGGCGGCAGGCATCATTTTGGCTTAGGGTCTTTAGCCAATCAATGTGTGCCCTGTTGCTTATCCTGCTTCCATCCACTACGGTCTTTTTAGCATCGGATAACGTACTGCCTGCAACAATCTCTTCCCTTATTATCGAAGAACGATCCGGTGCAAGCTCTGCAACGATGCCAAAAAAGTTCTTTCGATTGTTATAGATGTTGACAAGGTCATAGTTTGTCATCACATGATCATTGCTGCTATCTGTATTGCTGGTTGTCTCCTTGTAGATTAGCCTAGACTTTGAAGGCATTTCCGACCTCTCCAGCTCTCTCAAGAGAGACTCGTTTTTCTTCCAGAATGGCGAAATGTCGATGTGGGCTATTTGTTCTGACGAAATGCCACTTGATGATGATGGGGACATTCAATTTCTTATGGAATAAATTTGATTTAAGCAGTATGAAGATTCTCTTCTATAGACATTCAATTTTGCTGGCGGTTTACAAACCGGTTGAATCCCTGAACTTGACTCTCTATACTAGATCCCATCAAGCGACCAAGGATTCTCCACCGTGGACAAGTCCTGCGCCGCAACGTTGTCGCCGGCGATTTTAGAGCGCACCAGCCTGCGCACCAGCTTGCCAGTCCTTGTCTTTGGCAGCTCGGCCACTATCCTTACTTCTTCCGGCCGGGCGAACCTGCCTATAGACTCCTCAACCCTTTTCACGATCTCTTCCTTCAGCCCGTCAGTCTTGTATCCGTCCTTTACCACTATGCAGACTACTATCGCCTCGCCTTTCAATTCGTCCGGCCTTCCGACAGCCACAGCTTCAGCCACCGATGGGTGCGACGCGGCAGCCGCCTCGACCTCTGCGGTCCCTATCCTGTGGCCGGCCACCTTTATCACGTCGTCGGCGCGCCCGCGCATGTACCATAATCCGTCGGAATCGACAAGCACAATGTCGCCGTGGTACCAGACGTTCTTGTACTTTGACCAGTAGGTATCGATGAACCTGTCAGGGTTGTTCAAGAGCCCGCGCGTCATAGAAGGCCACGGCTTTTTGATTACAAGGTAACCTTCGCTCACTCTCTTCCCGGACTCGTCAAATATGTCCGCGTCAAAGCCGGGTATCTGGCAGCCCACCGTGCAGGGCTTTAGCGACATGATGGGCAGCGCGCTCAGTATCGCCCCGCCTATCTCAGTGCCGCCTGACAGGTTGATCACCGGGCACCTCTTTTTGCCCACGTTCTCAAAATACCACTGCCATGCCTCTGCGTTGATGGGCTCGCCAGTGGCAGCCAGCATCCGCAGGGATGAAAAATTGTATTTTTCTGCCTGCACGTTATTTTTCATGAACAGTCTGATCGCTGTAGGCGCAGCCCCAAAGATTGTTACCTTGTGCTCGTCGATGAGCCTGCACCAAGAATCGGGCGCGGGATAGTCCAGCGCGTCGTCATACACCAGCGCCGTAGAGCCGATTATCAGGCTGCCATAGACCACCCACACCTGCCCAGTTATCCAGCCAATGTCCGCGTACCAGAACAGCACATCATTCGGCTTCATGTCAATGAGGTATGCGGCCTGCTGCGCCGCCACAACTGTAAAGCCGCCGTGCACTTGGAGCGTGCCCTTTGGCTGACCTGTGGTGCCGGAAGTGTAGAGTATGAACAGCGGATCTTCAGAATCCATCGGCCTGGTCTGCGCCCTCGGTGCGTCCTTGACAAAAGCGTGGTAGTCGCGGCTGATGTTGACCACCTGCTTCACGCCCGTACCCTCAAGTGCTTTTTGCCACTGGCTTGACAGCTGGATCTCTCTGCCTCTCCTAGTTACAGTATCGGCGGTGATCAGCATCTTGGCCTTAGAATCGACCAGCCGTGAATGTAGTGCCTGCGCGGAAAACCCGGAAAATATCGTGGTGTGGACAGCCCCAATTTTGGAGCACGCAAAGATGGCATAGAACGCCTCAGGGATCATTGGCAAATAAATCGCGACGACGTCGCCTTTCTTGATGCCCGCACTCTCTAGCGCGCCGGCAAGCCTGCTCACCTGTTCATCAAGCTCACGGTACGTGACCTTCTTCGACCCATGGTCGTTTGCAAAGATGTACGCTATTTTGTCGGGCTGGTTTTTCGCATGTCTGTCGATAGCGTTTGCAACGATGTTGCACTTACCGTTAATGAACCATTTCGTCCACGGGATGCCAGCAGAAGAATCAAGCACCTTGTCATATTTCTGGAACCACTCTATTCCAAGGTCCTTGTTGACCTCGTCCCAGTACCAGCCAATGTCACTATTCGCTTTATCCACGAGCTGGCGCCAGCTAGAGATGCCATGCTTGGCCATAAATCGCGAAATGTTGCTGCCAGCACGGCTACCGGGCACGAATGCAAACCTCTCGGTCAACAAGCCGGCTTTTGCCATTACGTTTAATATTTGCAACTAACCTGCGATGCTGAGGGTTCAAGCTTTGCTGATACGCAGGTTCCAACAGCGAGAGGATGTCAGAATCGTCCATCTGGTTAAATAGCGCCTATGCATCAAGTAGACAGGCGCTTGGGCAGCAATGAGTTATACGCCCTGATCAGAAAAGAGCTGTTCAGAAAGGCAATACATATTCTTGGGTTCTCAATACCTTTCATATCGATTGCGGCAGGCGTCTACTTTGCGGCAGCAATCATAGTAGCTCTGGCCGTAGCATACTCTGTCTCTGAATATCTCCGCCTCAAAGGGAGAGATTTTCCGGTATTGACGACTGTCACCAAGATGGCAATGCGTGATACCGGAGGCGAAGAAAAACAAACCACCTTTGTCAGGGCTCCTTTGTATT
>JBFLWZ010000082.1:0-8459 GCA_040757615.1 Thermoproteota archaeon | reverse complement strand
ATCTCGACTGAAAGGGCAAAGCCGTCTTGGTTATCCTTCAAGATGGGGACGCACGTGCCAAGAGGTTTTATGGCGGGGACGTTCTGGACAAGGAAGGGCAAAGCATTCTATTACGTCAAGGATTTTCTAAATGCATCACCCTGCACCTGAACGACCATGAATACTCTAAAGTGGTTATCCAAGTTGACGACAAGGAAGCTGTGGCAAAAGAGCTGGAAAAGGCTCTATAGTTATTCCATATAGACTGCGGGCTTGAACGGCCTTGCAGACTTGCTCTTTGATTTTGGATCGTATTTCGCCGTGTCCTCTTCCGAGAAAACTAGTATCTGCGCTTTGTTGATGTCCATTGACAGCAGTGACGCGGCGTCCTTTATCGCGGCAATTTCGTCGAATTCCGGTAATTTCAGCCGCCTGTTCCTCGCCTCAAGCGGAGTCGACAGAATGTCTTCCATCATTTTCTGTACCATCTTGGGGTCGGTTTTTGCCTTGCTGGTTTCGGGATTGGCGATCAGCTGCTTCATTATTTCCCCAAAGTTCGTCTTTCCTTCCAAGATGTTAGCAAGAATAGCCCCATAGATCTTGGCCTTCCAGCCTGCAGAAGTGTAGATGGCAATCTTGGCCGGCGCCATCTTGGTTACCTTGACAATGTTCTGCAGGTCTGCAAGCAGGCTAGAGATAAGAAACTCGGATTCTTCAGCAACCAGATCTATCTTTTCTTCTTTTATCGTGGGCCATCCTGCAGCTGTCAGGGGTTGTTTGTTGCCCATCCGTTCCCATACTTCTTCTGCAGTGAAAGGCGCAAATGGGGCAAGCATCCTTACCTGAATATCGAGGAATTCTGCAAGGTTGCCGGTAACGTTTTCGCGGCCCTTGGCAGCTGTTCGCTTCAGGTACCACTGGAGATCCTGCTCCAGTGAATAAAGTATGTTGTGTATCGCCTCTCTCACCCTCAGCTTGTCCATCGATTCGGCAGTTCCTGCAATAGCGCGCTGTAGCCGGCTTGCAAGCCACCTGTCTTCAATTTCGCTGCCGGCAGCATGTGGATTTCTACATCTTTCAGCCATTTCAAAGATGCCGGACAGTTTGGACCGTATGCCCCTTACCGTGTCAAAGGAAAAGTCGGCGTCCTGCAAGAGCTCTGCGGACACTAGCATTGCGAGCCGGATGTTGTCTGCGCCGTGCTCCTTGATCGCAGCGCGCAGAGGAATAATGTTGCCAAGCGACTTACTCATCTTTTTTCCCTCCATCAGCACAGAGCCATTGACCACTATTTGCTGTGGCCAGTTCTCTCTCTCAAATATTGCGACGTGGTTGAAAATGAAAAACGTGAGGTGGTTTGGTACAAGATCGCGGCCAGAGTGCCGCGAGTCAACAGGGTAAAAGTAGCCAAACTCTTTCCTTATCTGCTGGACCGTAGAGGCAGGCACTCCGCATTCCTTTGCAACTTGATCGGCGCTTCCGATTCCAAGTAGAACATAGTCAAAGAACGCGTCTGTGATCCCTTCATCGCTTATCACATTGCTGTTGACATATTTTGCAATGACATAATAGGCCATGTAAATGACAGAATCAGACAAACTTTCGATTATCCATTCTTGATCCCATGGCAGCTTTGTGCCGAGGCCGGACTTTCTGGCGCAAGCCCGTTCCCTCAGCCAGTCAATCACATAGTCGAATTCTTGTCGTATATCCTGTGGCACAATGTCCATCTTGTTTGCGCATTCGTGGGCAAGATCCTTCCACTCTTTCCTACCATAATCTAAGAACCATTGGTCGCTTAGCAGTTTCACGACACATTCTGCCCCACATCTGCACCTGACAGGTTTGTTGATGAGCTCGTACATCGTGTCCGCCGCGCCGGAGTGGATTATGTCCTGCTTGACCTCGTTCTTTGCTATGGCCACCGTCATGCCTGCAAACCTGCCCGTGTTGCCCATCATCTTGCCTTTGTAGAATTCATGAGAATAGAGGTCGCTTGTCGCCTTTTCGAGCTTTGTGTCGTTCTGACCTGTTGCACCCACTTGTTTGATGGCCTGTGCGGCAGGTACGCCAGAGTAGCCTTCTGATTCTATTATTATAATCGGATCAGTGTGGACTGAAATGCCAAACTCTTGTTGCATCTTTTTGTCATTTTTCAGGTCTTCTAGCGCCTGATAGTCGTACGGCGCATGTGCCGGGACCGACATCACAACTCCTGTGCCGCTGCCAGCCTCAACAAACGATGCCGGATAGACGGGCACACTAGAATTGTTTACAGGGTTTATGGCGCTCTGCCCAACCATCTCTCTGCCCTTTATGGTTTTTAGGATCTCTACCTTGTGGTTGAGGAACTCTAGTTTTCTTGCAGCTTCCTTGCTGACTATCCACTTCTCATTGTCTATCCGCGCCTGCACATAATCGATATCCGGATTTACCCACATGTTGGTGACTCCAAAGAGCGTCTCTGGTCTAAGGGTAGCAGCCGGCAATATGCTGTCGCCCATCCTGAATTTTACCACAGTATATTCGTTGAAATCCGGCTCGACGTCGCCCATCGTGTCATGCTGGCTGACAGGGTTCTGGTCGCGAGGGCACCAGCCAACAGGGTGCGACCCCTGCACTATCAACCCCTTTTTCCGCAGGGTGCGGAACTGCCACGAGATGAACTTGGAATACATCTTGTCTATCGTGGTGAACTCGCGTCGCCAGTCTATAGAGTAGCCCATCTCCTTCATGCCCATCTTGATCTCGTTGTGGAAGTAGCTTGCTATCTTCACAGGCTCGACAAAGGTGGAGATCACGTCGTCTGACAGCTTGTAAATCTTGTGAAAAGTATCCATCAGCTCCGCATCGCCGGCGGCTACCCTGCGTGACATGCCAAGGATCGGGGTGCCGGTGTAGTGGAACGCCATCGGGAACAGCACGTTGTAGCCCTTCATCCTCATGTAGCGGGCATGCGCATCAGCAAGTGTGTAGGTTCTACCGTGGCCGATGTGCTGTGGAGAATTTGGGTAAGGATAGGCGACCGTCACGAAATATTTTTTCCGGTCATCAGGATTGGCCTGAAAGAGTCCATGCTCTTCCCACCTCTTGATCCACTTGCTTTCGATTGAATTCCAGTCTATGCGCTCGCTCACGGTTACTTTGCAGCCTCTTCAGCCAGAAGCAGTGCTTCCTTTATCATGTCCTTTGACCTGCCGCCTCCCTGCCCAAAGCGGTCGTCTCCTCCGCCCGAGCCACCTAGCTTGGCGGAAACCTGCTTTGCTATCGCGCCCGCTTTGACCTTTTTGCGCGCGGTCTCGCCAGCAAACACTATTACCCTTATGCCCTGCCCCTTTGATACAAGCGCGACATAAACCAAATTCTTGTCAAGATCGACGGCCTTTTCACCAATGGCGATATGGTAATCGTCGTCCAGCTCCTCGTCATATGTGCTGTAAAGGTGGATACCAGAGCCCAGTTTCTTGGCCTGTTCCGAAATGCCCTTTGCTATTGGGCCGGCTACTACGCGCAACATCGTGCGCAACTTTTTCTTTGCTGCCTCGGCCTCTTCCATGGACTTGTTGAACGATTCGACCACCTTTTCCCTGCTTGACCCAAGCGCCTGCGCTATGGACGCAAGCTGGTTGTCCAGATGCTGCATATAGTTCACTGCCGCTTCGCCAGCAACAAATTCCAGCCTTACAACGCCATCCTGGATTCTCTCTGATTTGACAATCTTGACGAGTCCGATTTCGCCAGTGTTCCTTACGTGCGTGCCTCCGCAGGCCTCGATGTCCCACCCCTTGATGTTGACGATTCTGACGTTGCTGGTAGGAACGACACCGCCTTGGTATATTCGGAACGTGAATTCCTGCTCGGCTTCCCCGCGGTCATATGTCTTGATGATTACAGGATGGTTTTCCCGGATTACGCGGTTTGCGGCGTGCTCGATTTTTTGCACCTCCTCCTTGCCAAGTGCGGAGTGGTGGGTAATGTCCAGCCGGCCATAGCCCTCTTCCTTGAAAGCAGAATTCTGCCATACCCAAGACCCAAGCGTGTTCCTAGATGCAGAGTTTAGGACATGGGTCGCGGTGTGGTGTTTTGTGATAAGGTCGCGCCTGCGCCCATTCAGCATAGCGTGCACATTCTGGCCTTCTGCAAGCTTACCTTCTATCTTGTGTATGACAATGTCGGCCTGTTTTGTAACTTCTACTACCTTGGCGCCGGCGATTTCGCCTGTGTCCGGCTCCTGGCCTCCGCCCCGAGGGTAGAACGCAGTCTGGTCCAGAACGACATACTTGCCATCCACTACCTTGAGCACCTTTGCGTCAAACTCCCTCATTGTTTCGTCTTCATAGTAGAGCAACCTTGTCGGGGGCAGCCCTTCAAGGCCGCGTACGGGCTTTGCAGCCTGGCCTGCTGCCAAGGTAGTATGTAGCTCTGCCAGTTTTGTATAGAACGTTGACGGGACGCTCTGTATCACGCCCTGTTCGACAAGAAAGTCAGGAGTTATGCCGTCTGACTCATAGAGTCGAATAAGATCGTCGACTGACAGCTCGCCCTTTTTACTGCTCTTGAGCGATGTTGCGACAGAGTTCATGCGCTCACGCGAACTAGCGTACCTGTCAGACTCTAGTTGGAGTATTGTCCGCACATCCTGCCTGTGTTCTTCTAGCTCAGGGTACATTTGCTTCAAGTAATCGATATGCATGTCGGCGACGTCTTCCACCTTGACGTCTTTCCATCCAAGCCTCTCAAGTATCGAAAGCGCCCTCCGCAGGATTACGCGGAGGTTGTAGCCGCCACCCACGTTTGATGGGAGCGCGCCATCAGAAATTGCAAACAGCAAAGTGCGCACGTGGTCTGCTATGGTATAGATCGCTTCGTGTGGCGCGACCAGCCTAGCCAATTTTTCTTCGTCTATCTTCATTTCCTTTGCAATGAGCGATTTCAGTTCTTTGATGCTTGTAGTGTGATCCAATTTTGAAGAAACCGCGCCGAAGTATCTTGACAACACTTCGCTGTTGCCATCAGTGCCAGTGATCTCTCGGAGCCTGTCCACCACTGGTCCAAAGCAGCAGTCATAGCTTGTTGGTGTGCCCATCGTTATCCATGAAAAGCGTTCAAGGCCGGCTCCCATGTCTATTATCTTGTTTGGCATAACTCGGTAGTCATTCTCATTTCCTTCAAACTCGGTGAATACCGCATTGCCAAGCTCCAAGCCGCGGACAAAATATTCAAGTGAATAGCCAAACGCGCCAGCTCCCATCCAGACGTCTTCGACAAACGTTATTTCCTCCGGTTTTATTCCAAGGCCCTTTGTAAGCATGCCATAATCAAGGTCGATGCATCTGTCCTTCCAGTAGCCGCCCGGTGCGTCTGCATTGCAGGTCTGGCCGATCATGCAAAAGCCGGTGTAGTGCCTGCCAGAGAGTCCGACGTTCTCAATATCGTTGAACCTGAGGCACATTTGTGGCACGACAAGCGGGTTTGCAGGCAGCTCGAACACGACCTGATTGCCAACCACCCTCTGAAAGTCAACGATCGATGCGATTGTAAAGTATAGGTCTTCGCGCCAGCGGCACACAACAGGATAACGCCTCACTACAGAGTGGTCGTTTGCGCGAAAGAACTTGTCGACTTCTTTCCACGCGCCGACATAGTCGAGCCGCTTGGCTGTAGGCGGCTTGCATATGAAACCATAATTCTCGTGATCGGGGCAGAACTCTCGGCCGCCGTCAAGCGTCCAGAAGAATTTTTCACACTTGCCGCATTTTCTGCGCGCAAAGCCCATCTTGTCAAATAGTGATACTTTGTAGTACCTATCAGGGTTGGATGAAAACAGTGTGGCCAGTTCCTTCTTTCCCAATTGCTGCTATCTTGTCTTAAAATACGGTATTAATGCTTTCGTCATTAGTAAAAGAAAGAATTAGGCGTTAAGTGACTTTTCGATGAACTTCAGGTAAGCCTCTTTTGGCGCTGCGCCTATGGTTCTTGCCACTTCCTTGCCGCCCTTGAAAAGGATGAGCGATGGGATTGACTGGACTCCATACTTCATTGCGATTTCCTGATTTTCGTCAACGTTCAGCTTTGCCACCTTTACCTTACCCGCCATGATCTTGCCGATCTGCTCGACTGCCGGCCCCACCATCCTGCACGGCCCGCACCATTCCGCCCAAAAGTCAACGAACACGGGCAGGTCGGACCGGAGCACTTCGGCATCCCACGTCTTTGTGGTTACATGGGTGACACTGTATGTCTTGCTTTCCATGGATTCAGATTAAACTGAATGGTATTTTAATCCTATTGACTAGCCGAACCTGCCACTGGTACTAAACGTTACAAACTCGGCTACCAGTTTTATCACAAATGCAATGCCTCCGACTGCAAGCATGCCCAGAACCACTAGACGCAGGTGCTGTGAATAGTCTTCTCTGCTGGTCTTTTTTGCCAGTCTGAGGGTCTGGATCATCTCTGAAATCTTGCGCTCTACGATGGACACTTCAGGATTGAAGCGGCGCCTACACTATATAAAATATCTGTCGCTTACCGTGAAAGCGACGGCTGGACTGTGTAGAGCGGTTCCTTCTCGGTCCTCTGCATCTCAACGAACGTCTCGGTGTTCTGTATACCTTCTATCTTGCCGATGCGCTCGATTACGACGTTGTGGAGCTCCTCCAATGTGTGGGCGCTCACGTTTACTATCATGTCGAACCTCCCAGTGACTTCTGACACAGACCGGACTTCAGGGATCTTCATCAGTTCAGTGTGTATCGGCTCCTTCAGTTTCGGGTCGCGGTTGATACCGACGGTAGCCTTGACGTTTATTCCCAGCATGGTTTCATTCACGATAACTGTAAACCTCTTGACAAGGCTACGCTTTGTCAGGCGCTTTATCCTGCTGTAAAGAACAGAAGCGTTAACGTTGAGCTTTTTGCTTAGCCTCGGGACAGAAATGCTGGCGTCCTTTGTAAGCTCAGACAGTATCCGCATGTCAAGCTCATCGAACTTGTGCATACCCGTCTAACGTAGCGGGTCTGTGTTAATAAATGTAATTCTAGTGGATTCTATGTTCAAAAAACAATTCCTTAGCCTGCAATGCGGCGAATCCTGAAAAACTTATGATCCAACAAACGACAATGCATGCAAAGATCCCGTTGAGATAACATTATATAATTTGCAGGTCGGCATTCTGTTAGATGTTTAGTAGGGGAGGAATAAAGCCCGGCGAGTATGTCTTTGTCGCGCAAAAGGAAGGCAATTTCAACAACATCATCATAGGGCGCATCCAGTCGATGAGTGGCAGCAAGTTGCACGTCGTAGGCACAACCATAAAGCCACAGGGCCTGATAGAGCGGATCCAGGTCGGCAGGGCTGGCGGCAGGCCTGTGGAAGCGCTCAACAACCCTGACCCTAACAATTGCATCTTTTTGCTTATTGACAGGATCGAAACAAACAGGTTCAATGGCGAAGTTGATCAGGCCACTTCACGAGTGATATGGATAAATGAAAACAGGTACCTGGTGCTTGATGGCTGGATAAAGGAGAATTTCCCCGACATTTTTGCCGCTGCGCTGTCAGCCGAAAGCCCTGATGCAAGGGCGCAGGCGCGCCAGACGCTCATTGAGAAGATGAACTCACTGTACGAACGCGACCTCAAGGATCATGTATATGCTGTGGCAAGAAGTGCCAAGATACTCTAATCGCAAGACATAAGTTTGAGACCGGTGCAATTCTGTACGTGTCGTTTTTCGGTCCTCCAAGCGGCCCAACTTATGACAAGAAAAAGTACGAGCATCTGACGCTAGCCATAAGGCAGACGGTGCTAGAGCGCGCACGCGGCCGCTGCCAGAAATGCAGCGTGAAATTCACACCAAGTGTCCAGCCACAGTTTGAACACATCAACGGCTCCCACAAGGACAATCGTCCGGTCAACCTGCGCGCACTCTGTCCTGAATGCTACAAGGCGGTTGAGGAGAAAGAGAAGAGCAAAAAGGGGATGCTGGGCAGCATCTTCAAGCGCATTCCTGTCGACTTTGACAAATGACCCTGCAGAATAGTCTAAATATCATTGCCCATAATTCATAGAAAAATGGGCATAATCATGATGCAGCTCGTATGCGACACATGTGGCAGGATACTTCTTGAAAAGCCCGGCGTAAGCGAGGAACAGTTCCCAATTACAAATGAAGAGGCCCGCCAGCTTGACAAGGACCACAGGGGCCATGAATGCCACATCGAAGCCGTAGAAAAGCTGGAATAGCTAGAGTTTCAAGCCGAACGAGTCAGCGACTTCTGCAAATTGTTGGTACCTGCGGAGGTAGTCCCTTCCACGCGAAGTGATGACATAGATGCGCTGACCCTCCTGCACCTGCTCGTCTATAAGGCCAGCTTCTAGAAGTTTTGTCGCTACATTTGCGAGCCTACTTTACGACAGGTTGGCCTTCCTCAAAAGCGCCGTCAGGTTGACTCCAGTCCTCCCCGACTCGTCTGCTATC
>JBFLWZ010000081.1:0-8736 GCA_040757615.1 Thermoproteota archaeon | reverse complement strand
GTCCACCTGCAATCTTGAGAATTGTCTTTGGCATGATAAAGCGCCACACCGCAATCGTCTTAATTGCCTCAAGCGGATCGATTGGTTCAAAACCTGCCATAGGTGTGCCTTCCCTGCCTATGAGAATGTTGATTGGAACCTCCTCTGGATGAAGGGAAGCAAGAGAGAAAGCGAGCTCTAGCCGCTGCTGTTTGCTTTCGCCCATTCCGATAATCCCGCCGGAGCATAATTCAAGGCCTGCCTCCTTGACTATCTTTGCGGTATTGACCCTGTCTGAAAAGTCATGGGTTTTGCATATCTTGGAGAAATAGCTCTCTGCAGCTTCGAGGTTGTGGTTGTAGCGCTTTACCCCGAGCTCTTGTAGTTTGCGCGCCCTGGCAGGAGTCATAAAGCCAAGCGACACATTGACTTCAATATCGACCTTTGATCTTATTTCGGAAATGACCTCGCAGATCTGTTGGAAGTCCTTTTCTGGCGGGTCTCTGTAGGCGCAGACAAGGCAAAAGCTAGTGGCTCCAGACTCTTTTGCCCTTTTTGCATTTTCTAGCAAGACTTCTTTTGGCAGCAGCGGATATTTCGAAATACCTGTATCATAGAAAGATGATTGGGCACAAAACGAACAATCCTCCGGACACCTGCCGGATTTTGCATTTATCAGGGCTTCGACATCTACCGTATCGCCATTAAACGCGCGGGTTATGATATTAGCGCAGTTGGCAAGGGTCATTATGTCGTTGGTTGCAAGCAGCTGCTCGGCTTCTTCAAAAGTGATCGAGCCACCTGCAAGGACTTTATTCATGCAACCCCGGATAAACGCTGAATCGGTCATAAGATCAGTCGAGTTGTAAACTGGTAATTAAAACTTTGGTTTACAACTTGCTTGTTTTCCACCATATTTCATAACTCGAATTTAGAAATATCTCCTGAAAAACCATGTTCAAGAGCATCTACTAACAACTGGCAAAAAAATGGCGTCCGGAGCCATAGTTTTGCATACAAAAAAGCAGAAATGCTGCTAGATCATTTTTGTCAGTAAAAAATAGCGGTTTCCGTCATTTTGCAGATCCGCCCAAGCCGTTCAGAAAGGGGTCGTTTTTTGAACGACGGGCAACTCCGACCGTTCATTTAACGGTCACTACCCTTTTTAGACAATTTTTTTGACAAGGCTACAGTTAAGCCAAGTTGAACAAGCATTTCCATGAAATACGCCTTTGCATATCTCCGGGTAAGCACTGAAGAGCAGACGGTGCAGAACCAAAAGATGGCGTTGGAAAAATGGGCCCATGACAATAATTATCAGATCCTTGACTTTTTCGAAGACTCTGCAGTTAGCGGCAGGATCCCGGCCACCCAAAGGCGCGGGTTCCAGGAAATGCTCGAGCTGGTCAAGACGGCAGGCGTCGACGCGGTCTTGGTCTATGAATTATCGCGTGTTGGCAGGACTTTTTGGGATACCTTGGATGCGATAAAGGCGATAGAGCAGTATGCCCCATTGGTATCGTGCTCTCCGAGAGAGTCATTCCTGCAAACTACCGAACCAAGCGTCAGAAAACTCATGATTGGAATCCTTACATGGGTTGCTGAGAGAGAACGCGATATGTTGGTGCAGAGGACCAAGGATGGCATGGTGAGGGCAAGGGCGGCGGGCAAAGAGATTGGCCGGCCTCAAAAAGTGATAGACAAGAACCAGCTTATTACGCTGCTTGCCAGCAACCACTCAAAGGAAAAGATAGCCAAGAATCTTGGCGTTTCAAAGGCGAAATTGTATAAAGAATTGAGGGAGCTACGATAGCCGTTCCACCTTTCTCAATATCTCAAGGTGCACATCCAGCAGCCTTTCCAGGTCTTGTTTGCCGATTGCAAGCGGAGGGATTATCATCATGATGTTGCCGAGAGACCGAAGGTGTACTCCCATCTTTAGCGACTCGCGCGTTACAAAGTAGTTTATCCTTTCTTTGTTCCTAAGCGTAAAGAGGGGCTTGTTGTCCTTTGCCAGCTCGATCCCTGCAAGCATCCCCTTGTGCCTGACGTCTGCAACTATTGGTGATTTTGCAGATTCGCGCAGCCTTGAAGCGATGTACCTTGCGTTTGCATTGATTTTTTGCACAAGGTTGGTTTTTTCGTAAAGCTCAATGTTTGCCAGCGCGGCAGCGCAGCCTACAGGATGTCCCGTAAAAGTGTGCCCGTGATAAAAGTGCTTATTGTCAGAATATTTGCCAAGGAAAGCGTCAAAGATCCGCTCGGTAGTCATAGTTACTGCAAGCGGGAAATATCCGCCAGTGAGTGCCTTGCCAAAACAGACAATATCTGGCTTCGATCTTTGTGCAAGATATTCTACCATGTTGCCAAGCCGGCCAAAGCCTGACGCAATTTCATCAAGAATGAGCAATACCTCGTGATCACTGCACATCCTTGCGATCTTTTTCTGATAGCCTTCAGGGTAAATGACTACGCCTCCGGCTATCTGCGCGCCGCTCTCCATGACAAGCGCGGCACAGCGGTCTGCCCGCTTTTTGAGAAGCTTCTCTGTCTTTGCGAGGCATTGCTCCACGAGGTCTTTTTCGTCCTTAAATCCGCTTCCATATTGGAGCGGGCTTGGAACCCTATGAACCTTGGTCAGCAACGACTTGTAGGCGGAAAAAAAGTTCTCGACGTATCCAACAGACATGGCTCCAATCGTGTCGCCGTGGTACCCTCGCTCCAGAGAGACAAACTCTGTTTTCTCGATCTTGCCCTTGTTGCGCCAGTACTGCAGTGCCATCTTCATTGCAGCCTCGATTGCAGTCGAGCCGTTATCAGTGTAGAATGTCTTGTTCATGAATTTTGCCAGACCTGAGAGCTTTTCTGCCAGTTGCGCAGAGGGGCCGTTGGCAAGCCCGAAAAGCGTCGAATGCTGCAGGTTCTTCAACTGTTCCGTCATTGCTTCGATCACCTCATTCTGTCCATGACCCCAGACATTGCACCACATACTTGCGATTCCGTCTAGGTATTTCCTGCCCTTGCTGTCGACTAGGTAAAAGCCCTCGCCTCTCACTATTACGCGGTTGTTCCATGCGTTCCAGTCGCTCATTTGGGTATATGGATGCCAGACGAATTCCTTGTCCGCTCTCTTCAGGCTCATCAGTTAAATGCAGGTGCCAACCATGGCTCTAATAATATTTCCATGCGCGGCCTCTTTGTAACAGGGACTAGTACTGGCGTAGGCAAGACTGTGATTGCGGCAGGGCTTGCATGGGCACTGAGAAGGCGGTCAGATGTGGGTGTTATGAAGCCGTTCGCAACCGCAAATAGGCCTTTTTCAAAAAGATACAAATCCAAAGATGCCGCCCTGCTCGTGAGAGCATCGGGTGTAAAGGACCCGGATGACGAGGTTAACCCATTCTTTTATTCGCTTGCGGCTTCACCACTTGTTGCAGCACAAGTTAGAAACGAATCTCCTCCGAACATCGAAAAGGCTTTGCAGATCCTTCAGAATCTTGCAAAAAAGCATGATTTCGTCATAGTTGAAGGCATTGGTGGCATAATGGTCCCCCTGACAGAGAACGTGTTTGTTGCAGATTTTGCAAAGAGGACAGGCCTGCCAGCGGTCATCGTAACGACACCCATACTTGGGACGCTAAATCATACGCTGCTAACGGTGATGTCCTGCAGAAAGTGTAACATAGACATTAAGGGAATAATTGTCAACAAAATGCCAAAGAAACCAAACATTGTCGAGCAAAAAGTCCCAGAAATGATAGAAAAGTTTACTGGAGTTAGGGTGCTTGGCTCGGTGCCCTTTTCAAGAGAAGCAAATCACGTGACCATTGGCAAAATGCTTGAAAAGGCTATTGACATCGATAGTCTACTGGTCATGTAATAGTTTCAGGCCGCGATTTCCCTTTTCCAATAGGAATGCGTTGATGTCAGAAACAATGTGAGAGTAATGCAGACGATTGGTTCCAAGGTGGTAATTCTTGTATTCAGTCTGAAGAGGAGCTGCGGATAAGAGCCAGATGTTTTCATGATTGGGCTGTACGGCTCTTGCCTGTTTTACCTTTGCCTCAAGGTTGCCGCTTACAATCTGGATCACCAGAGACTTTTCTGGGCTTTTGCGCAGAATCTTTGACGAAGGAATGACAATATCTAATTCTGCACCTTGCACGCTGATCTTCCTCTCTGATGGCAAGAGTGAAGCAGTGAGCATGAAATGAAGCAGTGCCTCACACAATGTTGCGAGAGTTTCATCATCTGCCTTTCCCAATTTTTTCATGCATCTTTCTAGAATATCATTGCAATATGTTTCAGACATTTTGACATCAGCAGCAATTACCATTCGGATCTTTTCGCGTCCTATTTCGTTGATTGAGGAATACAGCACATCTTTGACGTCTGTGGGCATATGAATTGCAAGCAATATACGTTTATTAAATCTGATTATGAATTATTCATATGGCCAAGGGAATTGCAACGGGTCTTCTAATCGTTTCACTTGTGCTTTTGATAATCTACGGAGCGGACGCCGCAGTTGCATCGTCGTCTCCTGACAGGAGAGGATTTCTCCCCCTTGACGAAGCTATACGCGGCGGAGGCTTTGGCGGCGGCGCGGTAGTGATGTCGATAATAGCATTTGTCATTGCACGCAAAGAATATGCACCCATAGTTTCGACACTCTTGTTTGTAAACGGCGGCCTCATTATTGCAGGAATGTTGGCGCTCATCGCCCAAGGGGCATTGGAATCTGAAAACTCGTCTGGTGCAATGCGTACGATCGGGTCGACGATCGGCATGGGCGCAATCCTGATTGGCCTAGGTGGATGGAAGGTAGCAATCGACAGAAAAGCAGTAGCTGCAAAAGGCAAAGAGCCGACCCAAAAATGAAATGTGACCGGTGTGGCATAGACACTGTGAAAGCCTACCAGTGCGACCACACCGACGGCAATGAGATGTGCAATGAATGTTACCAAGAGATCCACTGGCTCATTACAAACAATGAACCTAAAAACACGTACTGATTACTGTCGAGATAACATTTTATACAAACTAGGCGGGTGTTGGTTATATCATGAAGGCAGTCATCTTAGCGGGCGGCTTTGGCAAGAGGTTGAAGCCGCTGACGGACGAGAGACCAAAACCAATGATCGAAGTCTGCGACGTTCCGATTATCGAATGGCAGGTAAGGTGGCTCAAGAAAGCAGGGATCAGGGATTTTGTCCTGTGCGTAGGTTACATGAGAGAGCACATATTTGATCACATTGGCGACGGAAGCAAGTTTGCTGTAAGGGTTGAATATTCAATAGAAGAAGAGCCTCTTGGAACAGGCGGTGCATTACTTAACGCACGCGATCTACTTGAAGGTCGGGATTCGTTTTTGATGCTAAATGGCGATGTCCTCACAGAGCTAGATCCAAACAAGCTTCGAATCGCTGGCAAGCACACCATTGCTCTGGTGCCACTGCGCAGCCCGTTTGGCATTGTCGAGCTGGATAGCAATTCTCGTGTCAAGGGGTTTGTAGAAAAGCCCGAAATCCCTGGCCAGTGGATAAACGCAGGCCTTTACCACTTTACAGATGAGGTATTCAAATATCTGCCCACGAACGGCAACATTGAGGTGACCGCCCTGCCTGCACTGGCAAAGGAAGGAAAGCTGCATGCAGTAAAGTATCCCAAAGTTTTCTGGCGCTCAATTGATTCGCACAAAGATATTGAAGAAGCTGCCAAAGAGATGCAGGCTGTAAAGCTTTCATGACTGCTCAAAGGATAGGCTACAGTCTTGGCCCTCTGCTTTCAATGCAGGCGATTCTTGCATGTGCAAAGATGGCAGATTCAAAAGAAAACATTGACTCGTTATGGGTTCCCGAGTCGTGGGGCCGCGAGTCATTTGCCACGCTTGGCGCAATGTCACAAGTTACGGAAAGAGTGAGGCTTGGCACATCTATAATCAGCATTTACGCAAGGACACCTGCGACAGTAGCAATGGGCGCTACCACTCTTGATATGCTCTCCGGCAACAGGACTGTTATTGGCCTTGGAACAAGCACAGAGACCATTGTTGAGAACTGGCATGGATTAAGATTTGAAAATCCAACCAGCCGGATGAAAGAATATGTGGAATGTCTGAGGCTTATGGTAAGCGGCAAAAAAGTAGAGTATAGTGGAAAGTTCTTCAGAGTAAACAATTTCAAGATCATGCATCAGCCGCAGCGGGAACACGTTCCAATCTTTATGGCAGCTGTCAACAAAAAGATGGTGTCGCTTGCCTCAGAAGTAGCCGATGGAGTATTGCTATACCTGCGACCACTTGCAGAGCTGAGAAAGACAGTATCTGAATTGAAGAAAAATGCCAAAAGGAAGAATTTTGAAATTGCCACGTCATTTATTTGTGCAGTGTCGGACAAAGAGCCAGAGAAAGCCAGAGAGCGCGCGGCCAAGACTTTGGCATTCTATGTTTCTGTGGGGAAATATTACAGCAAATTCCTGTCTGAAAACGGATTTCAAGGCGAGGTTGAGAACATCAGATCTGCATATAGCAGGGGCGGAGCAGATGCTGCTGCAAAACTTGTTTCAGACAGCATGCTGGATTCACTTGCCATCTGTGGCAGTAAGGAAGAGTGCCGGAAATCCTTGGCAAGGTTCATGGATACGGGCATAACACTTCCGATAATCCAAGTAAACCCTGTTGATGACGCAGAAGGTTCATTTAGGGAAATGTTGTCAACCTTCTAGATTGCGCAAGGTAGCTATCTCCTCTTGGGCGACTTCAAAGTTTGCCAAGGATTCTGGCATGCCGCTGCTGGAACTGGCAAGCAATCCTGCTGCAGAAATTCTCAAAAAGAACAATTCTATCAAGATTGATGCAGTCTTGTTTTCCAGCTGCGCAACAGACCAGTACAGCTCGGCTATCATATCCGAAATGCTTGGAATTCGCCCAAAGGTTGCCCATCGAATAGACAATCTATGCAACTCTGGCACAAATGCAGTGGCATCGGCATTTTCGCTTATTGCTTCAGGATTGTGCGATACCGCGCTTGTAATCGGCGCAGAAAAGGCAGAAAGCCCTGGTAACAAGCTGCTCTGGGATATCACCCGCGGGTCGTTCATGTTCCCTGTGCACTGGGCTGCAATGTTTGCAAAAGCGCACATGAGACGGTACGGCACAACAGAAGAGCAGATGGCCGGGGTGTCAGTCAAGAACCACAAGAACGCGGCAAGAAACCCAAAGGCTCTTTTCAGAAAACGGGTTAGCCTGAAGGAAGTGATGGATTCAAAAAAGATTGCAGACCCTATAAAGCTGCTCGACTGCTCTGCTCCATGCGACGGCGCATCGGCATTGCTCTTGGTTTCTGAAGAAAAAGCGAAAAGGCTTGACAATCCGGTCTGGATAAAGGGCATTGGGCAGCAGACAAACTCTGCCAGTTTTGCCAAGGCAACAAGCGACCTCACTACTGTAGAAACTGCAAAGCTCGCCGCCAGAGAGGCGTATGACACGTCGCAGTCAAGCCCCTCGCAGATAGATGTCGCAGAGCTGCATGACGCTTTTACAATTCTGGAGATCCTGGCATACGAGGACTTGGGCTTTGCCAAAAAGGGCGAAGGTGGCAAGTTTGTAGACCAGCAAGAGATCACTATAAACCCTAGAGGGGGCATAATTGGCTGCGGCCATCCTGTAGGAACAACAGGCGTAGCGCAAGTAGCTGAAATCGCATCTCAACTTACCGGCAAAGCGGGCTCAAGGCAGGTAAAAGGGTGCAAAACCGGCTTGGTCCACAACCTTGCGGCGGCCGGTTCTTCAGCCACCGTGATAATAATGAGCGCTTGATATTATGCAGGAATTCTTTGAGCATCTGAAAAAGGGCGAATTCCTGATGCCCGTTTGCATTTCATGCAACTGCAAAGCCTGGCCTCCGTCCAGCTACTGTCCGCAATGCAGATCAAAGACCTTGTTGAAAAAAATAAAGACTGCAGGGACCTTGCTAGAGTTTTCTCGCTCTCATATCAAGGGCAAAGAGGGCATTTTCGGCTTGGTCGAAATATCCGGCATCAGGCTGGTCGGTTCGTTTGGCGATCATGAAATGAAGGAGGGAATGAAGGTCAGGATGACCAGATGCGGGCTCAAAAGTGACGGTATCGCCTTTTACTTTTTCGAGCCTGCCAAGAGCTGACATTAATATACGTCGGTGTAAGAGTAATCATATATGAGCTATGACAGGTTCATTGACGAGAGGCTTCTTACAAGCAGAGACGCGCTTAACAGGCTCCAGATCAAGATCAAGATAATCGAAATCGACGAAAACGCTCGCGATTTTTCACAGCGCTTTGGAAGAAGAGTGCTCGTCAAAAAGGTACTTCTTACCATCAAGCACACGGAGACTGAAGAGGTAGAAGAGCGCGAGCTCGATGTCGAAGAAATTGAAAAGAGAATAAAGAAAGAGCGACTCTTTAGCTCGTCGAACCGGTGGCTTTCATCAACAGATATCAAGAATGGCTACATAGTCGCAAGTCGTCATCTTGACCTGCTAGCGGACGCGATCGCCCTTGACATCATTGTTATTTGATATTTCAGAACTCGGGTTTTGAAACATCATGCGATAGGTCTTTTGATCCAAACTCTTATCGTTTCGAACCAGAACGCTAAGCTTCCTGCAATAGCAAAGCCAATTGCATAGATGTTCAAGTCGTTATAGTTCAACAGAACATAAGCTATCAGCATAGTAGTAAAGAACGCTGCAAAAAATGACAGTCTTGGAACCGCTAGCC
>JBFLWZ010000080.1:0-8754 GCA_040757615.1 Thermoproteota archaeon | reverse complement strand
GCGTCCGGGTGCTGCAGGATCAGCTCTTCAGGGTGTTCCCTGTGGAGGGCGTAGGCTCTGGTGTTGTGATCGACGAGAAAGGCTACATCCTGACAAACAACCACGTTATAGACGACGCAGAGAGGCTCAAGGTCACTTTCACAGACGGCAGGGTGCTGAGGGGCAGGGTCGTTGGAAGCGACGAGGCTACCGACCTTGCCGTGATAAAGGTGGAGGCGGAGGAACCGCTGCCGGCTGCAGAACTCGGCAACTCTGACGACCTGAAGGTCGGCCAGACAGTGCTGGCGATCGGAAACCCGTTTGGACTTACCGGTGGTCCAGCAGTGACGGCAGGCATTATCAGCTCGCTGAACCGGAGCATACAGGCAAGGAGCGGAGTGCTTGACCTCATCCAGACGGATGCGGCAATCAACCCCGGCAACTCTGGCGGGCCGCTTGTCAACACAAAGGGGCAGGTGGTCGCGATCAATACTGCCAACATGCCGTATGCGCAGGGCATCGGCTTTGCAGTCCCGGTGAACACCGCCAAATCGGTACTGAAGGAGCTTATCGAAAAGGGCAAAGTTGCCCGGCCGTGGATAGGCGTCGCATCGATGAAGGTCACTCCGCAACTGGCTCGCTATTATGGGCTGCCAGCTACCGAAGGTGCACTCATTGCCAAGGTAGAGCCATACAGCCCTGCTGATGATGCAGGCCTGAGAAAGGGCGACATCATCGAGGGAATCGACGGCGATAGGGTGGAGGATCCTTCGCAGATAGCGTCGCATGTGCGCAAAAAGCGAGTAGACGATCGACTGACCCTGACTGTCAACCGCTATGGGCGCCAGCTCCAGATACCGGTACAGGTGGACGAGCGCCCATGACCTATTTTTTCAATAAAAACGCTCAAAAGCGTGGTCTACAATGATGATCGCAGTGTCTGACCATGATTCGATGGACGACCTGATTAGAGAAATCGAGAAAGGAGAAACGAGCATAGTGATTACAAAAGATGTCAGAAAGTTCCGCAAGCCGGTGACAGTCATTTCTGGCCTGCAGGATGACAAGAACGCCAAGGACGTGACCCGGCAGCTAAAGACGAGCATCGGCACCGGCGGCACGTTCAAGGAGGGCCAGATAATCCTGCAGGGAGACCACCGCGAAGCCACAAAGGAGCTTCTTGTAAAGATGGGCTTCAAGGCGGAGTCGATAGAGGTGTACTAGTAGCGTTTTGCTTACCGACTCACCAGATAGTTACTTTATGACTTATATCTCGCGGGGTGCCTTATAGATGCAAGTGGAAAGCAATCCTGAGCACAAAGCTTCTCTCAAGGAAGAGGACGAGCCAGAGCCTTCTATAAATGAAAAGAAGGTCATCGCTGGCAAGTCCGCGCAGGTGCTAGTGCAGGAAGATCCGATAGCTGTAAGCGACTTGCACGGCAACGACAGCAAGATCTTGTCGGTGCTGAACGAAACAGGGTCGAATTATTCGTTCAAGGGATTGATGCGCAAGCTGGGGCTGCACCAGCAGAGCCTATCAAGGGCGCTGCATAGATTGGAGGAAATGGGGCTAGTTGAAAAGTCGCAGATCGGTTATCGCTTGGTCAAGGGCAGCGAATCCACAATTTCAAGGATCGATCCGCGCAGGCCAAAGGGCAGGGAATACATGCAGCTGTTGCAGACATACATCCCGCTAAATGTCAGGGCGTTTGAAATCGTGCGCCAGCTGGTGGGCAAGTGGTTCAAGAACCTCCGGTGGCTTGGCATGATAGAAAGCGACACAGGCTATACGCTGCAATGGTCAAGCGAGGATGGGTCGTTCCAGATCAACCTCCGCATGATCTCGGACTATATCATAATCGAAACGAATGCGTCAACTGAGAAGGAAAAGGTGGAGGCGATGGTCGGCTCGTACGCGATATACGAGCAGATCGCAAAGACAATGCAGAGCAAGCTCGGAGCCTACGCAGACAGGCAGCTGCTTGGCTTGAGCCACAGCAACTAGATCACGCAGCGTCAGATTTCCAGGCCTTTCTGCTGCCTGCTCTTGCCATATTTACTCCAAGCGGGACATATACCATACCCGTTATGCCAGCCGCGACATATGCTGCTCCGTTGATTGTAAGGACTGCAGCTATCAGGTAGTACAGCGTCAGCAGCCCAAACGCTGGAGATGCGATTACGGCTATCGAAAGCGCGACGCTTATTCCCCCTACTATGACATACATGGCTCTGGCCCAGCCTGACATGAACTTCTCCATAATCCCCTTTGCAATTCCAGAACCGCCCAAGAAGAGCAATCCGATGGACAGCAAGACAACCGAGCTTAGCAATGCCGCGGCGGGGAAGGTGATCACTAGGACTGCAAGACCAACGGCGATTATTCCAGCGACTATGCGAAAAGTCCGCTGCCCAACTGAGAGTCCCTTGCCGGCTGATCCGACAATGATTCCTTCAAATCCTGCAAATAGCAGCGACACGGAAAGCCAGAGAAGCAAGAGTACCTCAGCAAACACCGGCGACGCCAGCGCCAGCCCTGCAAGTACCAAGATAATTGCGCCTAGTACGATCTCTGTTATGCGGAAAGACTTCGGAACCGATTCCTGTTTTTGAGTTCCTGCCATGCATTGCTGTTGCATGATGGTTCTTTACGCTTTGCGGTGATGTCTACGATAACACAAATAAGAATTTGAATTTCATGCTCGAAGAGGGGAAGATCCTTCAATACGTCTCTGAATTTTATGAGGTTTTGCTCTATTCTAGGACGATCATTGCAATAATTGAGTCCGGTGCAAATTACAGAAATATTATTGTTAGAATAGCATTACATGGTAGAGGCCGTCGACAAGGAGGAGAAAAGCCGGAGAAGAAGGGCAATGTGGGCTTATATCGTCGGCTTGTTCGCCGTGGTCTTTTTGTGGCGTGCAATCTGGGACTGGTCTGAAGCCTACTTTTCAAGCATGGGAAGTTTTATCGTGGGCATAATTCTGGTTGGCATTGTTGCATTGCTGCACAGAGACCACATCAAGGACCTTTTCTAGCAGCGATGTGACCCATTTCCGGCATTGCCGGTCAATTTACTCCCCACCTTCCTATACTATAGCAACATGACAACAATAGTCGGAATCAAGACCCGTGAAGGGGTCGTGCTAGGCTCTGACAAGCGCGCCAGCAAGGGATTTTTCATCGGGTCGAAAATCACGCAAAAAATAGCCAAGATAGACGACACGCTCGCAGTCGCGATAGCGGGCCAGCTGTCCGATGCAGAATACCTGATCAAGGTGGCCAAGGCAGAGCGCAAGCTGATAGAACTGCGCAGAGGGTTCCCGCTGACTGTAAAAGAATCGGCCAGATTGATCGCAAACCTTGCGTACTCGGGCATGAAGAACTACCAGCCATACTTTGTCGAGCTACTGGTGGCCGGCGTCGACCAGGAAGGCGGTCACATATATGCGGCAGACATGAGCGGCGCGATAACAAGCGAGGACTTTGCGTCCTCCGGCTCGGGCTCGCCGATAGCATACGGCGTGCTTGAGAGCACGTACCACAAAGAGATCACAAACGAAGAGGCTAGGCAGGTGGCCACAAAGGCGGTGTCGGCCGCGATGGAGCGCGACCCTGGCTCTGGCAACGGCATCGACGTGCTAGTAATCCCGAATCTGGTGGTGGAGGTGGCAAGGTAATGGCCGAGGCAGGAAGCTACGGGGCAAGGTACCCGTACTTTTACGGACCTGAAGGCCGGCTTGTGCTGGTAGACAGCGCGCTGGAAGCGGTAAGAAGGGGATCGACAACAATTGGGATAAAGACACCGTCATTTGCGCTCTTGGCGAGCCACATCAAACCGGTCAGGCCGCTGATAGACCCTGCCGAAAAGATCTTTACGATCGACGGCCATGTCGGGGCGACCGGCTCTGGCTACATCGGCGACATCCTGCAGTTGATAGAGGAGCTGAGGATGGAGGCGCAAAAGCACAGACTGAACTTTGAGAGCCCGATCGACATCGGGTCGCTTGCAAAGCATCTTGGGTCGTTCCTGCACAACTACACCATCTATGCTGTCAGGCCGCAGGCCGCTTCAGTCATTGTAGCCGGCGTCGACCAAACGGGAGTGCAGCTGTACCAGGTAGATCCGAGCGGCACGTTCATGCGCGGCTCTGGCTTTGCGATAGGCCAGTCGTCAGACATTGCGCTTGACGTGGTGCAGCGCGACTATAGCGCGGATATGAACGTCGAGCAGGCAGTTGCGCTGAGCAACAGGGCAATAGAAAAGGCTCTGGGCGAGCGGCCAGTAGTGGAAATAGGCGTGGTCACCGCGCAGGAGAAGCAGTTCCAGAAGCTGCGCTAGATTTTTTCTGCGCGGCCACCTTCAACCCTGCAGGGCTCTTCCACTTTTCGGCCCAGCGGGCCAGCTCTTTTATTATTACCTCAAGCTCTTTTGCCTGAGGAGTCATACTATATTCCACCCTCGGCGGCACTTCGGGGTAGATCTTTTTGGTGACAAGGCCCTCGCGCTCTAACTCTAGCAGGCGCTCTGATAATACTGTGCTGCTGATGCCCGCTAATGATCGTTTTAGCTCGTTGAACCTGATGACCTCCCTAGTGCTGAGGTTCTTCAAGATGTGGAGCGACCACCTCCTTCCAAGCACTTCCCAGACGCCCACGATCGCGCATGTGGCGCCTTTGCCGTTCATTGGTTCTTCTGGCATACTTGGTAGTAATTATAGACTAACTAATAAAACTATTGCAATCAATTTCTGAAGTAAAGCCGGATTGTGATCCCGTCAGGGTCTCGCAGGTCCATCGATTCCTTTTCTATAGCCACAGTGTGGCTCGTAAGGTGCGCCATTGTGCCATCAAGCTCAGAGACAGGCAATTCTATGCCAAAGTGGTTCAGCCCAGGTTTTTCCGGCGAAGCGGGAGCGAGATCTCTTCCAAGCCACGTATTTGTCGCTATGTGGTGGTGATATTTGTCTGCGGCAAAGAAATAGGCCCCTGGAAACGTGCACGTCAGGTCCAGCCCCCAGGTTTCCGAGTAAAAAACCGGCGCCTTTGCAAGGTTGCTGACGTGCAGGTGCATGTGGTCTATGACTGTCTTGGCGGGCATCCCTTCCATCCTCGGTCCGTTCCGTCTTTGAGCAAATCTTTTGTACGTCCCGCCTCTCTGTAGCCATCTGGATGTAGTTGCCGCTCCAGCTCCACTCAGAGCGTGGTCTGTCGTAATAGATCTCAATTCCGTTGAAGTCCGGATCCCGGATATGGATGGATTCTGAAACCCGGTGGTTTGCCATGCCCTCAATGTAGACGCTGTCGCGCTTTTCATTCAGGTTTTCCAGCATGTCTGCCAGAAACTTTCTCTCCGGGAGCAACATCGCAAAATGGTAAAGCCCTGCTCTCTTGACCGTGTCGTCATTGCCTTTTGCCTGCAACAATTCTATAGGGTGCGGGCCGCCTGCAGAAAGCAGCGCCCTTTCACTGGACGGCCTTTCCGTTGTCTTGAACCCCAGTATCGACTGGTAGAAATCGAGCGACCTCAGGAAGTCAGGCATGTTCAGGCTCACGTAACCTATCCTCAAGGATGGATGAACCCTGAACGGTGATCTAGCCAACGCAATAATGTATGCACTTGCGGGTTAATAATGTCAGTAAAGTGTTAAGTGCATTAAAGGATATGTATTCTCGTTCCGGGAGAGATGGAAGACAAGAAATGTGCAATGTGCGGCAGACCGGCCGGCAACATTTTGGTCAAGATAGGTGACGACACCTACGCCTTTGACAGCGAGGAATGCACCAAGACTTTCAAAAAGTTCTATGAAGTTTATGGCAAACACTTTACCTCGCTCTTGGACTAATAACTCAACTTGTTTTGGATGCCCTTGTTGGAATCGCAGGGTTGCCGAACTCTTGCGAATAGCTAGAGTACAGCTTTATTTTCTTGCCGTGCTTGATCTCAAAGTCGCAGGACACCTGCCTGATTATTGCCCGGTATTCGTCCTTCAGGGCAATCAACTCCTCTGCAATATTGCCTTCAAGCAATATGTGGAAATTGTCGCCGGCGTCCATCACTCTCCGGGCAAGTATAATTCCGGGACCCCAGACGTTCTGCATACCGTTTATGTCGTTGACTGTAAAGATCGGCCCCGAGCCGAGCCCTATCCGTATCCCTATCCTGTCCTCTAGAGGTCTCCAGTTGTTAAAGGCATGCACTTTTTTGTGGAGCTCGATGCTGAGATTTAGGGGAAGTTCCGGATCCATAAGAAAGCCTATCGCCATTCCGTCTCCTGCCGGCAGGATTATTTTCTTTTCAGGCGGGACCTTTCTGAAGGAATTGCAAGAGCTGATCATTGAATTGAGGGCGTTGATCTTCTGAACCTGTTTTTTGACAGAGAGCGACGGATCAGACAGACCAACGATGTCGACGAAAAAGAAATGTGCGTCCAGAACCTCAGCAGGCAGGCCGGTTTCCGATATCTTGGATCCATAAGCGCTTCTCAGCTTCATGTACGTGTCCACGCAGGCCTGCCTGTCGAAAATGAAATTCGACTCGACCAGGGGCATTCTCGTTATTGCCTTTCCGCACAGGACGCAGGTCAGTGGGCTCGCCGAAGATTCAGAAAACGCGAGCATTCCATCCTTTGCTATTTCAAAGCTGATCCAGTCTCTTCTGTGGTGGACTCCCTTGAAAAAAGGCATACGCGCCCGCCTGACGATAGAGTCGCCGGATTCTTCTACCCTGAGCTCTATTGCTCCGTCCACCAAGGCGCCCAGCTTGGCGGCGAGGCTTTCATCAAAGGTGGAAAGCGTAAGGACAGCCATCGCCCCCATGCCTTTTACCCGCGTGGACAGGCTCATTACAAGGCGCAAAAGCTCTTTTTCTTCAACAAGTATGAGCAGGTGAGTCAGCGAGTCGACGGCCAGGCGTGCTGGCTTTTTCAAAGCAGCGATGCTTTCTAGCAGACCACAAAGCTGATCTGAAACTGCCGCTGGCTGCATGTCGTGCAGGTCGACAAACTCAAGATTCTTGTTTGCATTTGGAAAAAGTGTTTTCAGTTCAGCCCGACTCAATCCGCCGCTGACAAAGACGCAGGGCTCTTCTCTCTGGAGCCCGCTTTCAATGAATTTCTTGCAGTATCTTGTTTTGCCGGTGCCTGGGGGTCCGTAGACAAGGATCATGCCCCTCGGACCGGGGCTGTCCGGGACAAAATGGGAAATTTCCGGGAAGGAAAGTTTTTCATTATTTGTTATCATATCAAGCCTTTATCATGTTGGACGATGCAAGGTGGTTCAACTGGATCGCAAATGGGTGCATCGGATATTTCAAAACTGTAAGGAATTCCTTTCGCAAAAATTGTATATCGCAGTAGCATGGAATGGCCGAAATCAGATCCATGTTGACCTGCCTGGACAGGCTGCCATAGTCCGATCCATTCTGGAGCATGCTTTCGTTATGACTTTTTCCGCTGCCCGAGGTGGGGATGCAGTAGCCTGCTACCCTGTTCAAAAGCAGGTATGACTTGGCGCCGAACTGGGTAAATGACCTGTATATCTCATTGGCCATTTTTTGGGTTCCCTCGATGTCAAGGTCGCCGAATTTTAGAGTCAGAAACAGTATGTCTGCAATCGCAAGGGAATTGATCGACCAGTACCTGATGCCCGGGCTGGTGTCCATTATGATGTAGTCGCAGTCATATTCTGAAATCAGGTCTTCCCGCAGCTGGATAAACCGGCGTAAGAGCTGTATCGGAGGAGTGTTAGCGGCTTTGCTGGCCTCCAAGTTGTAAATGGCTTCCTTCTGGGGATTTGAATAGGCAACCCACAACTTTCCTTTGGAGCCTTGGTTGGATATGACGTCAACAACAGAAGTCATTTCGACCATCATCTCTTGAAGAGAGGCATTGTCGCACAAGAAATCGTTAAGCCACTTGTTGGGCGTGTGCTCAAAGTAGGCGTGGAGGCTTGGGGCATAAACGTCCACATCGATGAGTGCCACGTTGGAACCTTTTGCGGCAAGCAAGGCAGCTAGGTTGGTTGCTATTGTTGTCTTGCCGGTTCCTCCCTTGTAGGAGTGGAAGGCTATGCATTGAGGCATGCCGCACTGCTAAGTCGCCGTGTATGTATATACGCATTTAGATGATTTACAACTGTCCCCGCTACAGCAATTATTTTTACGACAAATTTGAATTTCAATTACGACTTTACAATTCTAGAGGCACATGTAGTTGCATGCCAAGATGGCATCTTGATGATATCAATTATTGATGGAACCAGCAATTTAGAACCAAAACGTTTTAATTGGTTTTACAAAAGTCGGATTACGTGCGCCCGGGTAGTATAGAGATACCTGGTTGCTTCTGAGTGAAAAACCAGAATCGTACAATCCGGTCCAGTATGGGGGACTGTCACTCCTCCGACCCGGGTTCGAATCCCGGCCCGGGCGCCTTAATTCTTCTATGATCGTCTTTTGTAGACGAGAACTGCTGCTCTCTCCAGATTCTTGACTGCATTTGCCACAGACACCAGTGCGATGCCGGTCAATACTCCTGCCATACCCAAGCCCAGCACTGTCACGGCTCCAAAATATAGTCCATCCTTCAGAGCTAGTGCAGCATAGCCGACAGAGTGGATTATGTCTACAGTGTACCCGAAATCATCTCCGATGTTGTGAATGTTGCCCGCCAAGGCCTTTAGATTCGAGCCCATGTCATTCAGCTGGCTCCTCTGCGATGACAAGTCGATCAGCCCGATGCAGCCTCGATCCTCAGAACACGGGAGAGAATT
>JBFLWZ010000079.1:0-8944 GCA_040757615.1 Thermoproteota archaeon | reverse complement strand
GACAAGGAACTTCTATGATCCGCCGACATTATGGGAAATTATGACATTCATTTTACCATAGTTTCCGCTGATCTTGAAGGAAAGGCGCAGAATCAAGGATGAAGTCTATTTATTAGTTCTAAAAAAGGAGTACAGTTTCTGGTATATGGATACCAAAAAGCAATCGAATATCAAAAAGAACGCAATCATAAAGCATGGATTGCTTTGTGCGATATGATCCAAAATGACCTTGAAGCAGGCGAACAATCTAAAAGCGGTTCTGTCAACTCCGACACCGAAGAAGCATGAGATAAAGGCGAGGGAAAGCAAGCAAACTTCGTACAGTAACGTTCCAGCTGAACCAAGCAGCATATAAAGCTCTGTCCTATAGATTTTCAGGGCATCTATCTTATTGAGAGTAAGAGCGTTACTATAGAAATCCTCAGTCTTATACAAGGTATAATAAGACTTAATACCAACAGAATCAATTAGATATCTGGAGAGATAAGATGGCCTTAAAGGAAGTCCCGCCATTAACCAAGGAACAATACAAATTCGTAGTTGACACTCTCCAGAAAGAGGAGAAGAATCCAAGTAAGGCACGTATTTCCAGAATCAAGGCTGCAAGAATCCGAGCAGCTAATATGAAAGTGGTTTACCACTAACCTTTATTGGGTAAACGACTTAGTCCAGATGATTTTGAACCACACTCATTTACAACCCAATTTAATCTGGATGATTTTAAATGTCAAGATAAGGCATTTGAAAAATATCTGAAGAAGGAGGCTCAAGTAGATCATAACACGAACATTGGTCGGGTCTTCTTGATGGTGGAAAAGAAGACGAAAAGAGTGGTCGGATTTGTTACACTTGCAATGGGTCATCTTCCAAAGAAAGAAGGTGTTGATGGTAAGCCTAGTACCAGATACGCAACAATTCCGGGCCTATTGCTAGGACAGCTGGCTGCACATAAAGAGTATAAGGGAATGGGAACACTACTTCTGGATTTTGTGATAAACCATGCCTTAGAATTGTCTCAAAAAGTAGGATGTCGTATAATCTATGTTCACTCCGTGAAAGGAAAGGAATTGTGGTATGAAAAGAATGGCTTCACTTTGGTCAAGGATACTGAACGCACGTTCTTTATGGATCTGTTCCTAGATGAGCCTGAAAAGTATTAGGCATATCCTCTCACAGCAGTGGGTTCATCAGAATTCAATGACTAACTGTTTGTTGCATATAATATTACTCCCGGTCTGGCCGCACCTCGTTATGCAACAAAATCGAAAACTAATTAATCCAAGCAGCGGTCTACTTTGGGGGTGGAAGGTCTCTACCTATCCATGCTCAAATCGCCAGAAGATCTACCCCTAGGTAGACTACCACTGGCAATTCAAGATTGATAAAAGTGCAAAGTGTAGGATTTGAACCACGCAGTTCCCGTTTGCACTTCACAATTGCCCCCAAAATTAAATTCTTGATCTGCACTGTAGCACTACATTAACGCAGGAGAAGCAGAAATAACATCAAGCGAGCCAACGATATCATACCTATCAAGCCCCTCATAAGGTGAAGGAATTCTTAATGCCCCTGTTAAAATGAACAATTTTCCCGAGCCTTCAGCATCAACTAAAAGTTCGACATTATCACCATCTAGGAAGTTCAGACCATAATATCGTCCATCTTGGCCCAGTAGCCCGGAGCGGCATTCTTTTGTTTCGGCACCGCTGCCAAATAGACCAAACCATGGCTTTTTGTGTGGAAGGCAAACAACTTCACCAATCAGGGTTATGGTTCTCTTGCCAGAAGCCAATTCTGCTTGGGCAGTAATAATTGCATATGCTCCCAATATTATAAGAGCAGCCGAGACCGCAAAGGCAATGTATAACCACGAACGGGACATGAATTCTAAAGGATCAAGTGCACCTTTTGAGCCTTTTGTATCCTAGACTACTCTAATCTTGTAACAATAACCTGCACTCTCCTCTCGTGTGCTCCCCTTCATGCCAGTACGCTCCCGCTAGTATGATATATTCTCCCTCTGGCAAGTCCACCAGATATTCATCATTTGGTAAATCGATCAAATGGGCGATTATGATATTTTAGCTAAAAACATCATCGCACATGTGCCTCTTCCACCTATGTGACTGGCTATATGGTTATTATTCTGAAATGCGTATTATGGCATATGAGCTATCCAAAATGCCCTGAATGCGGTTGGGCTATGACAGAGGCTGTAGAGACTTACAGGTCAGGAAAGGTAAGCTTTGGCAAACCACGAGCCATCTGGAGATGCTCAAATCCCGATTGTGACCATGTGGAAGACCAATAGATCCAAAGGACACTTACAATTCGTTTCTTTGCGGATTTCCACCTGCTATCCTGCATTTGTGGCCTTTGAATGTCATTTCATGTATTTCCTTTAGATTTTCCAGCATCTTGCCCCCGGGATCATTATGCTCTTGCTTTACTTCCCAGCCGCACATAGAGCAGACAAGCTTTAGCACCACAACCCTGAATTACTTTGGCAGCTATATTACCATGTGGCTGCAGCAACAAACCGCCCAGTTGGCAAGAAGGTAAAGTGCAGTTCGTGTGGCTACGAGCTAGTTGGAGTAGAGTATTTTGAAGGAAACTTGAAAGAGTCTCCAACTCGCCACGTACGGTTCTTTTGCCCAAGGTGCAAGTTCGTCAATCCTGTTGTGTGAGTATATTCAAAATATTAGTTTACCAACTAATTTAGCTTCACTAGCGATTTAAATTCAGGAAAAGTGCAAAGTTCGGGATTTGAACCCTGTTAAGCCTTTCAATAGGGTGATTCAGTATTACTTTGCAGTCATGTGCTTTCACTACTCCCACCGCTAAAGCATGTAGGATTCCTCTCTGATCACACGGCTCCTTGCTGCCATCACGAGAGGTTCGGGGATAGTCAACATGCCCCCTACCTTGGACAGTATGCCCAAGGCTCGTTGCAGAATATTTCTGCTGCTGTTATAGTCGGCGTTGGTGTTCATTCCGCAGTTTTTGCAGTGGAACAGCCCCTGCGTCTTTCTCGCCGAAAAGTCTGTAACCAACTTGATAGCCAAAAGCTCAGAGAGATTGCATAAACATCAATAGCAAGTCCTAATCGTCATTTTCATAGTATTGGCTAGGCTGTCAAAGTCTCATATAGTAATACGGATCATTACTATTTTCATCATTCTTTCTGGGTTATGGGCGGCATCATCGTCAACAGTAGGGCATGTCTTTGCAAGTTCCTGCACCATAGAAATGACACTGCCAATGCTGTACTCGGTTTATTCTTCCCCAGTGGATAGTGTAAGTGTAGGCGACAAGTTAGTTATTGCCACTAGTGCCAGAAACTGTAGTGAGATGGATCAGCCATTTGTGGCAATTATCGAAGTGAGAAACTCTTTAGGCATGACAGAGAACCTTGGTTGGCAGTCCGGCGTACTAGAAGGAAAGGGGCAGACACAGATCGGCATATCGTGGATTCCCGTCCATGGAGACAACTATGAAATCAGGACATTCGCAGTAAGTGACTTTGAGAATCCATCTGTCCTGTCTGCTGTAACGACTTCTAACTTTGAAATTGCTGAGCAGAATACCGAGAATCTGATCTTGGAGTTTAATGTTACAGAAACGAATGTATCAACTGGCGAGCTTTATGGGACTTCCTATTACTTGGTCAACAGAGGCAAGCAGACAGTTGCGCTAACAGTGGACGACTATATCGGCGTCTATGAATCCTTAAACGGCGCAACAGCACGGCGGTTAGGACCAGATTCTAGTTGCGTCTGGAAGTATGCATCTAAAATAGAAAACCCCGATGCAATATTAAAACCGGGAGAAATGATGAATCTTACTGAAAGAAGCAGAGAATCATCAGCGCCAAAATATCCCGGCATCTACAATTACAGTCCATTTGTAATTCTCTCCGTCCAAGCACAAGAACGTGTGAAATGTTTGGAAATAGTAGGAAATACGGTTACTCTAAATGTAACGGGGGCGCCTGCGTACAAAGGTATTAACCTAGTGCTTGAAACCGACAAGAAAGTATACAAAGTTAATGAAGTTGTGCATTTCTCACTATACATTGAAAATACCTCAGAGGCGCCTTTTGTCTTTACCGAAGATGTGCGTTCAATAATTATCAGAAGCGATAATGGAACAAAAATTCTTGATAGCACATGGGCATGGCCCACAGACCAATTGCAACCAATCACTGTCAAACCTCATACAAGATACCAACTCGATGATCCTTTTCCATTTGTCTGGAATTTGAGTGACATATATCAGATACCCCCAGACAATGACGGAAATGAGGTTCAATCTACTCCGGGAGTTTATTTAATCAATACCACATTTGGTTACCCATACTTGGATTCAAAGACTCTAGAGGTAAGGGTAGTAGAAGAGTAGATAAATGCGGGAACTGAACTCTGCAAAGCCTGCAAAATTTTCATGATATTGTATAGATATGAACCCTCAACAGCGTCGGCGGGATTATGATATATCACTAGGGTTTGTGAGTAATAACAAGAGCAAGTTCAGAATGTTATAATTCATGAAATGTCGAGACTATTCGTGAGTTTGAATAACAAGCGGAATAGCAATAGCAGAAATCGGATAAAGATGCTGTTTGGCATTAGCGGAGTCGCTCTTCTTGTTATTGCTGCCTCTACATTTGCATATTTTCATTCAATTAACGGCTCAAACGCCAGTAATAATGCTGTAATGTCTGAAGAATCTCAAACTGGAACAGTTGCATCCCAGATATCTGAAGGCGGAGGATCTAAAAGAAAGGAAATAACTCTCGTTGCACAAGATGCTGAAATTGAAATCGCGCCCGGAAAAACTGTAAAGGTGTGGACGTTTAACGGTACGATGCCTGCCCCCACGCTTAGATTTACAGAAGGCGATAACGTGACTGTCAAATTCATAAACAAGACGCCAATTCCGCATACAATTCATTTTCATGGCAACCACGACGACATAAATGACGGAGTACATCCACAAATTATGCCAAACGAGACGTATCTTTACAATATCACTGCCGCGCCTGCTGGTGCCCTTATGTATCACTGCCATGCACATCCTACATCGCTTCACATACGGATGGGCATGTATGGTGCGCTAATCGTTGACCCAAGGGATAACCCATTGTCTCCAGCCAGAGAGTTTGTTATGGTCATGAGCGAATACGATACAAAGGAGATAATGAAATTTGAAGCTGAATACTATCCAATAAACGGCTATGCAGACCAGTATTTGAAAAACCCGCTTCAGGTAAATTACGGCGAACTGGTCAGGCTATATGTAATAAACATAGGCACAACAATTCCTTATCAATTCCACCTGCACAGCACGACTTTCAAGGCATATCCATCTGGGCTACTGTCAAATGAGCCTATAGATGCCCAGACAATTCCAGTGGGACCGGGAGATGCCACAATAGTCGAGGCAAAGTGGGAGTACCCTGGTACTTATCTGTTCCACAGCCATGGCATTCAAGAAGAACGAGGCAACATGGGCCAGATAGTTGTTTCAGAGAATGAGGGTAGTGAAGGTCCCTTAGCAATTAATCAGACCATATCTATGTTTGACTGGCAATATCAATTGCAAAAAGAACTACAAAAGCCCAAGATGATTAACTATACCGCCGAAGCGCTTTCAGGGGTACCAAAAGAAGAAGAACAACAACGCAACAACCACGGAGGAGCCGTTTCGCATGACAACACTACTACTTTTGTAGAGCCCACTGCAAATGCTACAAACACAGAAATTCAAAATCCGCACGAACAGCAGAGCAATGATACTTCAGGCAATAATAATCAGGAAATCTCTATTGCGAAAGGAGCCGTGAATCCGGGCACTGGAAACTTTTACAATCCATCGGCTACTACTGTAAAGAAAGGCAGCACCATTACGTGGATCAATAATGACTCTGCTCCTCATACTGCCACCGCTGCCAGCTCTAATTCTGAACAACAGGGTGATGATGATGTAGCATTTGACTCTGGGATTATCGGACCAGAAAATACGGCCAAGACGACAATTAACGTAGAGCCCGGCACTTATGACTATTATTGCACGCTACACCCATACATGAAGGGACAGCTAACTGTAAGCCAGTGAACTATTACCGGACAAGTCCGATAGCCTATTCTTCTTCCTGCTTCCCCGACCGCTGCTGCTGTACGATCTCCACAGGCGTGACTTCCCGCAGTTCCTGCGGTAGTAATAGTAGTAGTAGCGATTCCAACCCCCGCTGGAGGATGTTGAGGGAAGCGTTGTAGTCCCTGGTCGCCTGTTTTTTATTGTAATAGCTTTATTCCTTCTTCCGTAGTCTGCTGAGCCTTGCAAATCTTGCCAGCGGGTCAGAAAATCGAATAGGAAAAGGTGTGAAGTGTGGGATTTGAACCCGGCTAGCTCTTTCAAAATCTATCACAAGTCATATCCTATATTAGCAAAGGCAGATTTCTCTTGGCAGCCTTGAAAACCAGTTGGCTACTTTCAATTAATCAAGGATCCAGATGTTTATGCCACCATAAGACGTGCTGATATAGCGAGTATAAAGATGAAGCTAAATGGAGGAGATAGCAGTCAAGGAGTAGCCAAAGGCTCAAAAGCATTACAGCGACGTTTGGGTAAAAGCTAAAGAGTAGCTGCTAGTATCCTGCGTTGGTGGGCGATAGCGCAACTGCGCCAGTAATTTCTGGCTTGGCTGTTGGTATTGGATTTGTAATCTTGTTTGCCACGCTCTCTGACGATGTTCAGCCCATAGTCTATTCTCATTATACCACCACAATCGAAGGTCTAAAGGATAGCTACTCAGCTGGCGAGCCTATCGACTTTGTGGTAAGAGTGACTGGCTTTGGCAATGGCTGCGGATACCCTGATGTTTCCATCAAAAATGCAGACACTGGTGAGATAGTGTGGAGTCCTGAGAGGTTTGCCTTCCCACTTTGTGATCCTGCTCCTCATCAGCATAGTGTTACATGGATGCCAAAAGACTGGGGCAAATATCCCATTGTTATAGACAAGGAAGGCTCGTATTTCGTTGAAGCAGAATTTAATGAAAAAGTAAGGGAGGATTTTGTAGTCATGGAAGATGAGGATGATAACAGCGTTATGGATGCATAGGTGACCTTACTTTTGATTACGAGCTAAAAGTTACTGTTAGAGAATAGATAGAGACGCGGAGAAGCAAAATCATCATGTAATACCAATTGTACCTTTTACATTCAACTGATAGACTGACAGGATCATTCTTCTCTTATCAGCATCTTGGCCTAGGATGAACTGATAAAATAACTCATTTACCACTGTGCTTTCATTTTCTAAATTGAGGCATTCGGCAAGAGTCTTGAGCTTGGCTTCGGCTTCTTTGGTTAATTGTATTGGCACAGTATACTCCTGAACCTATTCTTGTCTTATTGGTACGAGCTTGATATTTTACACCTTATGCCATATTGTTTGTTGACTACTATGGAGGTGTGTTTTATGGTATGTCACAGTATTCATTGCACTTGCACAAGTGGCAAAACGTAATCTTTGGATACTCTTGATCTCCGTGATCCATTCTATGATGCTCGCAAGTTTTACAGATGCCGACCATCGTTGTAGTAGTAATCATCACGATGTATGTTGAGATGTTATTTTGATTTTTAGATAGTGTGCAGGGAGGTTATAGAAAGCAAAGCAACCAATAAAGAGCCATCTACCATTCTATTCTCTGATAATACATCTGTCGCATATAGCCGATGACCAATACAACAGACTCCGAAAAAATATCGGAAATGACTTTAGCAGTGGGCAGAAGGAAGGGAAAATAACCGAGCTTTATTCATTTCACTGCGACAACTGTGGCTACAAAAATATCCATAACATCAAGATGCTGACCTGTGGCTGTGGAAAAGAGTTGCATGGAACATTGGTCTACCAAAAAATCGGCGATACTGTAATCTATGATACTAGAGGATGGAAGAAAGGCAATAGAAGAAGATAGCCAAGGTTTAGCTCAAGTATACCGATTGTAATAGCCTTACGGCTAATTATAAGAATGAAGTGCGAAGTGCGGGATTTGAACCCGGCTAAGTCCTCAGGATTGCACGTGGCTGGTAAGAAGCTTCAATTCCCGACTTCGCACCTTTCCTCTATGTCTTTCTTTTTTCTTTTTGGCATTCTTGGTAGCTTCATGACATGTGCAGTTGCATATTATGGCTATCAGTTCATTACTCATGACATAATCTTTGGCACATTCCTTGTGCATACCTTGGAAACACAGAGGCGTGGTCATGGTAATGTGGGCTGATGCTTTACCTTTCAATTCTACAGGTTGTTTTTCATCGGATAGCTTGACAAACCTATTGAGTTCAGCTCTACAAACTTCACAGTCGTCATGGAACTCCTTTATTTTTACTGCAACCTCTAGAACATGCCTATTGCCATGATGAAGCAAGTTTTTGATATCTTGTAAGGTTTTCAGGGTTTCATCAAATGTTGGTGTCGGTCTTGGCGTATCAGACATAGCACAATGTACTTGTGCAGCTTTGATTTTAGATTGATAAACAAGCTGCAATAGGCAATAATTCCACTTCTAATCATTTTTAGGGAATCGATAGATCTCTAGTCCAGCTAGCCTACAGGTTTAGAATCAGGAAATTGAATGATCTTTACCATCTCGTCATATAGAAACAATGGATTTAGTTCAACAGTTTCCTTGACATACCCAATAATTGTATCGATGCTACCCTCAATTTCCTTAATACACTTCTCCAGATGCTTGACGTTGCATACTATTATTGGCAGAGTCTCGGGGAACTCAATTTTCTTGGCGACTGGCGGCGTCCTGCTCGGTCTAAAGAAATAGAGACCATATCCTATATCCTCGAACCCAGTGACTTTTCCATTTGACATATTTACCCTTATCAAGCCGTTATTCTCTCCCAATACTACAATA
>JBFLWZ010000078.1:0-8995 GCA_040757615.1 Thermoproteota archaeon | reverse complement strand
CATGCTTACCAGAAAGACTTGCTCTCGTCTGCCGGTTATGGCTTCGGCTACGATTTCCTCTGCTTTTCCGCTGCCATACATCTCGGCCGTGTCTATGTGTGTGAGCCCGATGTCGAGTCCAAGCTCTAGCGTCTTTATGGCCTGTCGCCTGTCTTGGCCGTCGCCTTCAATCATCCACGTTCCCTGCCCTATCACCGGGACTTCAACATCGGTCCATCCAAACTTGCACCTAGGCACACCGACTGCTGACAATTCTTTATCACTGCACTTTTTTGTATTTCAAGCGCAGCTTTTTTCTAGGATTTTTTCCATATTCTGTACACATGAAAAACCCATACTCCAGCGATCATAAGAGTAGCTGCGACAACTGCCCCTGTTTGTAAATCAGAATTGTTGTTTGTATTTGTAGCGATTGTCCTCCCTTCTCCATCATCTGTGACATTATAAGGTGCATTGGTAAGCGGGCTGAGAAATGCTTCTGCCGGAGCGTACTCGTCTGTAAATATCGGCACATCATCTGTTCTGATGTTCGTTGCATTGTACAAATGGTCCGCATAATCAATCGTTTGCAAAAAGTTTGTAGTTCCTTGGCTGTTTTCATTGTAGATGCTGTCGGTTCCAGATGCTATTGCCTCCTGCCTCTCTCTTATGTCACTCTCGTCATACACTGTATCATCCTTGCTGGCGACCAGCATGATATTTTGCACACTATCTCCGATCAGTCGAGTTGGAAAAACGTACATCGAAGGAAAAACTTCGGACATGGTCTTGTATTCTGCCCTCCAGAGCTTTGACTTCTCGTAGGCTGCAAACCCCCAGTTTTCGCTTGTGATGCCCTGCCCAATTGAGCCTATGTGGTTTGACACAATGACGCCATCCTCTGCCAGATGGTCATTTAGCAGCTGAAAATATTCAAAAGTCATCAGGTGAAAGGGCACATAGTTTTTCGAGTATGCATCTAGGATGATAATGTCATACCTTATCCTATCAATATCGTCATTTGCAAGCAGAAAACGCCGGGCATCGTCGTTGTAGATATTCAGTTTCGGGTTGCTATCCTCAACACCAAAGTATCGTTCTGCCACATCTATGACAACCGGGTCAATCTCTACAACATCGACCCTTTCAATGCCTGGATATGCATTAAGAAAATATTTTGGCCCAGAAAACCCGCCTCCACCCACAAAAAGTATGCTCTCGACATCTGGGTTGAATACAAAGCCAGCTGGAAAGAATTGCGTATACAAGAGCGCCAGATCATTTGGATAATCGATGTACATCTGGCTGTGGAGGTCGCCATTGAGAAATAGGGAGCGGGTTTTGGATTGTGAATCGCTGTTGGCAGAACCGGAAGAAGAAAATGTGCTAGAATCAACCACCTGCAGCTGGCTGTATGGAGTCTCTTGTCTGTGAACGGTGCTGCCAAGCAGGCCCACACTTACAGAATCAAACCGATCAAAGTCAGGCAGTAATGCTAGGATGCTGGTTCCCATATTGACAGGCGCAGCTGCTAAAATCACAAGAACGACTAACAAGCCTGCTAGAACCTTTGGGAGCCTGTGCAAAAAGACAGATGCTGGAATAATGAGTGCAAGACCAAGTGCAAACGTTATCATTGTAATTTCAAGGGACGGAACTAGCACGAACACTGTCACGAATGTGCCAGCAATGCTCCCTGTTGTAGCTATGGAATAAAGGTTGCCGGCTTTTTTTCCAAGAGTAGATAGAGTTGTTGTAGCAAGCTTGATTGCATACGGTGAGACAGTCCCCATGAGCACAGTTGGTAGGGCAATGAGAATGAGGGTAGAGGCAACCAGCATGGGAGTAGAAGGTGACGATGCAAGTGACCCCTGAATCGCCGGCCAGATAATGAGCGGAATGAACAATATGTACAGGCCTGATGAGAACATTACTGAACACAGTTTCTGCACAGTTGCAGGTCTTTCTCTGCTGTCTGCTAGTCTACCTCCAATATGGTAGCCTGCCGTCAGGGCGGCCAGAATAATGCCAATAAGCACGCCCCAAGTGCTTATCGAGCTTCCAAAAATCGGAGTCAGCAGCCGGCTGGCGGCAAATTCTAGCGCCATTGCTACAAAACCGGAAACAAAAACCAGCCCAGCTAAAATCCATGAAGATAGGAGCCTTAATTTTCTGTAGCCTCTGTCGCTTCCACCAGTACCCAATGAATTGGACTCAGAGGGTGAAGGCGACGACAAATTATCTAAAATGAGGACGGCGAATAAAATAAGGATGTGGGTAGAACAATCCTGTATGGCTAACTTTCTGCCGGCAACATGATTTCAGTGCCATCATGTTGTCGTTGCAAATACCGGAACTGTAAACGTAAAAGTAGCCCCTTTTCCGTCGCTATTGTTTTCAGCCCATATGCGCCCGCCATGAGCCTCTACTATGCTCTTTGATATGAACAAGCCAAGTCCAGTTCCCTTTTCAGACTTGGTCGCAAACTTTTGAAAGAGCCTTGGCATTATCTCATGATGTATGCCAGACCCTCTGTCTTTTATCGTTACTGTTGCGAAACCATCAACCAATTCTATCTTGACACTTACTTCGCCATCATCTGTTGTGAATTTTATTGCGTTATTGATAAGGTTTGAAACGACTTGTTGTATGCGATCCTTATCAGCTTCGACTATCAACTTTTTCGACTCGTACCTGATTTTCAGCGCCGCTGTTTCACCTCTATTTTCTCCAACTCTTACGTGAACCGGGTTGTTTCTATAGTCGATTATGATAGGTGAGATGGCTTCATCAAGATCCATTTTTTGCTTGTTCAAAGTCAACGATCCGCTTTCGATTTTACTTACGTCCAGAATGTCCTGAGTGAGCCTCTCCAAACGCTTTGCATTCCTAGCAATCATCTTTATCTCTTCGCTGCGATCCCCAAACTCTGACTCGAGAACCTCAGACATTCCAAGGATAGGCTGGATGGGCGTGCGCAGCTCGTGAGCAGCGATGTTGATAAATTCCTTTTGAAGTTTATCATTGACGGTCAGACGCTCATTGGCTTGCCTTAGCTCTGCAGTTCTCTGCGCTATGATTCTCTCTAATTCTTTGTTCCATCGAAGCGTTACAAATGCTGCAGTCACGGCTGAAGCGCCGATTGCCATTATGATCAGAAATGATAGGTTCTTCTGACTATCGACAAGCGCAGTCACCTCAGCGACCTGAGTGTATGGAACAATAATGTAGAGGAGGCCAAACTGTTTTCCTTCCAGTAGAACCGGGCTGTAAACAAAAGTGGACCTCGCAGGTGAAAATATTTCTTCCGAGCCGGGATAACCCTGCAGACCCTGCTTGAAGCCAGAGCTGAGGGTCTTGGCAGTATCAGACCCATAGGATTGCAAAAGAGATTGGAATCGTATTCCAAAAACATTCTTGCCCATGTACTCAGCATCCTTTGAATAAAGAATTATGCCTGTATGGTCCAGAAGGGTAATTTGCCCCTTCAGCGCTGGCGATATCTGGTCCTCGAGGTATTTGCCAAGCACGTCCGTCCTGATGCCGGCTACAATCGTTCCTTTGAACTCGCCACCTTCAGCTCCTGTACCAATGATGCCCACTGGATCGGCTGGCTGATCAGGCACAATCTTTTCTAAAATTGGGTATGATATGTAAACTCTATTGATTCTGTCGTTAGAATCCACAACGCTAGAATAATATACATCGTGCATCGCTTTGGACTCGCTAAAATAGAGCCTGTAGCTGAGATCCAATCCTCTGTACTGCTCAAATGCTGTTTGATTGAGGTTGCTTATCCAAACCACTTTGCCATCTCTGTCAAGCCACATGTAGAAATCGACAAGATTTGACGTAGCCAGCTGTGCCTCGTTGAAAACCGATGCCGCATTACTCAAGTCGCCGTTTTGAACAGAGCGCGATGCAGCTATTACTTGAAGCATAGAAGTAATGTCATCAATTTTGTTTTCAAACGAGTTGCCGATATCATAAGCTTGGATCTCGGCATTTGATCTAATGTCCCTGATAGATATCTGCTCTATCTGCACAGCAGAATGTTGCGAATACTGGTATGAAATGATGGATAGGGAAATAGCAATAGCAATAATTGCTGCAATGATACCAAGGTTTTTGCTCGGTCTGCCGATGTTAGATATTGTCGTATGATCCTCACAAAACCCTGCTAGTTAAAATACATGATGGAATCTTCTGTATATGCGTCTCATATTAGGTGCTCTGCGATCTTTATTCGCTCATCTAATATGTCATTTTTCAGTTGTTCTATTCTGCTCTTTACGTCCTCCGACACATTGTCCTCTAACCCATGGTAGGGCCCCAGGTACACAATTCCTTCGCCGTCAGATCCTCTCTGTAGTTCGATTCCCGGTCTAAATATTTCGCCTCTAAAGTTGCCTTCCTTGACCATCTTGACAGCACTGTCATATGCCTTGTCGACATCAAGGACAAATGAGCACAGCACCGTATCGGGGTCAAGGTGATTTTGGTCTTGCACGGCTCCCAAGGCATAAACTCCACCTTCATTTGCAGCCTGGATTACGCCATGTCCGGAAGAATCTGCCACGTGAAACACAATATCGGCACCCTGCCTTATTATCGATGTCGCAGCCTCTTTTCCTCTTGCAGGACTGTCCCAGTCATTTAGATAGGTACCAATGACGCTGACGTTGGCATTAGCCCACTTTGCCCCTTCTTTGTATCCTTCGTAGATATTTATGACATTTGGGTATTCCTCTCCTCCAACAAATCCAATTACATCGGTCTTTGTCATCATGCCGGCAAGCGCTCCAAGAATGAATGAGCCTTGCTGCTGTTGTGGAAATACTGAGGCGACATTGGCAGATTGCACAAGGCCTGTAAATACGACAATCTTTGTCTGAGGATGACTTTTTGCAACTTGCAATGCCGGCTCGCCCCACTGGACACCGTGTGCTATTATCAAATTGTATCCCGAGTCGGCATACCTTACAAGCGTTGTTTCAATGTCCGGAATTGCTACATTGTCTTCTGTAGCGACACTTGTGTTGTATTTTTGTTCGATGTACTGCGCTGCTTTGAGGCATGATTCCCCCCAGCCCTTATCGGTAAAGTTGGCATCTGTAAGGACTGCAATTCTTAGTATAGAATCAGACAAAACATTGTCATCTCCACGCAAGCTCAAAAGCCAAGGATAACTGAAAGAGACAACACCTAGTATAATAACTGCAGATCCTATTGCTGCATACAGCAAAGTGCGCCCGCCCTCCACCACCGCATCATTCCTCTGATAGCGACGGCGGTATGGTTTGGCTGAACAATATTGTAATCAGCATTTTTGTCAATCGCGATAGGTAGGTATCTCTGCCACTCGCAGATATCTCTTGTGTTATAAAACCAAGTAGAAGCGATACATCTAGAAACAACTTGTGTGCAGCCAAAGGCTCACTTTTCATGTGCCTGAGAGGTTGTTTGCTGCTATAGTGAATTGGATAAAAGAATACGCCAAGTTCCGCCGGTTGACTTCGTCAATTTCCTGTATCTGATCGTCTGTCATATGGAAGCACTTTCTAAGTATTGTAACGACCATCTTGTCGGTATCTTCAAAATACCTCTTTACCGATTTTTTGTTCAGTGCATCCAGCTTCTTGTTCCTCTCCTTTTCCATGGACATTATCGTCATGATTTCCTCTACCGTCAGGGTCTCGTATATGGTGTATTCTTTGCCTTGATGATGAAAGATAATGTGTTCCACGGGCTCTATTTTTCGTTATAGCAGATGGTAAAAAGGATTCTGCAATGACTATCTCAGTCACACTGTCAGCATACAGAGATTCCATAATTACAGTACATTGAAATACGGCTGATCCAACCTTTCAACTTCTTGTCAGACAATAATAATTCTACTGGTATGAAATTCTGCAAGGCTTGTGGCCTTTCATTTTTCCTGTCTGGAAGTCAAGACGATAAGAACGGGCGCTGTCCAAAATGCTTTGGACTGCTAGAATGATTGCGCAATGCTCAGCGTCTTGCTGACACGTATATCACTTCATTTGTGAAGTTGACACTTCCAGTGCCAGAATCAGCATACTCCCTAGCCGCATTCACAACCTTATTCCAGATCTCTTCCTGCCTCGCAGTAGGCAGGCCTGCCATCATGGCGCCGAGTGGAGCGGCAGTGCTTCGCACAAAGTCAACGTATTCTTCAGGAGATGGCGCTCTGAAATCCATTTTGCTGCTCTCAATCTTGATATCATTAAAGCCGGCCTGCTCAAATTTTTGTCTGAGGACATTGGTGTCTGCCAGGCTAAAGGGTCCTGGAGACCCGGGAGGTGGTGGTGGGATTCTCGTTTCTTTTGAAACTATTGTAAATGGAATAAGAAATGATGGAGCCCTGTCTAAGGACGACCACACCGCCGCGGCTATTCGGCCATCAGGGACAAGCGAACCTCTCATGGTTTTCAGGGCGCCTGTAAGGTCTGGCATGAACATCAGCCCAAACCTGCAGATAATGGCATTGAAACCTGAAGGAGGTAACATGAGCGATTCTGCATCGGCTTCCTCAAATTCAATGATATCTGAAAGACCGTCTTGTTTTGCCCTTTCCCTTGCTATTGCAAGCATTGCTGGCGAGATGTCGATTGCAGTAACCTTGCCAGATGGGCCCACTTTTCTTGCAGCAGTTATCGCCGGCTCGCCTATTCCTGTTGCCACGTCCAGTACGCGGCTTCCCTGCCGAACTTCTGCAAGCTCGACTAGCCTGTCAGAGACAACCTGGGCGCCTTCCTCAATAACCTTCCACCACTTTTTCCACCCTTCTGCGACACTATCCCACCCTTGGCGCTGCGCCGCCTTGAATTTTTGTGGATCAAGAGTCATAGAACATGAGAACGAATACATTGTATAAAAGAATCTCGATCGAGATCTGGCTTATTCCAGATGAGTTTCTAGGAATGCCAGAGTCTTTTGCCATGCGTCAGCTGTCTCTTTTGGAGCATAGTTGTCGCCGGATGGGTTTGCGAACGCATGCCCTACTCCTTCATACAGGTAGATTTCGTTTGTAACTTCAGATGCATTTAGAGCAGACGCAAATTGCTCTACCGATTCAACTGGAATTGCCTGATCTTGGTCTCCGAAAATGCCCAGTACCGGCCAGCTGATGTTGGAGAGGGAATCAGGTTCTGTTACCGGCCGGCCATAGTAGAGGATTGTTGCCGCAAGCGGGTTCTCGGTACTGTTTACCGCAAGCTGGATAGACCAGTCCCCACCAAAGCACCAGCCAAGCGAAGCTACCTTGTTTGTATTGACTGATTCAAGCGACCTGACATAGCTTACTGCAGACTGCAAGTTTTCAAGCGCAGAAGCCATGTCATTTCTCACAGAAGACGCCAATTCCCCGGCCCTGCCAGGATCAGATGCAACCTTGCCATTGTAGAGGTCAACTGCCAGTACGACATATCCTTCCCTTGCCAGAACATCTGCTTGGTTTTTTATGTGCTCGTTTAGACCCCACCACTCATGAATCATGATTACTGCCGGCAGCTTTTCCTGCGCATTGTCTGGATAGACAAGATAGCCAGTCACATTGTCATGATAGCTGACAGAGCTGCCATTTAACGGCAGAGTGTTACTACCATTGTAGATGTTGTAGCTGTAAGATACAGTGTTATTATTCAGACTGGTTATAGCATTCTGATTCTGTTGTGCAAAAGCAGATTCAAGATCAGTAGAATGATAAAATGCAAATCCTAATGCAAAGAAGGCAATAGTTGATGCCCTCAATAGTCTTTTGTAGATTGCCTTCATGCGGCTTTCGCGCATACCTGTCTTTTAACGATTCTTCCTCCAAGTTAGCGAAGAGGTTCTGAAAGATTTAGAGGATTTGCTCTCATCTTGAGAATGCAATTTTTTATTGCGCATGTGCTCCATAGCTAGATGCACATGGAGCTCGACCAAGTCATTAGAAAGCGCAAAATGATAAGGGCATATCAGAGAAGGGACGTTCCAGATCGTCTGATATACAAGCTGATAGATAATGCCAGCAGGGCTCCAAGTGCTGGTCACACGCAGGTTCAGGAGTTTATTGTTGTCAAAGATCCAGAAACAAAAAGAAAGCTCAGGAGAGCTTCGGTAAACCAAGAGCAGGTAGAGCAAGCACCCGTGCTCATTATCGTTTGCTCAAATACTATCCGCTCTGTTGGTCGCTATGGCAAGCGTGGAATCGAGTTCTATAGCGTTATCGATGGGGCATTTGCATCGATGCTGGTTTTGCTAACAGCGACAAATGAAGGTCTAGGTGCCGGGTTTGTTGGCGCGTTCGACGATGATAAAGTGTCAGAGATACTCGGGCTTCCAAAAGACGGCTCTGTCAGGCCGATTGGAATAATTGCAATTGGCTATCCTGATGAAAAACCATCTAGGCTTGAGAGAATATCCATTGACAAACTTGTGCATAATGAACAATGGTAATATCCGGCATCAGTGTTTTTGTTGACATCAGGTACGCTGAATTGAAGACTGTTCTCAGTGAACTACTATCGGACTTGTCCGATAGCCTCGCCCTCCACTACCGTTACATGGTTCAGGCAAGCTTCTTTTCCTGCTTCAGCCACCGAGAGCTCCTTAGATCTCCCCAAAAGCGTGCATTCCCGGCGTTCCACCGGTAGTATGTCTGAGAACCCAGTCCACTATCGTCGGCTTTGCATGGCATGGCACGTGGTGGTACAGATTCATGTTTTTATTTGTGTGCCAAGACATATACGTTCTCCCCCTCCCATTATGGAACCACTTTGCCTAGCTCTGGCATCAAGGTGCTGAAAAATGTCTCATGGGCGCTACTTAAAAAAATATGCAGTGGCGATTCATACATCAATCCACCGGACAAGTCCGGTGGTGGTCTTCTTCTCGCCAGATTTCAATAAAGTATTGAGGGCATAAACGCACCGGCTGGTTCATTGTAAAGGCCGACGCTCATGAGAATCAATGGCTGGACTACGCGCAGTCCATGCTCTAGACACCACTGGAA
>JBFLWZ010000077.1:0-9040 GCA_040757615.1 Thermoproteota archaeon | reverse complement strand
GCTGCATAACCAACTCTTGCAGATACACGAAACTACCAAAAAGACGATACTATTTGTCACTCATAACATCAACGAAGCAATTTTGCTTGGAGACAGGGTTATAGTGTTATCTCCAAGAACTGGCAGTATCAAGAGTGAGTTTTCGATAAGCCTGCCACGGCCCCGGGACGTTGACAACCCGGAACTTATGGTGATCAAGAGACACATACTGAAAGAGCTGGAGGAAGATTTCCAATTTGCTAGAAGAGAAACGCGCACAGAAGCGGTCCAATAAGCGCAGCTTTGATGTAAGCGACGCAGCCAATGTCGCGCTGTTCCTAGCGGCGTTCGTGGGGATATGGCAGCTAGTATTCCTGCTAGGGATCTGGCCGGCGTTCCTGATGCCATCGCCGGCCATGGTCGTCTCTGCCATAGGAGATCTGGTAGAAAATTCTTCATTGCAGATCGGCATCGGGACAACATTGGCAAGGCTTGGCGCAGGCTTTGTGATCTCGCTTGGCATCGGCGTAGGTGTAGGGCTTGCAATGGTCAAGTTCCGCGGCTTTGGTAAGACCATGAGCTCGTTTGCAGTCGGCCTTTTGACATTCCCCAGTATAGCGTGGGTTCCGTTTGCCATCATATTCTTTGGATTCAACGATTTTGGAATACTGTTCGTGGTCATCATGGCGTCGGTGTTTTCGGTAATGATAACGACCTACAGCTCGATCCGCAACATACCGCCAATATACCTTCGAGCGGCGCGCAACATGGGCGCAAATGGCTTTGCATTGTTCCGCCATGTCATGATCCCCGCGGCCACGCCATCGCTTATACTCGGAATTCGACAGGCATGGTCTTTTGCATGGCATGCACTCATTGGCGCAGAGATGTTGATAACCACGCTGTATGGGCTCGGGCACATACTGATGATCGGGAGAGAATTCAACAGCATGGAAGACATCATTGCCACAATGATCACGATCTTTGTCATAGGCATCATATTTGACAGGATCATATTCCGCAAGATCGAGGACCGGGTAAGGACTCGCTGGGGCCTGGATCAACACAGCGAATAATCGTTGAACTGACATGAGAGACAAAACCCGCAAATTAAAATATACGCAAAATCTGCATATATCATAATACATGCTTGACGACCTTGCCAAGAACCGAGTGGATGCAAAAAAACCCCGCAAGGAGGGGCTAACCTGCACGGTAGACAAACTGCAAGGTATCGACAAGGACAACTTTCCGATAATTGCCCCGTTCATCGATGTCGTCAAGATCTATGGCGTGCTTCCGATGCTTATCCCGGAAGATAGCCTCAAGAAAAAGATCAAGTTCTACCACGATTTTGGGGTGCACGTCTCGACAGGTAGCACGATAACCGAGTATGCCATCTCTGAGGATTCGTTGGAAAAGTTTGTCAGAGAAGCTGCGACAGCTGGCTTTGACATTGTCGAAGTGGGCGAGAACAGCATCGACCTCTCGTTCGATCAAAAGAAAAAGATAAGCAATGTGATCAAGTCGGCCGGGTTAGAGTTTCAGTGGAAGGTCGGCAAGAAGGACCCGAGACACCAGCTAAGCATCGACGACACGCTTGAGAAGATAGAAGAGGCTGTCAAGCTGGGTTCAAAGAAAATTGTGCTTGAGGCAAACGAGGGCATAAACGTCGGCATCTATGACGAGAAGGCGCTTGTAAAGTGGAGTTTTGTTGGCGCCATAACGAACGAGTATCCGCCAAGCACCTTCATCTTTGAGGCGCCGCTAGAGTCGCAGCAGTCTGCCCTCATTGCCGAGTTTGGTCAGCGTGTAAACCTCGCAGAGGTTCACCAAGATGCAGTCGCATCTGTCGAGTCGCAGCGCAGAGGCTTTCTCTCAAAATCAGCGTTTGGTGTGTCGTACCTGCGCAGGAATCCTGAAGGTGGTCCTGCAGCGAAATTCATCTATTTTGTGATCAGGACAAAGCACCCGATAGATCAGACCGAGCTTGTTTCTATGAGCCACCTGCCGAGGAGGACGGTGCAGGCCGCGGTCGACGACCTCAAGCGCCAGGGGCTCATAATCGAGAGGAATAGCCTAGACGACGCGAGGAAAAAGGTGTACCAGCCGGTTCAGTCTGACTGGCTGTAGGCGAGAAGCGCAGCTATGGTCTTGCTGTCCTGTATCTCGCCGTTCAGGCACTTTTTGAGAGCGGCTTCGAGCTTTACTTTCCATATTTTGATATTCTCATCGTCGTCCAACGGTCCACGCTCTATCTTTCTCAAATTGGTGGCGACAAACACATGCATCAGCTCGGTAGAGTAGCCCGGGGCGAGGTACCATTTCAAAAGCAGCGCCAGCCTGCCGGAGTAGCCGATCTCTTCGGCCATTTCGCGGATTGCGGCCTGCCTAGGAGTCTCGCCCTTTTCGATCTTGCCGGCCGGGATTTCTAGCAGTGTTTTTCCTGCAGCGCGGCGGTACTGCGTCACGAGGATGACGTCGCTTCCACTTACTGCCACTATCCCGACAGAGTCTCGGTGCTCTACTACTTCTTTCTCAATAATTTTGCCATCGAGTGAAAACCTGTCCTTCCTTAGATCGATTCCGCCAGAGTAGAGCCTGACGCTCTTGATCGTCTTTACGCTTGCCACCACCTTTACAGCATGAGGCGGGGGATTAAACCTATTCGTTAATTTTATATTCGATTCAGGGTCTTTTTTGGGCGTGGAGTTTATTGACGCCGACGGCAACATCGTCGTGCCCAAGGCCGTCAGGCCAATAATCGACCTCAAGGAAACGGTTCTCGGCAGCAAAAAGGGGGCCAAGAGGCAGTACCGCTACGGCAACCTCCACATCCGCGATTATGAAACTCATTACACAGTCCACATGGACAAAGTAGACCCGCTGACAAACCCGCTAGGACACCTGCTCGTCGATGCTCCAGAATATATCGCCGGCGCTGCAGCTGCGCTGATTGTAGGCAGGCGCGTCGGCGCGTCTGTTTACAACAAGCGCAAGAAGGAAGGCAAGAGCAGGCGCGACGCGGCTATCGACGCCGCCATCGCCGGATACATCGCCGGCTCGTCTGCAGGCACCATTGCGTTCAAGGCGGCAAATTCGATAAAGGGGCGCAAATAGGGAATGGAACATCCCGCGCAGGTCAGAAAGGACAGTATCGACGAGCAGCCCGTCTTTCCACACCCTTCAAAGCTGCACGTTGCAAAAGTGATGCTAAAATTATTGCCGATTGTAATCAACCTACGCAAGGATAGGCGGGAGTGGGTCAAGAAGGAAGGCAAGAACGTCAACGAAGAAAAGTACCGCCGGCACGCCCGCAAGGCGCTCAAGACCTTCATCGACCTCGGGCCGTCGTACATCAAGCTTGGACAGTGGCTTTCAACGCGGGTCGACATACTGCCGCAGCCCTATCTTGAGGTGCTTGCAAAGCTCCAGGACGACGTACCTCCTGCGCCGTTCTCTGAAATAAAGCCAATAATCGAGGCCGAGCTTGGCAAAATCGAAGACGCGTTTGAAGAGTTTGACACGGCCCCGCTTTCAGGCGCGTCGCTTGGTCAGGTGTACGTCGCAAAGTATGCCGGAAGGCCGGTCATAGTCAAGGTCGGCCGGCCAAACATCGAGCGCGTAATCGAAGCCGACATTTACGTGCTCAAAAAGATAATGCCGCTCGCGACGCGCTTTATTGACCCGAACCTGCGCTTTTCCGCCGAGGGCATGCTGGCGCAGTTCATCGAGACTGTGCATGAAGAGATGGACTACAGAGTGGAGGCGAACAACCTGCTTACCATCAGGCACAATCTTGCAGGCGACCCTTCGGTGGTGATCCCGGACGTGTTCATAGAGCGGACCAGCCGGCACGTCCTGACGATGGAATACGTGCCCGGCGTAAAGATAACCGACATTGCGCGGCTTGAAGAAAAAGGAATCGACAGGGAAAAGCTGGTCGTGCGCGTTCACAGGCTGTTTTTCAAAATGCTCCTGCGCCACAGCCTGTTCCACGCCGACCCGCACCCCGGCAACATCTCGGTGGCTGACGACGGACGGCTGATCCTGTATGACTTTGGAATGGTTGGCAGGCTTGACCAGGAGACGCGAATCAGGCTCATCAGGCTGTACCTGGGTCTGCTTGAAAAGGATGCTGAAAGGACTGTCAACGTGCTTATCGAGCTTGGGACGCTCGAACCCACCGTCAACCGCTACATCGTCGAGCGGGGCATCGCACTTTCAATCCAATCGATGCACGGCAGAGAGGTCGACAGGATGGAAGTCAAGGCGCTTGTAGACCTTGCGAACAAGACGATGAGCCGCTTTCCATTCAGGCTGCCAAAGAACCTTGCGCTGTACATGCGCATGGCTTCGATCCTCGAAGGCATCTACCAGCACCACAAGGTGCCTTTTCAGTTCGTCAAGGTGCTTGCCAACCTGCTGGAAGAAGAGGGTCTGGTGAGGGACGCCTACATCGAGGAGGTCAAGGTCTCTGCAAAGAGGTTTGCCAAGGGGATACAGGACTCGGTGAACGTGGCTCCCCTTTTGAAAACATACTTGGAAATGGGAGGACCATATGGCCGGCAGGACAGGAGCAGCAGCGCGCTGGCTGCAAGCATACTTGCGTCCGCTCTATTTGTAGGGTCGGCGGTGATGCTGCCGTACAACGCATATTTTGCGTATGGTGGCTTTGCCGCGGCTGCCGCGGCTGTTGCAGTCGCACTGAAAAAGAAGTTCTAGGATTTGTTCCGCCTGACCACTGCCAGAAAGAACAAGACCAGAATGGCAAGCGTCATGGCATAGAATATGACGTCGCTGTATGGCTGCTCCCACCCTTCCACCGCGTCTTCCATGTAGTCGAAAAAGAGCTGCGCCGCAAACAGTCCAAACGCGATGGCCGCATAGATTATGCCCTTTAGAGCGGTCTTGCGGTAGGCCGAGATGGAAAGCCCGAGCAGCAGGAGTGAAAATGCTGCGATTCCTATCTTGATCATTTGCTCTACCGGTTCAAAGGCATCGTCAGGCTCTACCGCCAGCTCTTCGCCCTGAACGGGCTCTGTTTCAGCTCCCTCTTCCTCCTCAGGTTCTTCGTCGATTCCACTCTCTACCTGCCTTATCAGCCATGACAAGACAAGCCAGATTGGCAGGACAGGGTCTGTCATTGCCCTTCCTCCTTTTCTGCACCCTGGTTTGACATGGAGAGAAACATTTCGGCGAGCCTGTTACTCCATCTGTCCCAGATGGTTGGATAAAAGTTCTTCAACATCGCTGCTACCAGCCGCGAATCCCCGCGCAGCCTGTACCGCCTGAACCTCCCTTCCCTGATCCCTTCGATTATCTTCGAGTCCTCGAGCCGCTTGATGTGCCAGTTCACGGATGCAGACGATATGCCGACATGCTCGCTGATCTCCGTCTGGGCAGGGCTTTTTTGCTCTATTATGAACATCAGGATCTCACGTGCAGTTTCGTTGCTCAGCACTTCAAGCAGCAGCTTTTCATTTTCCTCAAAGCCGGCGGCAAAGTAGTACTTGTGCAGGCCGTGCCTTTGCGACGTTATCTTGCCATCCTTTTCCAGCCTGTCTAGATGATACTGAACGGTGCCCATCGCTAGGCCGAGCTCCTTTTTGATCTTGCGGAGGTGGCAGCTGGGGTTTTCTCGTATGAAGGCAAGTATCCTGTCAGTCGTATTGCCTTCAGGCTGCTGCAAGCCATCGTCCGCCACAACCGACCTACTCGCTCCTACGCAGGGACTGAGATCTTTTATCCTTATCGCACCAACTGGGGCCTGCTGGCAATGGTGTTGTCCCGGCCTTTTATGATATAATATATCTAGTACAAGTACCTAAACAAGCTTCAGGTCCCATACCTGCAACCTGCCGAATGATCAGCTGCTTGCATCACATTTCTTAATTAATCCTGCACGGCGCTATTACCAATGCAAGCAAGAAACCTTTTGACGTTCATGGCGATGGCGGTACTCGTCGGGGCTATAGTCTCAATGACTACTTCCGGCGTGTTTGCTCAGACACAGAACGACGACCCATACAAGGGATCGATCATAGATCGCATACTGGCGCAGCAGGGAAGCAACAATTCCGGAAACAATGACAATGACGCTGAAGAAGAGGATTGCGTCGAAGAGGAGGAGGGAGAGGGAGAGGAGGATGATACAGACGAAGCAGAGGACGAAGATGAGGAAGGCGATGTAGATGAGGAAGACAGCGAAGAATGCGAAGATGAAGATGAAGATGAAGCGGGAGACGTGGATGAGGAAGACAATGAAGAAGGCAGCGCCGAGAAGGACACAGTAGAAGGCGAGAAACTGTTCACCACTTCGTTCATGGCAGAAAGCTGCACCTTTTCCTCAACGGGCACAAACCCATTCTTTATACTGGAGCCGGGATACCAGCAGGTGTTCAGAGGAGAAGATGACGGGGAGCCGGCGGAACTGATCATTACCGTGCTGAACGAGACCAAGGTGGTTAATGGTATAGAGACCCGCGTTGTCGAAGAGAAGGAATCTGTAGACGGCGAGCTGGTCGAGCTGGCGAGGAACTTTTTCGCCATCTGCGAAGAGACAAACAGTGTCTTTTACTTTGGAGAAGAGGTAGATGACTATGAAGACGGCGAAATCGTCGGCCACAGTGGAGAATGGCTTGTAGGCGAAAACGATGCAAAGGCAGGAATCATCATGCCCGGGACGATACTGCTCGGCTCAAGGTACCACCAAGAGATAGCGCCTGGAGTGGCCATGGACCGCGCCGAAATAGTGAGCATGGATGAGACCGTGGAAACGCCGGCGGGCACATTTGAAAACGTGCTAGCGATACTAGAAACAACGCCGCTAGAGCCTGACGCATCTGAAATCAAGTACTATGCAGCCGGGATAGGCCTGCTGCAGGACCAAGATCTAAAGCTGGAAGAATACGGATTCGTTGAATGAAAAGCCGGGACGGCCGGCACTTTTTTCTTTTTTTACGTTATCGGGATGTTGGTCGACTTTGGTATAGGCACTTTCAGCGTAACAACGCCGTTCTCATAGGTGGCCTTGCCAACAATCTTGTCCTCGTCCTTGACAGAAATCGGCAGCCAGACCTTCTTCTCAATCTTGACCGGCCTGTGCCGGTAATAGACGGTGCCAAGCGCCTCTCCCTGCTCCCTCTTGGCGCTTATCGAAAGGACGTTGCCGGTTATCCTCAGGTTAATGTCCTTCTTGGCAAAGCCGGGGAGATCGATCGTGACGACGAGATCACTTCCTTCCTCCACCATGTCTATGGCGGGCATCACAAACTCGTAGAAATCCCTCGACTTGTTGTCGAGCTCTTTTGCCAGACCTCTTACCATGTATCCTCCAATGCCCATGCCATAACTAGCCCGAGATGGTATAAATCCTTTATTTTCAAAGCTCTGTGAACTAGTATCAGGCAAGTCCGATGGCCTTGCACTCCTCCTGCTCCACTGTTACCACTACATGGTCCAGGCAAAAGCAACTTCTTTTCCTGGTTCAGCGACCGAGAGCTTCTTGGATCTCTCCCTCACCAGAGGCGTGCGCTTTCCCGGCGTTCCACCGGTAATAATGTGTCTGAGAACCCAGTCCACTATCGTCGGCTTTACAGGGCATGGCACGTGGTGGTGGTAGTACAGGTTCGTCGTATTATCATCATTTGTGTGCCAAGACGTAAGTTCTTCCACTTTGCCTGGCTCTGGCATCGTCGGTGCTGAAAAATGTCTCATGGGCGCTACTTAAAAAAAGAATGCAGTGGCGATTCATACATCAATCCACCGGATACAAGTCCGGTAGGGGTCTTCTTCTCGCCAGATTTCTATAAAAGTAAAAATACTCCGGCAAGTGATATGCCGTAAGGAAGATGTACGCCGGTTCGTACGACATGCCCAACTGCAACGCCTGCGGCAAGGAGGTCAGCCCGGGCGAGCTCTCGGAAAGTTTCAGCTGCCCGAAATGCAGGAACGCCCGTATCTGGCGCTGCGAAGGCTGCAAGGGCAAACAGAAGAAGTACCGATGCCCTTCATGCGGTCACGAAGGCCGCTAGGTCAGCACCTTGAAAAAGTTCTTAACTAGATCTTTGTCGTTTGCCTGCATGACCATGAAAGCCTCTACCAGCTCTTTTTCCACCGTTATCTGCTTGGCTATGACTGACTTCAGCTTCTTGGCGTCTAGCGGCGCAATGCTGTCTATTGCCCCGGTGCTGTAGGCGTAAATGTATTCGCTGATTATCTTGGTCACAAACGATGGGGCGGCAGATATCAGAAGGAGCATCCCCTCCTTCATTGCCCTCGAGCTGGCGTCGCCTGCAGGCAGCGAAGAGACGTACGACTCTAACAGTTTCATGCGCTTGTCGCCCAGCTCTTCGACCGCCGACGCCACCAGCATGCCGGCGTCTGTCAGCTCGTAGAACGGCACGCCTTCCAGCTGGAGGGCCTTTGGGCCCCTCCTCAGCGGCAGCCTGCCTCCCTCCTTTACCACGCCAGCTGGGATCAGCACTTCGTCAAGGTCGCGGAAGATGCCAGAATAAATGTTCTGCCACAGGATGCCGTGCTGCTTGGCTATCGCATGGGCGATGGATGTTCTAGTGCGAAGCTCTGGGCTCTGCTCGGTCGCCAGATGGGCAATGATGCCCCTCTGCCTCTTTGCCTCGCCGGTAAACTTGTTCTTGCGGGTCTTGAACGTGTCGAATATCGCGATCGTCGATTTGTCGTCTTTCAACCTGCAAACACCTTCCGCAAGACTAGACCTTACAGAGTCTGTTAATATTTTAATTTGTTGGTTTTTTGGATTAAATTCTCGTAGTCCAAGGCGTGTAAAATGGCACGAACCGTCGCCAGTTGCAAATAATACTCAACATCTTTTTATTGATGCTTCGATGAACCTCAGCAGTGGTATCAAAGGGCAAGGTAATAGTGCTGGAAGGCACCGACAAGGCGGGCAAGACGACTCAATCCCGCATGCTCGTAGAGGCCATAAAGGCGCTTGACAAGGTCTGTGTGGTCGTCGATTTTCCAGACTACACGACGCCGATCGGGTCGGAGATAAAGGCTTTTCTTGACGGCAAGCGCG
>JBFLWZ010000076.1:0-9095 GCA_040757615.1 Thermoproteota archaeon | reverse complement strand
TCCAACATAACCGTGAACTAGAGAGGCTGGGTAACCCCCACCTTTTCTTTCCTTTTTGTTTTCTAAATGTCAACTTCTTTGAAACGCAAAATCTTTGGTAAAATCACGATTTCCAATCATCTGACCGCGACCATCATCGCGATCATGATCATTTCGACATCTTTTCTATCCGTCATGCCGCAGGCTTTTGCAACTACTGAAGAGGAAATGGAATTTACGCTTAGAACTACCCAGCAGGTGTACGTGCCCGGAGAGACTCTTGAGATATTCGGCAGAGCCGAACCAAATCAGGTGCTCGTAATCAGGCTGTATGACCCCGCAGGGCTGGCGATAAGAATAGAGGATGTAGAAGTAGACGAAGAAGGCCTTTATAGATCTAGCATATTCATGTGGCCAGCGCCTTCCAGAAATCTCGTGTTTGGCACCTACACTATAGAAGTGCTTTCCGCCTTGGGGAACGTGGAGCCTCTGCGGGCAGAGGTGGCGTTTGCTGGAGGGTTCGACCAAGGACTGGATCCTACAAGGGGGCACGTGCTTGGCGTAAAGCTTGATACCCCAAGCCAGGTCGCAGTTAATGTGCCGTTCAGGATATTTGCACAGATCACTTTTGACGGCGCGCTTGTAGAGGCCGTTGATGATCAGGCAGTCATAGATATCCTTGGAACCTCGCACATACATTCAAGCAATTCCACGATAAACCTGAGCGGCATGTTCCGTGAGCTGCACCCCGGCCTCTACTATGCAGATATCCAACTTCCCAGTGAGGATACATACGTGGTACACGTGGCAGCATTTTACAGAGGGTTCCTGTCACACGATACCCGGCTCATAGCGGCCAGCGCAAGCAGCATAGGAACAATCCAGGATTCTGTAGACCTGCTAAACACACAGCTTGACTCTACCAATCAGGAACTCGAGCGCTTACGCCAGGGACTCGACGAAACTCGGTCTGCGTTAAATGACACAAAATCAACAATAACAAATTCCGTGGATAATGCTCAGGCCTCTATAAGGGGAGAAATAGATGCGGTGCAGCAAGCCTCAGGCCAGATAAATGCCGTTATCCTCCCTGTGCTTGCCCTCATTTCAGTGATTATTGCTCTCCAGATCTCGCTATTTGCCCGCATCCGTGCTTCTTACAGGTAGCAGGCCGTTACGGCTCAGTATCCAGTCGATCAGGCTTCCGCCGGCATAGGGACTCCTTATAGGCTGCTGTGGTTCTTCAATCTGCGCAACCTCTGTCTCTGTCTGACTCAGAGTCGAGTTTGTCTTGTAGTTCAACATTGCAGAGTTCATGTAAACTTCGGTTTGTGGTGTGGTAATCGTACCGTCATTTACGACGTACCTATGGTTGCCGATAAAGATCCGGACAACTTCTGCCTCCCTGTACTTCTCCGGAATCTCGATTGCGAAATAGCCGTCATGCACCCTACCGGCAAGTTCCCAGTTGCTTGCGACGCTGTTGTTAGACAGGAAGCGGACTTGGACTACCTGTTCGCCGTCGTACATCTCAAGCCGTGTGCCGTCTGCATCAGCAATATAGCCTTCAAGCCTGTCGAAGGTCTCGTTCTGTACGACTATCTGTGGAGTAATGAGACCATAGGTCCTGCGGCGTTCAGAATCCCACGTCCACCTGTCAATCTTGTATTTCCAATGATCTTCGGGTTGTAGCAGGACAGCCTGTGCAAATCCAACAGTGCCGGCTATTGCCGATCCTGAGAGCATGGCGATTGCCGCAATAGCTATGATCAGGCGATTCTTTCGTATCACAATAAGTCGAGTCGCCGGCAGTTTAACCGATTATGCTCAAAATCTTACGATTGCGCCGCCGGGTAGAATTAAAGTATACAATATGTAGGAAGGCATAATCCCGTTTCATAGAAATTGGCACAACAATACTTAGATTTAAAATCTAAGTCCTTAAATAGAACCTAGCGCGATATAACCACATGAGCATAGAGGCACTACTTGGAGGGAGATCCCGCTTTGCCATCCTAGAAGCGCTAGCTGAAACAGGCAAACCTGTAACAGCCTATCAAATCGCTATGGCCAAAGGGTTGGACCCCGCCTCAACATACCGTTACTTGTCTGAATTTCTAAAGTTTAGAGTTGTCGATTCTGAAAGGAGACGCAATCAAACGTTCTACAGGCTTTCAAAGGGTGCAGGCAAGGCTGCAGTTGAATACATGCAATCATTAAAGCGGAAAGCATCCGAACCAATTGACCTGCAGGACTGGCTTTCTCCAGAGATGCAAGCTGAGCGGACGGCAAAAATAGTTCGGCTCGATCCTGATATGATTCCCTTTGGGAAAGAAGCTAAAGCAAAACAAGTAGCAGAGCTCTTGTCCAAAAGGGCTCCAAGAGAGCTGGCTGCGCTTGTTGCGTCATCGGAAGCAGCGTTTAATGAATTATTTGATAAGAGAAGGGACGGCACGTTCACTTTAAAGTCTAAATGAAATAGGTTGGAACCAGAAGTGTCGGCCAGATTCAAGACTTCGCCTGAATACAGGGAGCTAAAAAGAGAGGAGAATTTGTTTAGGCGCCGAATACTCTTTTTGGCGTTGTTGAGCGGGAAACTAAAAGAAAACGGCGTCGATTCAATCCTTGTTGGCGGCCAGGCCATAGATCTCTACACTGCGGGCACATTTGCCACTTCGGATATGGACCTGCTTGTCACCAGCAAAACGACAACAGAGAAATTTCTCAACAAGTTTGGATTTGGCGAGGAAGATAACGGGCTGTGGTTCAATCGCGATCTAAACATCGTAATCCAAGTTATCTCGGAACCATATAGCGGGGACCTTGGCAGGCTGAGGAAATTCAGAGTGAAAGAATCTGAACTTAGAGTCGCTGCCCCGGAAGACCTGATTGTAAATAGGCTGTATTCCATGAAATTCTGGAAAAGCAACCCCCAACGAGACCTCGAACAGGCCATTGCGCTGCTAAAGATATTCTCCGGTTCTATCGATTATGCCTATCTCGACAGTCAGGCCAAGAAAAACAACATAGAAGATATCCTAGCTGAAGCGAGAAAATATGCCTCTAGGCTCTGACTGCTAGGGCTAGAAGAACAAAGATTAAAAGTGGCTTTTTGCGTTCACTCTGAATATAGAGATAGAGGAACATGGTAACTAATACCCAGATAGCAGAGCTGGTCAAAAGGGCGCGAGAGGTAAAGACCGATCGCAAGTTCACCCAGTCTGCAGAATTGACACTTGTTCTCAAGGATATCGACGTAAAGAAGGGCTTTAACCTCAACGAGGTGGTGGCACTTCCCCACAAGTCAAGCAAGGTCCCAAGCGTCTGCGTGGTCGCCGGAGGCGACATGGGCAGCAGGGCCCGCAAGGCAGGCATCGACAGGGTCATGGAGCCGGCAGAGCTTGACAGGCTGGGCACCAACAAGCGCGAAGCCCGCAAGGTGGTCAGAGCGCACGACTTTTTTCTGGCAGACACAGCCCAGATGGCGTCGATAGGCCGCTCGCTCGGCCAGTTCCTCGGCCCAAAGGGCAAGATGCCAACCCCGCTCCCATACGGCGCTCCTGTAGAGAACATTGCAGCCCGCTTCAAGAACTCTGTCAGGGTCAAGGCAAAGAATCAGCTCAACGTTTCCGCCAGAATAGGCGACGAAAAGATGGATGACAACCAGCTGGTCGAAAATGCAAGCGCCATCATTGCGGCAATCGAGAAAAAGCTGCCGCAGGGCGACAAGAACATCAGGAACGCTATGGTCAAATTCACGATGGGCAAGGCTGCCAAACTGACAGCGCTCAAGGCAAAGGAGAAGAGCGAATAATGTCACAAGTTACTACGCAGCAGGCCCGCAAGCACTACCCGAAAAAGAAGCGCCTGATGCACCAGGAGCTTCAGGAGCTGCCGACAAAGTACAACGTGATTGCGCTGTCCAAGATGACCAAGGTCCGCGCAACCCAGCTCATGGCGATCCGCAAAAAGTTCCGCAATGACATCAAGATAAGGATAATCAAGAACAAGGTGGCAATGAGGGCGTTTGAGAAGGTCAAAAACGTCGCAGGCATTGACCAGCTGAGCAAGCAGCTGGAAGGCCAGTGCGCGCTCATGTTCACCAACATCAGCCCATTCAAGCTCAACCTCATATTTGCACAGAACAAGGTGTTCCTGGCTGCAAAGGGAGGCGACATTGCAACCAAAGAGATCACTGTTCCGGCTGGCAACACAGGCATTGCTCCAGGACCCGTGCTATCTGAATTCAAGGTCGCAAACGTCCCGACAAAGATAGACCAAGGCACGATTTGGGTGGCCAAGGACACCGTCGTGGCCAAGCCCGGCGACGTCATTTCAATGCAGCTGGCTTCGCTTCTGAGCAAGCTCAACGTCAAGCCGATCGAAGCCGGCATTGCGGTCAACTTTGCAATAGCAGAAGGCCTTCTCTTCAAGGAGCAGGATCTGAGGATCAACCTCGAAGAATACCGGACAGAGCTTGTCAGGTCGTTCCAGCAGGCGCTTGCGCTGGCAACCGAGGTGGGCTATGTCACTCCAGAGACTGTCAAGCCGATGCTGGTCAAGGCGCAGCAGCAGGCAAGGTCGGTCGCTGCAGAGGCTGGATACGTCACTCCGGAAACCGCGGACTTTGTGCTTCCAAGGGCGAACGCAAAGGCACAGGCCGTGGCTGCCAAGGCAAAGGAAAAGGGCTATAACGCCCAATAATTTCTTCAACTAGCTTTCATTGGGGCTGTCGAAGTATTCAGATCCAGTATATCGAACCTAACGTGCACAGACTTTGCTACCTGCGCCTTCTGCCAAAGAGAAATGCGTCACCCAGAAACAGTGGACCTAGTCTTCAAAAGCAAATGGCGGATTCGGGAAATGGCTTCCCAGCGTAACAAAGCTGGATGGGTTTGGCACGTCTTGTCTGACAAATGAGGATAATTCATCCAAGGTCAAGTCAATCCATACCCTGCTGCCGCCTTCAATCCAATATCTTAGCCTATTATGGGATATGTAATATCGAGTGACCTTTGCACATCCTTGCTTGATCACAACGAGATCTTTGCTGATCGCCTCGATTTTTCCCAAGCTCCTGCCATCGGACAAAAGGTAGACAGATGACCCAAGAAGTCTGAACCATTCAACAGGGGGCAGCCCAGCCTGATAATTTCTGCACTCTCTGCTATCCGACACAAGTTCATTTCGCGCCGTACGGTGGGTCCAGAGTCTGCCCCAGCACCGTCCGGCAAGATGCAGCCAATTGATGATGATGCCTCGATTGCTCATATCCCACCCAGCTTCTTGTCCTAATGGTGTGGCTCGCGCCTGGTGTAGTCGTAGTACTGCTCTCCTATTCCAAATGGATCTTGCATGTTGGCCGGCTTGCCGTAACCTGCACTTTTGATGAAATTGGCAACCATTACCGCATAGCCTATTCCTGCAGCCCATGCTCCTGCGCTGGCAATCTGGTTCATGATTATGTATTCGGGCAAGGGCAGGTAATCGAACACCCTTCTGGGCATCCCGTACAGTCCAAGTATGTGTTGAGTAAGGAATACCAGTGCGACTCCTACAAATGCCATTATGAAATGAACTTGGGCAAGCCTTTCATTGTACATCCTGCCCGTTATCAGGGGGAACAAGTAGTACAAGAAAGCCGTAAATGCCAGCGATACCGTTCCCATCAACATCAGGTGGAAATGTCCTACCACCCAGTAGCTGTCGTGGGTCAGGAAATCGAGCGGCATTGAGGCGTTGACCACTCCTCCTGCGCCTGATGCAAAGAACAGCATTATCGCCCCTAATGCAAAAAGCATTGGTGCCTTGAACCTGATTCTTCCGCCCCACATCGTCGCGATCCAGTTAAAGACATGGAGGGCCGACGCAGGAACCGCCGCCAGTGTTCCGACCATGAACACGGTCTTTTCTGTAAAGCTCATGCCTGTCGCATACATATGATGTGCCCAGGAAGAGAATGCGACAATGGTCAGAATTGTAAAGGCTGCGACTCCAGACTGGTAGCTAAAGATCGGCTTTCTAGAGAACTTGGGTATCAACTCATAGAGCATCCCTACCGCAGGTATGAGGAAGATGTACACTTCGGGGTGGAACGTGAACCAGAACAGGTGCTGGTACGCAATTGGGTCGCCACCCATGGCTGGATTGAAGAATCCGGATACGCCAAGCCTGTCGGTGTAAATCATCACCAAAGCTGCCGCAAAGGTGGGCACAGCTACAAGCGTCATTATGGAGGATGTCAAAGTTGCCCAGGAAAAGAGGGACATTCTCATGATCGGCAGGTCGGGATGCTTCATCTTGAGAATTGTAACTATGAAATTGATGGAGCCGAGAATCGAGGCTAGCCCTAGTATCTTAACTCCAAATATCCACATTTCAGCTGCTGGACCCGGTGCCCTGATTATGGAATAAGGAGGATATGCATTCCAGCTTGTATCCGAAAAGCCGAGAAGAATTAGAGCTGCGCCAACAGGTAGCATCCAGAACGCAACTGCGTTCAGCTTTGGCCAAGCCATGTCTTTGTACCTGACCATGATCGGGATCAGGTAGTTGCCGACGCCTGATGCAAACGGAAGGAGCCAGAGAAAGAGCATTGTAGTCCCGTGCACAGTAAATATCCTGTGAAAGGTGTTAGAATCCGGGATGATTTGCTGATCCGGGAAGACCAGCTCTGCACGAATGGCCAGAGCAAGAGCTCCGCCGATCATAAGAGCTGTAATCGAAAATATCAGGTACAAAAGGCCGACATCTGTGTGGTGCGTCGAAAAAAGTATCTCCCACATTGGGCGAGGCTTTTTTGTCTCAAGAACCATGCTGCTCTCCCACCATCTCAAGTTTGCTTATCCTAGAATCGCGTGAAAACGCATAACAATGCATTGACGCATGACAAGCAAATAACTGCAATATTTTAGCAGTACGTGTACATAGCACTGTGATGCAGAGATATTTTGTGCAATTTGCAGGCTGCAACGCGCTGCTGGTGATATGATTAGATAATGTTAGAAATTTTTGCAGATACAATAACTTTTAGATCAAGGATGTTTTTTCTGATTTTATGCAATGCACTGCGTGGCAGTGCATGTACGCCGTTTCGATATATATTACGGATTGACAAGACAAAGATCGGCCATATTGGCAAGAACAATTGAATCTGTGGATGATGGAAATTCAGTTGCTCATAAAGGCAAGACACGCAGCATTACATTTAGACTGGATGCAGGTGTGATAGACGAGCTTCAGAACGAAGCTGACACAAAGGACATGTCACTCAACGTTTTAGTCAATCAGATTCTGAGGCGATATACAAATTGGGATAGATACGAAGTAAAAATCGGCATGATGCCTGTACCAAAATTAATGCTATCTCTCCTAATAGACGAATCTGTAGCTATCGCGGTGAAGAGCGGCATGGCTCAGGCCGAAATTGAACAATACAGAAATCGGATCATACAGGATGCCGCTCAGATTGCTTTCTCGCTAATGAAAGAGTCCGTTCTCTACATGAAGAAGCAGTACAACCTGTGGACTGTGCTTTCGGTTCTTCAGGAATACATGAAGGTTTCAGGGATTAAATCGGATCACACTATAGAGGGAAGAAAGCATGTATTTCTGGTCCAGCACGAGCTGGGAGAGAGCTGGTCGCTATTTACAAAGGAGCTTTTGAATCTGATTTTCAATGAGCTGGCCCAGGCCCGAGCGGAAATCCGAGTCACTCGAAACACAACCATTGCAGAAGTCAACCTCTAGCCCAGGCTCCCACTCTTGCAACACATCCAATGTCCATAAAAGGAATGTTGGTCACTTTGGCAAAATCATACTTGGGCGAGGCTTTTTTGTTTTAACTCGCGTCCGTATAGCATTCATAATAATGAAACCTTGGTCCACCTCCGTTTATTGCCTTGGGGTTGAAGGAGGCGGACCAAGAATATGAACCGCCAACTATGGCTTACTCCGACTTGGAGCTGGCGATATAACAGCATGACGTATGCATTGCAGTATGTTGAACTCAATGACATCTGATCGCATGTACACATGATCGCTTCAAGATACTGCAATGCATTCCTACTGGTTAAATACAAATTTAGAAAGTTAGCTAACATGATTCGGCCAGTCATCATAGCTGCATTGGCGGTAATTCTTGGCTCTGTTGCCACGACGACCTCTGCGTATGGGCAGTATGGCGGAGATTCTGGAGGCGGCGCTGCAACCGGAGATGATCTCGAGCAATGCGCCGAGCTTGGAATTCCTGTAGCGCAGTGCAACGAAGTCAACATCTTGGCAAGGCAGAGACTAACGACTGCACAGGAGACTACCTATGGAAACGACCCGATGGGCTCGGGCACATCAATGATCGCTAGCGAAGGCCTCAGCTTCTTCACCTTCGTTGGAATTCTCGGAGTGATCTTTGGTGGCGTTGCGGCAGCATTCTTCATGAAGGGTAGGCGCTCAAAAGAAATCGCCCCATAAGATCGCCTTTCTTTTGATTTTTCTTTTTTTCAGCAAGTCTCATAAGTGGCCATGATCAATGATCATCGCAAAGAAATGTCAGGACGACAGCCAAATAGCCGCAGTATTTCCTTCCGAATAGATCCTGTCTTGCTAAATGGCTTAGAACACGAAGCGTCTCAAAACGACGTATCCCTTAACCTTCTAGTCAATCAAATAGTGAAAAAGTATCTTGAATGGGACAGGCTCGAGGACAGGACAGATATGATGCCGATTCCAACGGAGATGTTTTCGTACATGATTGAGGTGGCGGCAAGATTTGAAAGCGAAGAGAAACATGCACGGCATTCAGACGCGAGCGGAATCGTATGGAAAGTCGCCGAGATTGTTTCCAAGGTTTTGAGGGAGTTGGTAATTCTTGTGGGGAAGGAATACAATTTCGACACGGCCCTGTCTGTGCTCCAGCGGTACATGAAAGCGTGTGGCGTAGATGCACACCATAGGAGGGAAGGTGCAACACATCTTGTCATTGCATACCACAACCTCGGAAAAACCTGGTCGCTGTTTGCCAAGGACCTGTTAAAGCTGGTTTTGGAGGACGCTGCAAAGGTAAGGGTCGAGACATACGCTACTTCAAACGTGGCAGTAGCCAGAGTGAGCATGTGATT
>JBFLWZ010000075.1:0-9111 GCA_040757615.1 Thermoproteota archaeon | reverse complement strand
CGGCGGCCTCTATTTCGACTCGTATAATGTCCTGCCTGGCGTCGACAGCATAGTACCAGTAGATGCGTACATCCCAGGATGCCCACCAAGGCCGGAGACGCTGATTCAGGGCGTCATGCTTTTGCAGGAGAAGATAAAGAGAAGCAAAATCAAATAAAGTCAAATCTGCTAAAACCTACTTATCCTATGAATGCTAGCTGTTTGGCAGCAATGTCCTCGGCAGACAGCAACGAGCTCAAATGCAAAGAATGTGGCATCACGTTTACGACTGCACAGGATAGAGAAGAACACATCAAGTTAGAGCATAAAGAAACCAAGGTTCTATCCGGCGTCAGGTAGGGACGACAGATTGCCAGAATCATGTAACCCTTTCGTCAGACAGGTAACGCTCAAACCATTGCCGCGCAAGGCGCGCCACCTCTTCGAGCTTGTTGGGCTCTTCAAAAAGATGTGTCGCTCCCGGCACTATCTCTATCCTCTTGTCCCTTATCTTCAGTTTATCAAGCGCTTCTTGGTTCATGCTGATGACAGGATGGTCGTCTCCCCCGACAATCAAAAGTGTGGGCGCACGAACCTTATCCAAAAGATCTCCTGCCAGATCAGGTCGGCCGCCGCGCGAGACGACTGCCTTGATCACATCTTGTTTTCTCGCCGCAGCAACTAGCGCTGCCGCAGCTCCGGTGCTGGCGCCGAAATATCCAATTTTGACATCTCCTATCTGCTTGACCAGCCAGTCTGTAGCACCATCAAGCCTATTTGCCAAAAGCCCGATGTCAAAGCGCAGATGAGCGGTCCGCTCGTCGACTCGTTCTTCATCTGTAGTGAGAAGGTCGAATAGTAATGTTCCAAGTCCCGCATTTTGGAGCACCCCGGCGACATACGTATTCCTCGGGCTGCGCCTGCTGCTTCCGCTCCCGTGAACAAACACAACCATTGCTGGCTTTGGTCCAACGTGCAGGTCGCCTTCCAGCGTCACAGCGCCTACGGGGATGCGCACATTTCTGCCAGATACAGCCACCCCGTTCAGAACCATCGAATGAGTGCCCTCTTTGCAGCATTTACAGTCCATGCAGTCCAGAGCAAAGTCATGATGACACATCAGGCAGGTACATATGCTATCAAGCGATGTGGCATTTGTAGACTCCATTGCTAGGATATGTGATCAAAAGGATTTAACAATTGAGAACTCGATTCCTAAAATAGCAATAAAATTTCAACCATATGGCGGCTTTACAGCTATTGGCTTGCCTGTTTGATTTTCTCCTTCTGTTCGCTCGTTCCGAAATCACGCTCGGGATTAAAAAACACATTTGCTGCTGGACCGCTTCCGCTCTTTGTTTCAGGATTTCTTTTCATGTCTTTGGTTGACACACAGCTGCTTGTCCTGCATGTTTATTATCAGTTGGCTGCAGGTATGTCGAAACTAGGTTATGAAACTGTATTATAGTTTGAAATGCACATTAGTTGGATGGTCAAGGTAATGGACACACCAGAGAGACCAAGATATCACTGTGACAAGTGCAACCGCGATTTCCCGAGCATGCTTGATCTGGACGAGCATATCAAGATAGATCACGCAACTGCTGCTTCAATGGCTTAAACCCTTATCACGTATTTTGCGCATAGTCATACATGTCAGAACCGTCCACGGCAGGATACAGCTACACCTGCGACGAATGCGGCGCCTCGTTTGAAGTGATGGAAGACCTTACAAAGCATTACCGTCGGGATCACCCTGAATCGCTGTAAGGTTCATAACGGCTCTTACTTGACCACACATGCATTGAAAGACCCTGTAAAAGTAAAGGAGGAGGTGTTGAATGCCGTCCTAGAGTCTAGCTCCCGCCAGCTGGAAGAGGCAGAAAACAACATTGAAGAGATCAAGTCCATTTTGCACTGGGCAAAAGGCCCGCGTGAAAGAACTGCCATCAACATCATTTTAGATGACCAGAAAAAGGTTGCCAAGGCGCTTGTCAGGCTTGTCGACGATCTATCTGAAATTTGCAGCAAGCCTGTATAACGTTTAACTTGCTTTATGCGCATCAGAGTGCATGCTAGGCGGAATAGGCATCGGTCTGTTATCAAGCGCGAAGAATAAGAAAATCGTCACCATAGTTGGCGCAGCATTGATAGCGATCGGGATTGTGGGGATGATTGCGGTAGGCTCTCAGGCAGCCAGAATCCTGACGACGCAGGGCGCGTTTGGTGGTCCAGATGTCGCTAGGTCGTTCTTTTATGGCGAGTACGCGTTCCTATTCATGATTGTCGCGGGGCTTGTATTGGCAATATTCGGCGTGGTCAGCATGCAGAGGGATAGTGCCAAGCAGCGTTCTGCCTCCAACCGCTAAATTTTTTAATCATTTTATTTCATGTTGTGCAAACAAAGATAATGCCCGATAGTGGATTTGCGTGCCCGAAATGTGACTACTCTTTTCCGACCGCAGAACAGGTCGCAGAGCATCTGAGAAACGAGCACGTTGACGGAGCGCAGACCGAGACATCAAAGCGGATAACCTGAAGAGTTTTTACTCTCTTTTTATCCCATGTAGGTCAAGAAATGCATGTTTCACAGGCGGGAAAAGAACGTTGTTGATACCAGAAACCACGGCTAAGAGGAGCCAAAAACGTCAACCCGACGGACGCTTGAAGATAGATCCCGGTCATGAGGTAAACCCCGACGGACCTGTTCCAGATGACACAGAAACGACATAGAACATATCGAGAGAAAGCGATTCTGGCAGGATCTCATTTGTAGACAAAGGTACGAGCGTCGTGAATATTGTAAAGTATGAAAAGAAAAGAAGCAGGTAGTTTCGGCGGTAAGCGTTGCTTCGCTTTCGACCGGAGCAATGGCCTGACCGTCCTGCTCGAGCATCTTTCGTGCCTTCCAATACATCGAGACAGCTTGGTTGATAACGTCTCCCTGATTGTTGGAGTAGACATGGACAGAAATGCGGGCGCCCTTTGCTGTCTGGCCTATCTTGACGGAATGGGAAAACTGCAGAGGGAACCTTATTTGAACTTCGCCGGTCATTGCAAGAACTTGTGCGACTTTGCTATTGAGCGGATAGCCTATGCTAGCGCCTTGAGTGTGGAACCTTTTTGTATAATCCATTAATGCAATTTCATGCCAAGGTTAGCAATGAGTTCGGATAAAGAAAACAAAAAATCGCTTGGCTCCTCTGTTGCAAATGACATCAGAGGCAGGGAGACAACCGATGAAACCGTGCTGCGCAGTGTTTCTAGCCGAAAGGAAGAGGAAAAATGATTTCCAACAATACAGATAAAACAGTCATCAGGCCTGTTGAAAGGGACCAGAAAATAAGGTTGAACGACGCGATATTGATAGCTGGTTTTCCAGGCCCTGGGATCGTCGGTGCAATGGGAGTAAGCTACATCATAGAGCAGCAAAAGATGCATCAGATCGCGTTCATCGACTCTGATTTTATTACTCCCGGCGTCATTTACATAGGCGGCAGGCTGCGGCATCCTTTCCGGATCTATGCGAACAACAAGGGCACTGCCTGCGTGCTCGTGTGCGACGCGCCCGTGATATTATCCGGCATCCGCTCGCTACTGAACGATGTGGTAAAGTGGGCCAAGGACAACAACATCCGAGAAATCATTGTTCTTGAAGGGATTGCATCTTCTAGCATCCCTGAAACCGGAAGAAAGCCCATTGTATTATCAAGCGACGGCCGATCAGACGACCATAGCTATCTGAGCAACATCAAGGGAGGAAAAGAATCGGTTCCAGCGTTTGTTGCAGGAATATCCGGCGGCCTTTTGGCGGCATGCTTGTCAAACGGAATCCCCTGCACAGGGCTGCTGGTGCCCTCAATGAGGGGCATTCCTGACCCCGAAGGCGCAGCAATCCTGATAGAGAAGGCAAACGACCTTGCCAACAACCCGTTCAAGATAGACGTACGCGAGCTGAGGAGCGAGGCTGTCGAGCTAAAACGCCAGATGCAAGAGTTGATAAATTCGGTGCAGCGTCAACAGGAGCAAACGGGCAAGGGCCCGGGCATTTACAGCTGAGGGTCCCCCTCTCCCTACCGTGCTCCAGCCGTTATTAACAAATTCTGCGGTTCTATTCTCATGTCAACAGCAATTCAGGCGGAAGCATCCAAACCGCAAAGAAAGATGCAAGAATGCAATCGCTGCAAGGCAGCCGGATTTCCAAACCAGCCAATAGCCTTTGAGAAGATTGGCGAAGACCCGGCCACCGGCAAGATCAGGTGGAAGCTGGTAGACGAAAATGGCAACGAGCACGTGCACAAGGGAACGCAGGAGTCACGGCGCAAGCGCATCGTGGACATTGTAACCGTGGCAGATGCTGCGGAAGCAAGGAAGCTGCTTGCGCTTGGATGGGAATACAAGACATCCTATCCCGCGACGATAGCAAACATCCCCCACTATGTGCTTGTAAAGCGCGAATAGGCAAAAGCCTATTTTTCTTTTTTTGAAAAAATAGAAGGGTGGCCCTGCGATCCACCTGATAACAATGAGCTCGCCGGTTTCAGAGTTGCCAAACTGGTCTACCACTGTCACCTTCACAAGTCTCTGAAACCTGTATGTCATAGTCACGATCTGTCAATTGCAGAATTTGCTAAAGAGCCTAATTGCGTTCAGAAATTACAAAAGAAAAAGCTAGGGCTTGGGGCACCCTTCCATTGGCCAGATGAAAACTTCCTTTCCCGGCAGCTGCCACAGCTGTTCTGCATACAGGTCGGTGTTGTCGATGTGGCATCGTTCACACATGTTGACTGCGACATCGTTCGATGGCTTGCCTATCAGCTTCAGGAATTCTTTTGCATACTCGACAGCTTTTGCATCGACCTCTTTTGGAACCTGCCCTGCCTGGCTCTTGTTAGTCGGTATAAAGACATCAAAATGCAGCCTGCCCTTGTCTGCGTATGTGTTGTATACCACTACCTTTTTTCCAGATCCGTGATATGGCTCTAGCGTTTGCATGTCATATAAAAGTCGAAAACGGGATTTATTTTTTACTTGTACTTGTCGCATCTGCACTTGCTGCAGACAAGAGTCCTCTTTTTGCTGTCGTAACGGTGAAGTCCAAGTCTGTGGCTGCACCCCTTGTTAGAGCAAATTGCGCCGTGTCCCATGGCCTTTTCCTACGCTGCGCCGGAGGCAAATTCGGCCGCGATTATGTGCTTGCATTTCAGGACGCGGAAATTGAAATCAGGGCATGTACAAGTCTTGATATCTGCATCGACGCTGTAGAACTTGTCCGCATCCTTGGCGCTCCTTACTTTGAACAGCCGCTCATTGTGATCGGTTTCAAGTATCACGGGCTCTTTTTCATTCAGCTCTACCAGCCGGTATGCGCGGTCTATGCGCTTGAGCATCTCTAGCAAATCTTGGCTAGAGATCTTTCTCCTGTTCCTCATCCAGTTCATTGTATACCTGCTGTCGCAAGACGCGCATATAATGAGAGGAGTACTGCGGGGAGAGGGGGGATCATGCAGCCAGGCTCTTGCGCAACCTTTCGTACTCCTCTTGGCGGATCTCGCCTTTGGCGAGCCGGATCTTCAGTATGTTAAAAACGGATCTTCGGCTGCCTGTCCAAAGCCGGTGTCACCTACCTGATTGATAAAATCCCATCGCTTCTTGACATCCGCGTTTTTCCCGGCGCGATACAGCGCCCTTAACAGCCGGTTCTTATCCTTTGCAAAGGACGATGGCACGTGTAGCGCTATCATGAATCCCTTGGTTGCAAATATGTTCTTCCAGTCTTCCGGGTACGGGACGTGTGTTGGCGTAAAGTCAGGCGGAAGGACTTCGTCCGGAGCCCTGCCCTCAGGGTCCTTGTTCTTCCAGAGGTAGCCGACATATCCTGGGCTCGCGTCTTCCCTCTTTTTTCTAGGCTTGATCACTCGATCCATTATTGCAGGGTCATGCGTCCTGCCTACTATTACAAACGTGGTGCCGCCATACCTCTTGGCAGCAGCCTGCCTCTTATCCGGCTCTCTTTTGCCATAGCGCCTCTTGTTGAAAAACCCGGGTATATGCACCTGCAGGATTGTATGTTCGGGCTTGTAGCCAAACAGCTTCAGGTATTCTAGTATCTCTTTACGCCGATCTGGTGGCACCTGATCAGCCACGACCTGCTGTGCCATCGTGGACGCGGTCTGAGTTCTCCTCTTTTTCTTTTCGTCCATCGCCATTTACCTTGCTTGATCTGTATGGTTTATCTCGCTTGATAATAAATCAGCTATGCAATCTTTCTTACAATGCAAGATATACATATGGCGCAGGGCATGTCCAATCTAGTTGCTCTCGCCCACACGCGACATGGAAGCGATTCAGGCCCGCGTGCGCCAGACCCTTGACAAGGGAGTTCAGATCGACCTCTCAACTGACCAGTGCAAGCGTTTTCTTAGGAGGCGGGTAAACCAAAAGATCGCAGTTGTGATACTGTACGTCGACCTTGACGGATCTACCAAGCTGAGCATGTCCATAGAGCCAGACAAGTTTGCGACCATACTGCACATCTTCTCGCAGGAGATGAGCCTCCTCATCAGCGAATACGGCGGCTATGTCCTGAAATATGTGGGCGATGCGGTGATTGGGCTCTTTCCTGCAGAATACGACAGCAAGCAGGCGGCCAAGAACGCGGTAGAATGTGCAAAGGGAATGCGCGAAGTTATTAAGAAATGCATAAGCCCGGAGCTGAAAACCCACGGGCTGCCGGAAATCAAGGCAAAGATATCTGTCGACCAAGGCGACGTGCAGGTTGTGCTGTATGGCAAGGGCCTTGAGCGGTCGCACATCGACATTGTCGGGTTAAGCATCAGCATGGCTGCAAAAATGCTGCCTCTGGCAAGGACATGGGAGATAGTTGTAGGCCAGTCGGTGTATGAAAAACTTGCCAACAGTGAAGGCTTTGATGAGATCAAGGTGGGCCATGCAAGATGGACGTTTTTTGACGAAAAGAACGGCATCAGCTATAGGATATATGCGTTGAAATAGCAATCGCTGATTTTGATTTATCCTATAACGTCATAATTGGGAGCATATGGAGATAGACACAGCGATCGGGATATCTGCGGCCTTGCTTACCATGTCCAGCTTTGTTCCCCAGATAATCCGGGCCGTCAGGACGCGTAGCATGGCCGATGTTTCGGTTTACCTCATGCCGCTGTTCATCGCAGGCTTTTCCCTCTGGGTCGTTTACGGGATCATGCAAGATGACTTGGTGATCATTGGGTCAAACCTTGCAGGCATTGGCTTTAACGCAATTCTGCTTTTCTTAAAAGGCAGGTACAAGACGGCGCATAGGTCTGGCACCCAGCAGGAGGAAACCTGAGAGCTGCCATTTATACCGGCAATAATGCAGCAACAGTGATGCTAATAAACCCACTGCAGACAGTCCTGTGGACTTTTCGCCGCAACGAGCATGATGTGGTAAACCTGTACAATTCTCTGTCTCCGGTCATGCAGCTGGCAACAGGTGGCGACATGCTCAACTTTGGATACTGGGACGGTACTGCAGACCCCGTTGTTGCTCAGGACAATCTGTGCTCGCTAGTAGGCAGGATTGCTGAGCTTGGCTCGGCAAGGAGGCTGGTCGATATAGGAAGTGGTCTTTCGGCGCCTGCAGCACAGTGGCAGTCCGCCTTCAGCTCACTGGATATCAGCTGCGTGAACATCAACTTTCAGCAGCTGCTCATTGCAAGAAAGGAAAAGGTGTCACTTCTTAACGCGACCTCTACTGTCCTTCCTTTTTCTGCAGAGTCCGTCGACAGAGTAGTAGCGCTTGAATCTGCGCAGCATTTTAGGCCGCTTGACAGGTTCATCAGAGAGTCGGAACGGGTGCTAGAGCCTGGCGGCCTGCTGGTCATTGCAATACCGGTGATGTCCAGATCTCACTCTTTCTTCAGGCTCGGGATCCTGTCGTGGACATGGTCGTCAGAGCACTACGAGCTAGAGTACGTCAAGTCCATAATTGAAAAGAACGGGTTTGAAATCAAGGAAATTATGAAAATTGGCCACCAAGTCTACGAGCCATTGACGAAGTATTACGTGCAAAACAGAGGCAGCCTCAGGGAAAGGATCTTGAAAAAATATCCAGCCTTTCTCGAAAGCATTCTGTACAGGTCGCTCTTGAAAATGGCCGACGTGTCGAGAAAAGAGATAATCGACTATGTGATAATAAAGTCAACCACACAAAGGTAAATTAGGCATTACAGACAGTAGTCCCACGTCTTCAGACTTTGTTCAGGTTAAACGAATACCTCAACATTCAGCCAAGCATAGTGGCCCTTTCGCTAGTATCGCTTATAGTTATGATGGGCTCTAGCATGGTCACGCCTTCGCTGACGCTCTATGCTCAACAGGACCTAGGGGCAAACGAGTTCCTTGTGGGCGCGGCAGTTGCCGGCTTTGCTATCGGCCGGCTCATATTTGACATGCCTGCAGGGGTCCTTGCCGACAGGCTGGGCATGAACAACACGATGATCCTTGGCCTTGCAGTCCTTGCAGGGTCGTCCACCCTAGCAGGTCTTGCACCAAGCTACTGGATGCTGCTTGCTGCAAGGGTGTTTGAAGGAATCGGCTCATCGATCTATGTCAGCGCAGCAATTGCATTTGTGCTCCTGTCGTCAGAAGCGTCCAAGCGCGGCACAAACATTGGAAGCTACCAATCGATGCTGATGCTCGGCCCAATTGTGGGCCCAGTAGTCGGGGCTCCAATAGCCGCGTTTTTTGGATACAATGCACCCTACTTTGCGTTTGCAGCAATGATAGCGGTGGCGCTTGGCATCGTTGCCATGCTTGCATACACCGGCAGGCTCGGCATCCCAAGGTTCAGTTCCGATCAGGAGGACGTCAGGCACAAGGCAAGCATGGCCGTCTACCTCAATACCGCCGCGATTGCCACATTTGGCTTTGCGTTCCTGCGCTCCGGCATCTACACCACAGGCATGCCGCTGTTTGCATATGGAGACCTGTCGATTTCTGTCTTTGACGTCGGGATAATACTCACCGTGGCGTCTGCTGCAAACTTGGTCAGCTCGTTTTTTTCAGGAAGGGTCACCCAGGCGTACGGCATGCAAAAGCCGCTGTTTGCCGCGATTCTGACGTCTGCAG